>JAOIOC010000009.1 GCA_028140145.1 SAR86 cluster bacterium | reverse complement strand
CATAGGCGGACAAAGCTTATGGAAAGATAAGCTTGTTTCTTCGATTGAAAGAAGTAATTTACCTCAATAATTTAGGAGTACTAAATGGATTTTAATGATACCGCTGAAGAAGCAAAATTTAGAAAAGAAGCCTCTGATTGGCTAAGTGCAAACGCAGAAAAGAAAGAGCATTCTCGTGACGTTTACCGTCCAGCAGAAATGACTGGAGAAGGTGGTGAATCAAGTGCCTTACAAGATGCCAAAGATTGGATGACCAAAAAATATGAAGCTGGCTGGGCTTGTCTTCATTGGCCTAAAGAATACGGAGGCAGAGATGCTACTGCAATCGAGAGAGTAATTTGGGCTCAAGAAGAGAGTAAGTATAAAGTTCCTGGAGGTTTCCATGAAATCGGACAAGGTATGGCTGGTCCTACCATGATGCTTTATGCAACTGAAGAGCAGAAAAAACAATATCTTCCGCCAATGGCAAAAGGTCAAGAAATATGGTGTCAGCTTTTTAGTGAGCCAGGTGCAGGTTCAGACCTTGCTGGAATTAAGACCAAAGCTGAATTGGATGGTGATACTTGGACAATAAATGGTCAAAAAGTATGGACATCAGGGGCTCATTACAGTGATTATGCAATTCTTGTCACAAGAAGTGACTTCAATGCTCCGAAGCATAAAGGATTGACTTACTTCTTTTTAGATATGAAATCTCCTGGAATAGAAGTGAGACCTATAAGACAAATAACCGGTGGAGCCAATTTCAATGAAGTTTATTTCACTGATGTAAAAATTCCTGATTCTCAAAGATTAGGAGAAGTTGGAGATGGATGGAAAGTTGCTCTTACTACTCTTATGAACGAGAGATTAGCAGTTGGAGATGCGTCAGGTGTCGATTTTCAAGAGATTTTTGAATTGACTAAAGAAAGTGACTTTAATGGTGAGAATGCCATCAGTAACGGTGGAGTTCGAGAAAAACTAGCAGATTGGTACTGCGAGTATGCTGGATTGAAATATACAAAAATGAGAAACATCTCTGCCCTCTCAAGAGGTGATACTCCTGGCCCAGATGCTTCTATAACTAAAATCGTTAGCGCAAATAAACTTCAAGATATTGCAAATTTTGGAATGGATCTCATGGATAACGCATCTATCATCAAATCAGATGACAAAGATGATATTAGAGCTCTTTTTCAAGGCAGTCTGCTTGGGGCTCCGTTAATTAGAATTGCAGGTGGTACGGATGAAATTCTCAGAAATATTATTGCTGAGCAAGTTCTAGGCATGCCTCAGGATGTTAGAGTCGATAAGACTGTACCATTCAATGAAATCCCATCTGGTTCGAAAAACTAGATGATAACAGAGATACTTAGCTCTTTGGATAAGAGCTGAGTATTCTTTCAACCGCTTCGTCAATCATTCCCTGATCAGAAGAATAAGATTTAGGTAGTCTTGTTGAACCATACCAAACTACCTCCTGAGAACTCGATTCTTTCACATAGATAGCAAGCCTGAATTCTTTAGATGGCACGTAATTGTAAAAAGTATCGTTGTAAAAGGGATGCCTTCTGTATTGGAAACCGAAAGATGTAGGTCGATATCTGTAATCATCCTTTGAACCATAAGCGAAAGATATTTCAAGATCAGGATTTACTTGATCTTCATCTAAAGAAAGGCTTTCTAATGACCCAAGAATGGACCTAGATATTCTAGTAAGTATCACTGGATTTTCAGAAATATCAGAGGTTTCTGAAAAGGGCTCAGGCTTGATAAATCTAAAAGATCCATAAGAGCTCGGATCAAAACTCTCAAATTGATCTGAATATACAGGAACAGTCATTGAACAGCTAAAAGTTAGGAGAACAGTTATTAAAGCTAAAAATATATTTTTAAAAATCATTTCGAAATATTATCTTATTTCATGCTTTTTTAAATAAGTAATAAAAAGGATTTCTTAACTTATTCTTACAACTATTAAATTGCGATTTATATCTATTAGCATTGTTTTGAACAGTCGTTGCAACATCAGTTAGCCAAGGTTTGTTCCGATAGCTACCTTTTTTGTAGCCCCCTTGTCCCTCATGATAAGCAAGATATAAAAGCCTTGCATTATCTCTTGGGATTCCAATTTTTTTGTGGCTTAAATTGTTGTACCAAGCGATGAAATCAATAGAATCATCAAAATTTCTTCTGTAAGCAAAAGTTTTTTTAGCTTCTTTTTTATATCTTTCCCATGTTCCATCAAGAGCCTGAGCATATCCATAAGCAGAACTTTTTCTTTTCCAAGGAATAAAACCCAAGAATTTTGTTCTTTCGGGTTTTGCTCCCTGAATATATGAAGATTCTTGCAATATAAATGCCATATTAACTTCTAGAGGGATTTTCCATCTCTTTGAAGATTTAATTGCAGCTTTATACCAAGAGCGTTTTTCTAAGAATATTGAACATATATCGTTGGGTTTTTTTGGAGGAGAAACAGCACAAGAACTTAAAATGAGAATTATGATAAAGCCAGATAATAAACTTGGTGTTTTAAAAATCATCTTCAGTAAGAATATCTATTTTAAGTTTTTGAGCCTTTTCTAATTTGCTACCAGGATCTTCTCCCAGAACCAAATAGTTTGTTTTAGATGAAATAGACCCAGATACCTTACCTCCCTTCGACTCTATAATGCCTTTTAATTCATTTCGAGAAAATTTGGAAAATTTGCCGGTAATTACAAAGCTCATATCTTGGAATTCATTGGAGGATGAAATCTGCTCTTCATGAGAAATATTAACTCCCAAATCCTGCATAGTTTTAATTTTATTTATAACTTTCTTATCAGAGAAAAAAGTGCTGATATTTTTTGCAACAACCTCTCCAATATCATTTATCTCAATTAGTCTGTCAGGAGATGGAAAAAAAAGATTCTCAATTGATTTATATTCTTTAGCTAAATTCTTTGATGTCACCTCACCTACTTCTTTTATTCCAAGCGCATATATGAATCTACTCAGAGAGATATTCATACTACGTTTTATAGAAGAAATTAATTTATTAGCAGATTTTTCCGCAAAGCCCGGCAGGGGCTCTAAATTATTTGTTGTAAGCCTAAAGATATCTTCATTTTCTTTTAAAAGACCTTTTTCAATTAACAACTCTATATTTTTTGTTCCAAGACCATCTATATTAAAGGCAGCCTTTGAAACAAAATGATCCATAGATTCTTGGAATTGATGTCTGGAAAAACAATTTAAATCAATTGCATCATCCATGCTGAAAATAATTTTATCTTCGAAATAACTCACCTCTCGCTTGCAGCTGTGGCAAAATTCTGGCGCTGATACTTTTACTTTATTTGTTGATTTTTTTTCAATGACTTTTGTAATTTTAGGAATTACATCTCCAGCCCTTTTTAGGCTGACTATATCCCCTTCCTGAACTCCTAATCTCTCAATCTCGTCAATATTATGCAAGGTGGCATTAGAAACTGTTACTCCTCCAACTTGAACTGGATCTAATTTAGCAACAGGAGTTAATTTTCCTGTCCTTCCCATGTTAAAAATTATTTTTTTGACCTTGGTAGTAACTTCTAATGCTTTAAACTTTCTTGCTATAGCCCATTTTGGTGACCTTGCATTTAGGCCTACTTCCTCCTGAATTTTTAAGTCATCAATTTTGATGACCATGCCATCGATTTCATAATCCAAACTATCTCTTAGCAGGGAAATTTCATTGAAATATGATTCGCAATCATTTACAGAAGAGAATTCTTTGACAAGATCATTGGTAGGCAAGCCCCATTTTTTAAATTGTTGAATCATAGATGAATGAGACTCAAAGTAAGATTCATCTGATACAAAACCTATGCCATGAGCAATCATTTTTAAAGGTCTTCTAGCAACGATTTTTGAATCTAATTGTCTTAAGCTCCCTGCTGCAGCGTTTCTTGGGTTTGCGAATTTTTTTTCTGCCAGTTGTTTATTTAGCTCATTAAAAGAAGAAAGTTCCATGTAGATTTCTCCTCTAACATCAAAGTCTTTCGGATCTTTAGTAGAAAAACTTTCAAGTTTAAGCGGAATTCCTTGGATAGTTTTTACGTTTTGAGTTACGTCTTCTCCAATGCTTCCGTCTCCTCTTGTCCCAGCAGAGTGAAAAAGGCCATCCTTGTATCTTATTGAGATGGCAACGCCATCCATTTTTGGTTCACAAGAAAATTTAAGGTTATTGAATTTTTCTTTGGGATTTATTCTTTTATTGAAATCAGTAAGATCATCAATAGAAAAAGCATTATCCAAAGATAGCATTTTCTTTCTGTGAGAATATTTCTGGAATTCATCTAATGGAGAAAAACCAATTCTTTGGGTAGGTGAGTTCTCAGTATTCAGAAAATCATTATTATTTTCAAAGTCAATTAATTCTTTGAATAAAGAATCGTATTTTTCATCACTAACCTCTGAGATGTCATTTCGATGGTATGACTCGTTAAGTTCAAATATCCGATTTTTTAAATCTGTATATTTTTTTTGAATTTCCTTCTTGGAAACCATCAGGATAGTTTAATTTTTTTTAAATCTGTTTCCTCGGCCTGTTGCACATAATGGTCATACATTTGCTTAGTCAACTTATTTCTATCTGAATCAAGCACATTTGCAGACAAGTAGGCTGCTAACTTATAGGACATCTCCGCCATATTCTGAAAAGCTTCAACACAATTATTTTGTTCATTCGCAATGAGGATCATAGTAATAATCGACGTAGAATCTATTCCTTCCTCGGGAAGAAATTTTCCTGGTTTCAATCCATTAACCAATGAAAAATTATTTGAATTATCTAAATATATCTTAAGCCAGCCACCTTCATCTGCAAGATTGATATCGTTGCTATCAAAATAATTAAGAAGATCCTTATATTGAATTGAATTACTTTGATCGGATTCTATATGCAAATATATCAAGTCATCTGAAGAGAGCTCAGGTTCAGGTGGAATGTCATCGTCTATGTAGTCTTCTTCTGAAAAGTTTTCGAGTTCAACTTTTACTTCCTCATCATTTGAAATAGAACTCTGTTTTGATTTCCTGATTGAATTCTTTCTATAGTTTATTATTTTTCTAAAAGTTAAGATTATTGTTACTGCAAGAAAAAAAGAAATTAGTAGGACTAATATTTCTCTTAGGTTCATTCGTTGACAGCTAAGCTTAAAGCTTCCTCTACATCTACAGAAACAAGTCTAGAGACCCCCGCTTCTTCCATGGTTATACCCATAAGGTGTTTGCTTTTCTCCATTGAGATTTTGTTATGGGTAATGTAGATAAATTGAATCTTTTTGGACATTTCTTCAACCATGGATATATAACGGAAGGTATTTAGGTCATCAAGAGGAGCATCAATTTCATCTAATATACAAAACGGCGAGGGATTGAGGGAGAAGAAAGAAAACACCATAGCAATTGCACTCATAGCTTTCTCTCCTCCGGAAAGCTGTGAAACCGATACATTTTTTTTACCGGGGGGCATTGCTTTTAAAACCACTCCAGACTCCAAGACATCTTCTCCTGTTAACTCCAATTTTGCGTGCCCTCCACCAAAGAGTTTAGGAAATAACTTAGCAATCTCTGAATTAACACTATCTAAAGTATCTTGGAATTTTGTTCTAGATTCTTGATCAATTTTTTTGATGGCGCTTTGAAGAGTTTCAATTGCTTTATTCAATTCATTTAGTTGGCTTTCTATTTCTGAATTACGTTCTTCTTCGATCTTGAATTCTTCCTTCGCAGCCAGATTTATTGGTCCAATTGATTCAATTTGCCTATTAAATTTTTCAATCTCATTTTCAATGAAAGCTATGTCAAATTCAGGTTCTAGCTTATCGAGAACTGTTTGCAATTCTCCATATTCAGATTGGATCTGTTTTTGTAATATTTCTGCTTCGGTTATAAATTTTTGTTTTTCAACAACAGAAGAATTTGAAATTGATTTTAGTTCTTCGATCTTAATTTCCTCTATATTCAGATTTTTTTCTAGAGTTCTTATTTCTTCGTTTGTTCTTTCAAAATTGTTTCTTAAGGCAGTTAATTCGTTTTGGTTTCCAGATCTTTTGTCTAAGAGAGGTTTAATTTCTTCTTTTATTTCATTTATAGGAATCATGAGTGACTCTCTAGATTGAGAGAGTTCTTTTATCTTAATTTGGAATGTTTCTATCTCTTTTTGTTTGGATTGAATAGCTCCTTCTAATTTACTTATTTCTAGATTTTTATTAGCAACTTCTTGAATAGCTCTTGTATATTTTTCTCTTTTTTCATTTAAAGCTCCTTTCTCTGCATCGCTAATATTTTTAAATTCAGCCTTATATCTTGAAAGACCGCTTTGAATGTTTGTTGAATCACTCAGAACCTCTCTGAGTTCATCTTCAAAATTGATGCCTTCAGATGATAGATTTTTAATTTTTACAATCAGGCTTCCGATATCATTTAATAATTTATCCAAAAATTCTTCAGGTGAACTTGAAATCTGGAGTTTTTCAAAATCGTTTTTAGCCTGTTCCAGACTATTTGCTTCTCCTTCTAAAGAGGTCCTGATTTGATCGATTGCGTTTTTTTCTCCATTAATATCAGAATTTAAAGCAATAATTTTTTTATCGATGGATTCTATTTCATTATTGGTTGAAACAACTTTCTCTTCCAAAGAAATTAACTCTTGCTCAGATTTTGATATCTCGGCACCACTGCTATAAAAGGATTCCTGCATTTTTTCAATTTGTAGAAGCAGGTTAGATTGATTATTTCTAGTTTCTTCTATTTGAGTATTTATTTTTTCTTTTTCAGAAATCTTCTTTTGTATCTCAATTTCCTGTCTTTTCTGATTGAGTTCCATTTCTTTTACTTTTTCTGAGGAAGCAAGCCAATTTGATGCAAGTCTCAGAGATCTGAATTTTTTTAAATTTTGTTTAGCTAAATCATACTTTTCTGCTGATTTAATTTGTTGTTTGAGCTTTAAGAGATTCCTATCAATTTCTTTTTTTAAATCGTTAACACGATCTAAATTTTCTTTTGTTTTTTTGATTCTACTTTCAGTTTCTTTTCTTCTTTCTTTGTAGACTGATATGCCAGCAACTTCTTCAATATGTGAGCGTAATTCTTCAGGTTTTGAGCTAATCAGTTTTGTTGCCATTTCTTGCTCAATAACCGCATAGCTTCTGGGGCCAAGCCCAGTGCCTAAGAAAATATCTGTGATATCTTTTCTTCTGCAAGAAGAGCCATTCAAGTAATAAGAAGATAAGCCTTCATGATCTACCTGTCTTTTAACAGAAATTTCAGAATAGCTAGAATATTCTCCCCCGAGTCTTCCTGAAGAATTATCAAAGACCAATTCAACGGATGCTCTCGAAGATGCAGGCCTGGCAACGGATCCGTTAAAAATAACATCTGACATGCTATCTCCTCTGAGATTTTTCGCAGAGCCTTCCCCAAGTACCCATCTAACCGCATCGATAATGTTTGATTTACCACACCCATTTGGGCCAACAACTGCTGACATATCTGAAGGGAAAGGTATTCTCGTGGGATCCACGAAAGACTTGAAGCCAGAAAGGCTAATGTGTTTAAGCCTCATCTATTAAAAGAAAAGTTATTATATTTTATCTAATTTATTGCCTGAATTGTATGTTTTATTTAGTCTTCGAGGGATTTCAATTGTTTTAAGGCTGAGCTCATTCCCGCCATAATTACTCTTTTTTGATCAGCATCTTCAGAGTACTCAAAGGCAATTGACCATGATTTAAGTGCATCATCATAATTTTTATCCAAGGTCTGTTTAAGGCCTTTTAGAATTAAAGCTCTTACATTTGCAGGATCTTTATTCAAGGATTGTTGAACTAGACTTTCAATATCATCATTAAAAATTTGATTATTTGATAAATATTTAGTTTCTGCTGTAAAAGCTATTACTTCAGCATCAGTATCATTAGGGAAGTTCAGAATGAAATGCTCAAGTGTCCTAGAGGCTAGTGCATACTCAGTTTTATCAAATAAATAGTTGGCTAAAAAGTAAACTTGGGCAGGATTGTTACTGGAGAGATTAATAATACTATCTATTTTATTTTTTTTCTCCTTGAAAGAGGCATTATCAATAAAATTTAGTTGTAAATCTTTCTGGAAATTTAGTTTTTGAAAATTTTCCTGGCCAAAAAGAAAAAAATAAATTGCAGCAGATAATGCTAAAGAAAATCCGAAAACCTTATACTTTTTTATCATTTTTTTTAAGAAAAATTCTTGCGGCAAATAAAATTAATAAAAAGAAAATCAATGGAAAAAGCCAAAGAAAAATATTGTTTTCAAAAGAAGGTTTATAAGTTACTTCTTCACCAAAAATATCTCTTAAGTTAGCTAAAATTTCTTCGTCAGATTTTCCTAATAATATTTCCGTGTAGATTTTGTTTTTGATGTCAGCTGCTATAGGAGCATTTGATCCAGCAATACTAGATCCTTCACATAATGGACAACTAACCTCCTTTTGAAGGGAATAAAATCTTTTTTCATCCGAATCATTTATGAAAGAAAAAGTCATAAATTCATCTTCACCATAGACTAACTGAGAGAGAAGCAGAATCAGTAAAAAAGCCTTCATTTCTTGATCAAAGGAGCAAATTTATTTTTCCATACTTTTTTGTCTAGAACCCCCACGTGATGCATCACAATAGAATCTCCATTTTTAATTAAAAATGTCTCTGGAGCACCCGATACACCTAACATAAATCCTACCTCTCCTTGATCATCAAATATATTTTTTATGTATGGATCTCCAAATTGATCAAGCCATTTAAAAGCTTTTTCTTTATCATCTTTGTAATTTATTCCAATAATAGATATTCCCTTTTTCTCTAACTCCATTAAGTATGAGTGCTCTAATCTGCATCCCACGCACCAAGTTGCCCAAACATTGAGCAGCGAAAGAGAATCGTTTTTAAGCTCTTCACTTGTAAAAGAATCTCCGTTAAGTAACTTAGATTTAAAAGGAGCTAAACTCTTTTGATTAAATCCTTGAGCATCTGAATTAAGAAATAATTGAAAAAATAAAAGCCCAAAAAGTGATATTGCTAATAAGATCGTTAAAAGGGGATAAATTTTCATTTAAATTTAAATTTAGTTCTTACTAATAATCCTGCTAGAAACATAATTATTGCTCCAAGCCAAATAAAACGTACCAGAGGTTTGATTTGAACCTTGGCAGCCCAGGCATTTTCACCAATTTTCTGCCCCAAGGAAATATATACGTCCTTATAAACAGAAGGGTAAATTCCTGCTTCTGTAGTTTCCATTCTAGATGCCGGATAAAATCTCCTCTCTGGGTAAAGTTTCAGAATTCTATCTTCCTCTTGGAAAGAAAATGTCACCCTATCACCGTAATAGTTATCTTCTTGTACTGATTGGGTATCTTCTAATGTGATTTTTGAAGAACCCAATAAAACTGATTCATTTTTTTGCAAAACGAATTCCTTTTCCACAGAATTTAAAGAAGAGATAGTAATACCGAAAGTAAGAATTGCTAATCCCAGATGTCCTGCAATCATAGAAAAGTTAATTTTACGTTGAGAGTGAAAGCTTTTGAAAGCTAAAAAACCCAACGATTGAATTAACATCAAAACGATTGCATTTCCGACAAATTCGTAAAAAGAAAAAGAGAAGAATAAATATGAGACTAAATAGCTCAGGACAATGCTTGAAATTATGATTATTCCAATTGAATTTAAATTATCTATTTTATTTCCTCCCCACTTAGTTAAAGGTCCGATTGCTTGAAAGAATAGTAAGATCAAAGCAAAAGGAACGGTAACCAAATTGAAATATGGAGCTCCAACAGTAATTTGGTCTCCACCTGAAAAAATCTCGTAGATAATTGGGTAAATGGTGCCAAGCAGAACTATTGCCGATAAAGTCACTAAAAAAGCATTATTTATAAAAAACATAAACTCTTTGGAATAAATTCCCATGTCAGTTTTTAAACCTCTTCTATCACTCTTCAAAAAAAATAAAGAAAATCCAAGAATAACTATCACAAAACAAATTAATAACAGAAAAATACCTCTGTCAGGATCCAGTGCAAATGAGTGAACAGAAGTAATAATGCCCGACCTAACAAGAAACATCCCCAATAGGCTGCCTGCTAGCGAGAGGATTGTTAGAGCAAGAGTCCAATTGATAAAAATTTGTCTAGCGTTGGTTGCTATCGATGAATGAATTAAAGCAGTGCACAACAACCAAGGTACTAGTGCAGAGTTTTCTACCGGATCCCAAAACCACCAACCTCCCCATCCAAGTTCATAATAGGCCCACCAACTGCCTAAGGAAATTCCCAGAGTGAGGAAAGACCACGAAACAACAGACCATGAGCGTATTGGTTCCAGTTGTTTAACCTTTTCCTGATTTAAAAGAAAATTCATAGCTATACCGAATGGAATAACTAATCCAGCGTATCCCATGTAGAGCATTGGAGGATGAATTGTAAAGGCAAAATCTTGAAGCAATGGGTTGAGATCCGAACCAGATAATGAAGAAATGGGCAGCAACCTTTCGAATGGATTGGAAAGAAAAACCGTGAAAGCAAGCAACGCAAATAAAACAATGTTCATAAAAGCAGATGAATATTTTTGATCTTCATTAAAAAGAACAAAGACTAGGATCCATCCAGCCAAAATAAGAAGAAATAGTAATAATGATCCTTCATGTCCGCCCCACAGTGCAGCAAATTTGTAATAAATTGGTAAATTAGGATTCGAGTTAGTGGCTACATAAAGAACACTAAAATCATCAGTCAAAAAAGATATTTCAAGAGCTATAAAGCTCAGAAAGATGGCTAAAAAAGTAACCAAGCTGGCTGATAAAAAAAATCTTTTGTCTTTTGGAGGGTAGATAAAGGCAATACTGATTAATAAAAGGCTATTAATCATTGAGAAAATTAAAAGAAAATTTCCAAGCTCAGGAATCATTTACAAGCGCCTTTTTTACTTCTTTTGGAATGTAATTTTCATCATGTTTAGCTAATATTTCTTTGGCATAAAAGATTCCATCAGAATAATCATAGAAGCCTCGAGCAATAACACCTGAGTTTTCTTTGAATAAATTAGGAAGAATGCCCTCATAATAGACTTCTATAGAATTTTCTAAATCTGTTACAAGAAAATTCGTCTTTAGACTGTCTTTACTTATCTTTATTGAGTCTTCTTGGACAAGGCCCCCTATTCTTAGACTATCTTTATTAATAATTTTTGAACTTGTTAGATCTGATGGCGTGTAATAGAAATCGACATTTTCATTCATTGCTAAAACTATGAAAATAAAGGCCACAGATAAACTAGCAACTAAAGAGGACACGAAAATAACTCTATTCCTTCTTTTTGTTCTCATTTTATTTTTTCTTTGAATTTTTTTAATCCAAACAATGCGGTTGAAGAAGTAATCAAAAAAATAATTAAGCTCACAATCAGGACTATTTGTAGTTCGAAGATCATCTCTTTTCTATAAAAATTTCTTTTACCCAGTTATGTGAAATCTCTCTTTTAAGAATTTCAACTTGCATTTTGCGCATTCCAATTGCCGTCACATACAAATAAAAACCAAATATAGAAATCAGCAACGGAATCAACATTTCATTATCAATACTTGAACCCGACAAAGTTATAGAGGCAGACTGATGGAGAGTATTCCACCATTCAACTGACAACTTAATAATTGGAAGATTAATTCCTCCAATCAATACAACAATAGACACAGCTTGATCAGTGGAAGCTCTCCTATCGAAGCTAGAAAAGAGACTGATTATTGCTAAATATAAAATTAATAAAATTAGGGTTGAAGTTAATCTTGCATCCCAAACCCACCAAGTCCCCCAAGTGGGCTGACCCCATACTGCCCCTGTAAATAGAGCTAAAAAAGTGAATATAGCCCCTAAAGGGGCCATAGAAATCATGAACACACTCGCCATCTTTATTCGCCATATAAGATATGTGATTGAAGCAATAACCATTGTGTAATAGATCGACTGAGCTACTGAAGCTGCAGGAACATGAAGGTATATGATTCTGTAAACCTCACCTTGGGTAACGTCTACTGGCGAGAAGAAAACTCCCCAAAGAACTCCGAGAAGTATTACTAAAATAGATAACAGAAATAGATAAGGAAAACTTATTTGAGCGATCTTAAAAAAATAAGGGAATGAAATTAATTGATTAAATAATTGTCTCATTTTACTCAAAGTGAAGTCTGATGGCTCCTAGGCAGGAAGCGATAAGAATTGGGATGGAAAAAAATAAAAAGGCGGCAAGTAAAAAGATGTAAAAGAATAATTCTTCATTTTTATAGGACTGTATAGCAAGTATTCCTAGAATTAATGCTGGCAAACACATCGGGATAACAATTGATGATCCAACAATATTTCCTCTTTCAAGAGTCAATGCTCCTGCTAAGGCGCCAAACATAGATAGTATTGGGGTCCCTAAAAATAATGTTAAAGCCAGAATCAATGCAGCATCGAAAGGAAGATAAAGCATAAAAGAAGTTAGTAAAGATAAAAAAATTAAAGGAAGCGATGAAAAGTACCAATTTACAAAAATTTTAATGCTGGCCCAGAGAAATAATGATTTTCCAGATGCTAGAACTAAATCAAGCGATCCGTCTTTGAAGTCCTCATTAAAAATAAATTGATGTGACAATAAGTTTGCTAATAGTATCGATATCCAAATAATTCCTGCTGAGAGTTCTGCAAGCTTCTCTTCATCGGATCCAAAAGCTAAAGGATAAAGTGTAATCGTAATTAAAAAAAATACGATTGGTCCTAGAAAAGAAGACGATCTAGACAAATATACTTTTGAGTCCCTTTGGAAAGTTTTAAAATAAAAACTCTTCATAGCACTAGCTCCCTGCTTGAAATATTATGATCCTCGTGAGAAGTAAAAATAACAGATGATCCTCTGTTTTGATGGTGTCTGATAGTATTCTCAATCAATTCAATCCCTTTTTGATCTAAGTTTGCAAATGGTTCATCTAGAAGAAAAAGATCATATTTGGATAAGAATAGCTGCACCAAGGAGACCTTTTTTCTTTGCCCTTGGGAGAGATTAAATAATTTAGTTTCTTTCATTGAATTCAATTCAAATAATTTCAAAGCTTCACTTAATGAATCAACTTCTGAATTAAAACGATAGTCTAATAAAAGGTTATCTTTAACTGATAAAGAATCTTTTAAGCCCAAGTTGTGCCCTAAAAAGAATACATTTTTAGCTGTGGAAAGGACTTTTCCTTGAAAGTTGTTTAATATTCCGCTTAAGATTTTTAAAAGAGTTGATTTTCCAGATCCATTTTCACCCTTCAGATGGATAATTTCGGAGGGATTTACTTCGAAATTAAGATTTTCGAGTAGAGGAAAATCATTAAAGGAATAAGATAAATTTTCAACTTTTATCAATTTTTTATAACCAAAATAGCTTAAATAGTTGATAATTATAACGATTTTGTAAATTTAGTTCATATGATGAAAAATAAATTTGGAAAGAGAATAAGTATAGAACAGGTAGAAGAAGGAAATTCTTTAATGCCTAAGTTTGATGACAACGGTTTGATACCAGTAATAACGGTAGAAAGTGGCACAGAATTGATACTGATGCATGGTTATATGAATGAAGAATCGCTTGATTTGAGTATCGATACAAACTTAGCTCACTATTGGTCAAGAAGCAGAAAGAAGATATGGAAAAAAGGAGAAACTAGTGGCCAATTTCAGCATATAAAAGAAATATTAATTGATGATGATCAAGACTGTTTAATAATAAAGGTTGTATTAGATGGTCTTGGAGCAAGTTGTCATGTTGGCTATAAGTCTTGTTTTTACAGAAAGGTTGATAAAGATTTAAGTCTTGAATTTATTGAAAAAGAAAAGGTTTTTGATCCTGAAGAAGTGTATGAAGGAGAAGAAAACCCAACTATTTTATAGCCCTTGTAGTTTAATTGGATAAAACGGCCGCCTCCTAAGTGGCAGCTCTAGGTTCGATTCCTAGCAGGGGCACCAAGTGATTTCCATAAAAAATCCCTCTCAATTAAGAAGAGGGATTTTTTTAAATCAGCTTAAGATGCTTTATCTAAAGCTTGAGAAATGTCGGCAATGATATCGTCGACATGTTCAATACCAATTGAAAGCCTCACATATCCGGGGGTAACCCCAGCAGACAGCTGCTCCTCAGGAGCTAATTGACTGTGAGTTGTTGTAGCTGGATGAATTGCTAAAGATCTAGAATCACCAATATTAGCTACATGGTACAAAAGCTCTAATGAATCAATAAATTTACTACCAGCTTCCTTGCCTCCAGGAAGTTCAAAACCAATTAAAGCTCCGTAACCGCCTTTCATATATTTGTCAGCCTTTTCTTTTTCTGCGCCCTCAAAAAGTCCAGGATAAGTAACTGATTGAACTTTATCGTTATTTTCTAAGAATTCAGCGACAGCTTGCGCATTCTTAGCGTGTTCACGCATTCTTAGTGGAAGCGTTTCCAAACCTTGAATAAACATCCAAGCACTGAAAGGACTCATGGCTCCACCAAGATCCCTTAGCAAAGTAGTTCTTAGTTTCAGGAGATATGCAAATGGCAGTCCCATTGTTTTGGTAACTTGCTGATCCCAGACTACTCCTCCGTAACATGGGTCAGGAGTATTTAGTGCAGGCTGTCTATCAGCTCCTGCTTCACCCCAATCAAAATTTCCTCCATCGAGGATAAGACCACCAATTGTAGTACCGTGACCACCTATGTATTTAGTAGTTGAGTAAGTTGTAACAGCAGCACCATGATCAAAAGGTCTACATAAAACTGGCGCAGCAGTGTTATCAACAATTAAAGGTATACCATGCTTTCTTCCAATATCAGCAACTTCTGCAATTGGAAAAACCTGCAATTTTGGATTAGGTAGAGTTTCAGCAAAGTAAGCTCTTGTCTTATCATCTGTAGCTGATTCAAAATTATTTGGATCAGTTGGATCAACAAAACGAACTTCGATACCCATTTCTTTTAAATTATTCTTGAATTGATTATAAGTACCACCGTATAAGTGCGCAGATGAAACAATGTTATCCCCTGCTCTGGCAACGTTTTGAATTGAGTATGCAGAAGCAGTTTGACCGGAAGCAACCGCTAAACCAGCTACACCGCCATCCAAGGCAGCCATTCTTTGCTCAAGAACATCACAAGTTGGATTCATTATTCTTGTGTAAATATTTCCAAACTCTTGTAATCCAAATAAGCTAGCTGCGTGAGCAGTATCATTGAATTGATAACTAGTAGTTTGATGAATTGGAACAGCTACTGATCCAGTATTTTCATCGTTTCTCCATCCAGTATGAAGAGCTATGGTTTCTAAATTTTTTCCTTCATATGACATTTTTATCTCCAAAAAAAAACCTGCTTGTTTTGCTAAGCAGGTTTAAGAATCCTGTTTAGCTAATTTTTTAAAGCGTCAGCAAGTCGGTTAAATCAACGCTATAAATTCGATGATACACAATTTTATTTATAAAAGGTATATTTAATTCTATGAATAAAGAAACACTCAAAACAGAAAAAATAGATAAATCATTATTAATTACTTTCACTAGACCAGACGAGATGAATACATTCAGTGGAAAAATGATGGTTGAAATTATGGAAACTTTAGACGAAGCAGAATCTGATGATTCTGTGCGTTCTGTTATTTTTACCGGCTCGGGCAGAGCTTACTGTGCTGGTGCTGATCTATCTCAGGGAGAAAAAACGTTCGATTGGTCCAAAAGAGATTCAAAAGTTAATGGAGTTGCAAGAGATACTGGCGGAATGCTCACTTTGAAACTATACGATTTTAAAAAACCCATCATTGCTGCGATTAATGGATCTGCAGTTGGTGTAGGAGTCACTATGACGCTCCCGATGGATGTTCGAATTGCATCCGATAACGCAAAGTTTGGATTTGTCTTTGCAAAAAGAGGCATAGTGCCAGAAGCATGTTCCTCTTGGTTTCTACCTAGAATTGTGGGCGTTAGCCAATCATTGGAATGGATGATGTCAGGAGAAGTATTTTCTGCAGAAGAAGCTCTTAAAGGAAAATTAATCAGAGAAGTTACTAGTCAAGAAAATCTGGTGCCAAGAGCATTAGAGATAGCCCAAAAGTTTTCAGATAAGACCTCAGCAGTTTCCGTCAGTTTAACCAGACAAATGGTATGGAAAATGTTGGGAGAAAAACATCCTATGTCAGCTCATAAAATAGACTCAAGGGGAGTGTATTATTTGGGAAGAAGTAATGATGTTGCAGAGGGAATCTCTTCTTTTCTAGAGAAAAGAGATCCTGAATTCTCAGATACTGTTTCCAAAAATATGCCTGAATATTATCCATGGTGGAAGGAAGAAGAATTTGAATAATTGACATGAATTGGAAAAGCGATGTTGAAGAACTCAAGCTAAGAAATAAATTAGCTAAATCTCAAGGTGGGACAGAGGCTATTAATCTTCAGCATGCTAAAGGCAGATTAACTTTAAGAGAAAGGATAGATCTCCTTTTAGATAAAAGTTCTTTCGATGAAGTTGGAAAAATAGCTGGGGATGCAGAAAAAGATGAAAAGGGAGAAATATCAGATTTCACTCCCTCAAACTTTGTGCTTGGCTTTGGCAAAATTGATGGCAGGCAAGTTCTAGTCGGAGGGGAAGACTTTACCGTCAAAGGTGGCTCGCCAAATCCAGTTGGACTAAGAAAAAGTGTTTATACAGAGGATTTAGCTCTTCAATATAAAGTGCCTCTAATAAGACTCCATGAAGGAGGAGGAGGATCTGTGAAAGGATCTTCAGGAAAAAAATCTTACGGTGATCCGGTGTTCTCTAAGTCAAGATTTTTATCTGTAGCTAAAACATTAAAAGAAGTTCCTGTTGCAACCGCTGCCTTAGGTCCTGTCGCAGGACTACCTGCTTCTAGATTCGTTGCATCACATTTTAGAGTGATGACCAAAAAAACTGCGCAAGTTCTTATTGCGGGGCCAAAGGTCGTTGAAAGAGCTTTTGGCACTGAACTTACTAAAGAAGAATTGGGAGGATCCGAAGTTCATAAATCAAATGGAGTTGTTGATAACGTTGTAGATACCGAAAAGGAAGCATTAAATCAAATAAGGAAATTTATAAGTTATTTTCCACAAAACCGATACGAAATAGCGCCTCGCGTTCCAAATGAGGATGATATTGAAAGAAAAGATCAAGATCTTTTAGATGCTATCCCAGAAGATAGATCCAGAACTTATGATATGAGAAAGATTCTTTCAGGAGTGGTTGATAGAGATAGCCTTTTTGAAATTACTCCCTATTTTGGAAGAGGCATGATTACAGCATTTGCAAGACTGAACGGATTTTCTGTGGGCATCTTTGCTAATGATCCAAATTTTTATGCGGGATCAATGACTGCTGATAATGCTAAGAAAACAACTCGATTTATAGAAAACTGTAATAATTTTAATATTCCTATTTTAACTTTTGTTGATGAGCCAGGATTTTTAATAGGTCCGGAAGCTGAGAAAAATGCTGGAATACTTTACGGAACTGAGACAGTTCTTACGGCCGCAGAGACAACTGTTCCTTGGGCAACTGTTATGATAAGGAAATCCTTTGGTGTTGCTGCAGCTGCTCATTTTGGTCCAGATCCTTATGTGTTGGCATGGCCTTCTGCAGAATCAGGTGCTCTTCCATTAGAGGGAGGTGTTGCAGTTGCGTTTGCCAAAGAAATTGCTGCTGCTGAAGATCCAGAAGCTAAAAGAAAAGAAATTGAAGATTCTTTGAGAAAAGCTCGCGATCCTTTTGCTAGAGGAGAGTCCTTTTCAGTGCACGAAGTTATTGACCCCAGAGAAACAAGAAAGTATCTTTCTTTGTGGGCTGAAAGAATTCAGACCCAACTTTTAACTAGAAACTATTTAAAGTGAAAACTTAAGAGAGGAAAAAATGAAAGAATATCATCAGTTTTATATTAATGGATCATGGGTTGATCCAATAAATGGACTTAATAAGCTTGATGTTTTAAATCCAGCTACTGAAGAACCCATAGGTTCTATCGCTTTAGGATCTTCTGAGGATGTAAATGCTGCAGTGGATGCTGCCAAAAATGCCTTTGCCAGCTTTAGTTCGTCTGAAAAAGAGGAAAGAGTTGGTTATTTAGAGAAAATAATAGAAATTTACATGAAAAGAAGCTCGGAAATGGCTGAAGCTATTTCTTCTGAAATGGGTGCGCCAATGTCATTAGCTTCGAAAGCACACTCACCCTCAGGTTTAGGTCATTTTATGACGGCTCTGGAGACTCTAAAAAATTACGACTTTGAACAACAAAAAGATGGTCTGTTTATTAGAAAAGAAGCAATTGGCGTGGTCGGTATGATTACTCCTTGGAATTGGCCAATAAACCAAATTGCTTGCAAAGTTGCGCCTGCTTTAGCTGCTGGCTGCACAATGATTTTAAAACCAAGTGAAATTGCTCCTTTCAATGCAATGCTCATGGCTGAAATAATTCATGAAGCGGGAATCCCTGATGGAGTGTTTAATCTTGTCAACGGTGATGGACCTACGGTTGGTGAGGCTATGTCCTCTCATCCCGACATAGACATGATGTCTTTCACAGGATCAACTAGAGCTGGAATCCAAGTTGCAAAAGGTTCTGCTGATTCAGTTAAAAGAGTTCATCAAGAATTAGGTGGAAAATCTCCAAATATTATTTTAGATGATGCAGATTTTGAAAATGCTGTTATTAGAGGAACCAGACATATGTTTAATAACAGTGGGCAATCGTGTAACGCTCCATCGAGAATGTTAGTTCCTGAGTCAAGGCAAGATGAAGCAAAAGCTGCTGCTAAAAAAGCTGCAGATGAGACCAAAGTGGGTGATCCTAATGCTGAAGATACTGTAATTGGTCCTGTGGTAAGCGAAGTTCAGTTCAATAAAATTCAAGGTCTCATTGAAAAAGGAATTGAAGAAGGAGCAGAATTAGTCTGCGGAGGTCCAGGTAAACCTGATGGTCTTAATCAAGGTTTCTACGTTAAGCCAACTGTATTTGCTAACGTAAACAATGATATGACTATAGCCAAGGAAGAAATTTTTGGACCTGTTCTGTGCATCATTCCTTATAAAGATGAAGATGAAGCTATTGAAATTGCTAACGATACTCCTTATGGGTTAGCAGGCTATGTTTCCTCAGAGAACATAGATCATGCAGTAGAAGTAGCTAGAAAAATTAGAAGTGGAAATGTTCACATAAATAATGCTCCTTCAGGCTTAACTTCTCCGTTTGGTGGTTTTAAGCAATCCGGTAACGGAAGAGAATGGGGAGAATTTGGTTTTGAAGAATTCCTAGAGATTAAATCTGTTTTAGGTGCTGGAGCTGCTTAAAGCTAAATGAGCACAGTCAAATACTACGATTGGTCTTACCATCAAGCTAGAACTAGACCGAACAAAGTTGCTGTAAAAGAAGTTTCTACCGGAAGAGAAACTACTTACGGTCAACTTGAGGAAAGATCTTGTCGACTTGCTTCATGGCTGCAAAATAAAGGAGTCAAAAAAGGTGACAGAGTTGCCATCTTAATTCATAACTGCACTGAAGTTTTTGAGCTGGAGTTCGCTTGCGCAAAAATAGGTGCTATAGAATTACCTCTCAATTGGCGTCTTACTAAACCTGAACTTGAATATATTCTTAATGATAGTTCTCCAGAAGTCTTAATTTATGGCTCGAATTTTGCAGATACAGCGAAAGCTCTCACAAAAGATTGTTCCATTAAAAATTCATTGGAAATAGATGATGAGGATCAGAATAATGAGTATGAACAAGCACTAAAAGAAAATATTGATTTTGATGTTGTTGAAACTACACATGATGATCTGATTATGCTGATGTACACATCCGGCACAACTGGACATCCAAAAGGTGCGATGATCACTCATGAAATGCAGTTTTATAATATAGTTAATCTAGCCGGATCATCCAGGGTAACCGATAAAACAGTCCAACTCATAGTTCTACCTTTGTTCCATACGGGGGGCATGAATTGTTATGCAAATCCTATTCTTCATTACGGTGGTCAAATCGTTTTGATGAAAGAATTTGACCCAGGGAAGGCATTGGAAATCATTGATGATCCGGATTATGGCATCACACATTTTTTTGCAGTGCCTGCTCCTTTTCAATTTATGATGCAGCATCCAAATTTTGATACAACTGATTTTTCAAGAATTGAAGGTGCCGGAGTTGGTGGAGCTCCGTGCGCAGAGATTATTTTGAAGTCATGGCAAAGTAAAGGTGTCGAACTTTGGCAAGGCTGGGGTATGACTGAGACGAGTCCAGGAGGTATCGGTCTTGCCGGTGAAGATGCTGCGAGAAAAGTTGGTTCAGCAGGTAAGCCTTTATTACATACTGAAGTAAAAATTGTGAATGAAGATGGCAATGAAGTCGATCAGGGTGAAGTTGGTGAAATTTTGATAAAAGGCCCAAACGTTACTCCAGGGTATTGGAACAATGAAGAGGCTACAGAAAAATCATTTGTTGATGGCTGGCTCAAAACTGGAGATGCTGCTCAAATGGATGATGAAGGTTTTATTTATATAGTCGATAGACAAAAGGATATGTATATCTCCGGAGGAGAAAATGTATATCCTGCTGAAGTTGAAAACGTTATCTATCAACTTCCAGAAATTGCAGAAGCAGCAATTATTGGTGTACCAGATAAAAAATGGGGAGAAACAGGTAAGGCATTCATTGCCTTAAAACCAGATTGTAATTTATCGGAAGAAGATATCATCAATCACTGCCTTAAGAATCTAGCAAAATTTAAAATTCCTGCGTCAGTTGATTTCATAGCTGCTTTACCCAGAAATGCTACTGGGAAGGTTCTTAAAAGAAATTTAAGGGAAGAAGTTGTTGGAAGCGACGCTCCTGCAATTACTTAAGAATATATTATCTTTTTAAATCGCTGTTCTAGAGATTCGAAGTGCTGTTCCGAAGGATTTCTCCAAGATTGCTGGATGCAGTAAATTTCATTTAAGTAATCAAGATATTTTCCTATCTGACCTAAGTCTAACTCCCAGCTGTCTATTGAATTTATGCATTCCACAAGTTGGTCTCTTGATTCAGGAGATCTTGTTATGCCCTCGATCTTAAAACAACTCTCTCCGAGAAGAATTAATTTTTTCCCGAGAATAAGTGATTCAAGCCCTACAGTAGAGTTCAAAGTTAATGTGGCTAAAGATTTTTCTATAAGATCTTTTGAATCAAAATTTCTGAAAAGAATTCTCTCGTTTACTTTATGGAGATGTTTAAATTTCGTTGAGTCACTTGGATGTTCTTTGATTACAAAAAATAAATCTTTATCTTCAATTTTTTTAATCGAATAATCTAACCATTGAAATAATTCTCCCATGGAATTTACTCTCGGAGAATTTAGCAAAACTTGACTATCGTGATTAACTTGAAAAGGAACATAGATGAACTTTTCAGGTAAATCTTCATAAAGTTCTGGAGATTTACTGTATCTTTTTTTGCTTTTTATTGCTGCTCTTTGTTGGATCTCAAAATTTAAATTTTTTCCGCTTGGAACATAGTTTTCATAAAATTCTTTTTCACGCGGAACGCTGTTTAAATCATTCACACCGTTAGGATCCACAGTTGTAGAATCAGGAAGCAAACCGTTTTCAAAAAAAGCTAGTCTAATATTATTTTTTTTGGCGATTAGTTTAATTGCATACTCAGGCAACCTGTGTCCATTCCATATACAGATCAAATCAGGCATCCTTTTTGAAATTACATAAGTAAATCTTCTGTAATAAATAACAAAAAGTATGTGCAGAAAGGCTTCATAGAATGGCCAAAAATACTTTATGTAAAAGTATTTTCTTTTTTTTCTTGCTAACTCAAAACTTATTCCTTTTTGAATTTCCGCTTGGGTTAAATCAGTGCGGCCAAGTTTGAAAAAGATAAAAGGAAAAAAACTCATTACGGTGGAGTCAAACATGGTGTTTCTTTTAATGTCTTGGAAATATCTATACATAGACCCTTTATAAGAAATAAAAAGAATTTTTGAAGATTGATTCATTATTCGCTAATTGTTATTGAAATATATTATCCTATGCAAAATTTTTTTTAGAGGATTGTTATGTTTGAGATTAATCTTTTTAATTCAGCGCAGATATTTGATCAAATTTTTGCCTTTGTTTGTGTTTATTTACTCACAAGTTTAAGCGCAAAGGTAAGATTCTATGGTTTTGTAGTTGGAACTATTGGTTTCGTACCTGGTATTTATTTGCTAATTGAAACTGAGCTTTGGTGGTTGCTTGCAGCAATGCCTCTTTGGGTTTTCATAAACTACAAAGGGCTAGTAAATAATTGGAGAGAATTTAAAGGGGAAGAAACTACAGCTTAACAACTTCAAAAGCTGCCCTAGCAATATCCTCAACTTTTTTCAGATGCTCATCTTCGTGAGCCACTGAAATAAAATGATTGTGATAATCAGTGAGATAAAGACCTTTGCTCAAGCAAGCATCAACCCATCTTGAATGGAGTGTTTTGTCTTCATCCTCAATTCGAAAGTAAGGCATAGCTGGGACTCCGGAAATAATCATCTCGACATCAAAATCTTCCGCAATCTTGACTAGACTTTCTTTTAACAAGTTACCAAAATTATTCATCTTCGTAACCGCATCCTGCTTAACTAATTCATCGATTGTTGCTTTTGCTGCAGCCATTGGGGCTGAGTTTAAAAATTGAGTCCCAGTAAAATAAACATTCTCAGCTGATTCTTTTAACGAGTCTTTTCCTACCAAGGCAGATATTGGATATCCATTCGCTATGGCTTTCCCCAAACAAATTAAATCTGGAGAAAAACCAAAAAAATTATTTGATCCTTTTAGATCAATTCTAAAGCCAGTCCTGACGTCATCGACGATTAAAATAATGTTATTTTTACGACAAACTTTCTCGATGTGTTTCCAGTATCCTTCATTCGGATAAACATTATTTTTGAAAGTTGGATGATGATAAGGACTTGAGATAAAACATGCTATGTCATCTCCATGATCTGAGATTGCTTGATTAAATCCATCTAAGTCGTTCCAATCGATGGAGATAACTTCTGCGGAATCTGAATTAATAATGCCAGGACTGTTGCGTCTTTGCATCCAGCTATTTGAGCCATGATATCCATCGTTTATTTTTAATATTTTTTGCTTCCCGGTTTCTTGTCTGGATACCATCACCGCAAGAGAAGTACTATCAGCCCCATTTTTACCAAACAAACTCCAATCGGCAATTGATACTAAATCAACTAAGGTTTCAGCTAATTCAATCATCACAGGTGAGGCGATACTGACAGTATTACCAAGATTTAATTGTTTTCTAGCTGCTTCATCTACTGTGGGATTGTTATAGCCGAGAATCATGGGGCCCCATGCACAAACCAAATCTACGTACTCATTTCCATCAACATCCCAAAAATACGCTCCGTCCGCTTGAGAGAAAAATTTGGGTCCATCTTTCCTGACAGCATATTTATAATGCCCGAATATTCCTCCAGGAATTACCTCTTTTGCCCTATTAAGGAGTAGATCTGACTCAGATTGAATTAAAAAATCTTTATCCTTTGGATTATGCATAAATTTATTGTAAATGATTTTTGTTTAGTAGGTAATTTTCTAGTCTGTGGCGGAGAGGGAGGGATTCGAACCCTCGATGCGGGATTACCACATACTCCCTTAGCAGGGGAGCGCTTTCAACCACTCAGCCACCTCTCCAGGATTTTTAAGATGCTTGTCTTATTAAGTCAGCAGCTTTTTCAGCGATCATAATTGCCGGAGCATTAGTATTTCCAGCTATGAGCGTAGGCATTATAGATGCATCTACCACTCTCAATCCATCAATACCATGAACTTTAAGATCATCATCGACAACGCTCATTTCATCATTACCCATCTTGCATGTACTCACTGGATGATAAAGTGTTTCTCCGTTTTCTCTTATCCAGTTATCTAATTCTTCATCATCATCAATATTAATTTCTGGTCCTGGTTTCACAGGATCTCCTCTGAATTCATCAAATGCTGGTTGCATCAATATCCTTCTTGTTTCTCTCAGAGCATTTCTAAGATCAATTACGTCCTCCTCTTCAGAAAGGTAATTTGGATATAAAAGAGGTTCATCTTCAGGATCAGCACTTTTCAGAGTCAAATAACCCCTGCTTTGCGGCCTACAAATATAAGCAATGCATGAAAAACCATGCTCTTTGGTCACCCCGGTTCTAAAATGCTGATCTTCACCTTGAATAGAAACATAATGAAGCTGAGTATCTGGTAAATCTTTTTCTGGACTTGATTTTATAAATCCTCCTCCGCTGCAAGGAGGGTAAGCAGCATCACCTGTGCCAAACAATAAGTATTTAATTCCTGCTATCTGAGTTTTGATCCATGATACCGATCTATGAAGGGTAACTGGTTTAATAGCATAAAATGAACTAGTCACACCATAGTGATCTTGCATATTTTTTCCAACCCCTTTCAATTCGTGCACTAAGTCTATGCCATGTTTTGTTATATCGTTTGGATCTCCAATCCCGCTTCTCATCAAAATAAGAGGGGAACCGAGAGCACCTGCAGATAAAATAACCTCTTTGTTGGCAAAACATGATTTTCTTTCACCTTTCTTGTTTATGTACTCAATGCCTTTTACTTTTTTTCCATCCATTATCAACTTATCAACTGTTACATTGATTTCGTTGCTTAAATTCTCTCTTTCTAATGCGGGATGCAGATAAGCTTGAGCTGAGCTCCATCTCCTTGGCCCTCTAGAAGTATCATTAATGGTATGTTCGTATCTTGAAACACCCTCCTGTTCCTTTCCATTGAAGTCTCTTGTGTAGGGAAACCCAGCTTGTTGACCAGCCTCTATGAATTTTTCTAGTAATAAATCATCATCTCTATCAGATTTTTTGACATGAAGAGGACCTTCATATCCATGAAACTCTTCATCGCCATCGCCATGAAAATTTTCTGCCTTTTTGAAATAAGGAAGCACATCATCGTAAGACCAACCTTCATTTCCTTGTTGTCGCCATAAGTCATAATCATAAGAATGGCCTCGGATATAAATCATTGCATTTATCGAAGATGAACCGCCCCAACCTTTTCCTCTTGGCCAGTATAAAGGCCTATTATTAGTTGTAGCTTCTGGTTCAGTCTCAAAACCATAATTACTATCATTCTTGGTAGGAACAATTTGCGAGTATCCAGAAGGCATATGAATGAACATATTTGTGTCCTTGCCTCCTGCCTCAAGAATAAGAACGGTACTAGTACCGTCCTCACTTAATCTGTTTGCCATTACACAGCCGGAGCTTCCAGCTCCTACAACAACATAGTCAAAAGTATTTTCCATAGTGAATCTCCTCTAGAGTGAGATTATCAATATGATTTCTATTGTGCAATAAATTAATTCTTATCTAACTCAAAGGCATCGTGAAGGGTTCTTACAGCAAGTTCCTTATACTTTTCTTCAAGAACAACTGAGATTTTAATCTCTGAGGTTGAAATCATTTCGATATTTATTGCCTCATCTGCCAAGGCTCCAAACATTTTACTTGCTACACCTGCGTGAGACTTCATTCCGTTTCCAACAACGGATACTTTGCAAATATCTAGATCAACTTCGATTTCACCGCTACCTAACTCTTTACGTAACTTTTCTAAAATTTTTGAAGTTTCATCCGCAAAGTCTTTATGCACTGTGAAAGTGAAGTCGGTTGTGTTATCGGATGCTACGTTTTGGACAATTACATCTACCTCAATTCCAGCATCGCTTATGGGAGAAAGTATTTTTGCGGCAACTCCTGGAATGTCTGGAACTTTTCTGATGGTTATTTTTGCTTCATTTGAAGTAAACGCAATTCCTGATACTACAGCCTCTTCTAAATTATCGTTACTATTTATCAAAGTTCCTCCGTTTGACCCAAAACTTGATAAGACTCTCAAAGGTAATTTGTATTTACTTGCAAATTCCACAGATCTTATTTGTAAAACTTTAGCTCCTAAAGAAGAAAGTTCCAACATTTCTTCGTATGTTAAATGATCAAGTTTCCTAGCTTTATCGTAAATATTTGGATCGGTTGTAAATACCCCATCTACATCAGTATAAATCTGACACTCCTTAGCATTTAAAGAAACTGCAATTGCTACTGCAGAGGTGTCCGAACCGCCCCTTCCTAAGGTAGTAATGTTATTTTCATCATCGAACCCTTGAAATCCTGTGATTACAGGAACAATATTTTTTTCTAATACATCTTGAAGAATTTCCTCTGAGACTTTTCTAATTCTTGCTCTTCCAAAGGAGGAATCCGTTTTAAACCCCATCTGAAAGGCATTGTAAGATCTTGAGTTATAACCTTTCTTTTTAAGAGACATGGCAAGCAACGCTGCGGAAACTTGCTCTCCAGAAGAAACAACAGCATCAAATTCTCGAGGATCAGGTTTCTTTTGAATTTTCTTAGCCAGATCAATCAGTCTATTTGTTTCGCCTGCCATGGCTGAAACAACAACAGCGACATGATTACCTGAGTCAATTTCCTGACCAACAATCTTGGCAACTGCTTCAATTCTTTTAGGGCTAGCAACAGATGTCCCTCCAAATTTTTGGACAATAATGTTACTCATGCCTTTTAAAGATTTTGAATATATTTTGTAGCTTCAGAAAAAACTTTTTCAAAGTTTTTAACTTGACTACCGCCTGCTTGTGCATGATCTGGTTTACCTCCGCCTTTACCGCCTATCAGTGAAGCGAGGGATTGTAACAAATCATTTGAACTGAAAACATCTTTTGGAATTGATTTTGAAGATGAAACCAATAAGCTTGATTTATCTCCATCTTTCGAAGCAAGAACACAAATTAAGTTTTCATTTTTATTTTTTAGTTCATCTATGAAAGATCTTGCTGAACCTAAGTTAATTCCTTCAAATTCCTTTAAGATAACTTTATAAGAATTAATTTGAATAATATCCTGTTCAAGGCTCTTTATTACTTCGCCTAATTCTTTTTGTTGTGATGATTTAATCGATTTTTCTAACTCACTGTTCTTTTCCATCAACTCTTTAATTTTTGAAATAAGACCCTCTTCATTCACGTTCAAAAGCCTCATTGCTTCTTGCCCAGAATTTTGAAATTTATTTGAGAAATCTTCCGCATCTTTTCCACTGCAAGCTTCAATTCTTCTGACGCCTGATGAAATACTTGATTCACTAGTTACTTTTACAAAACCAATATCCCCTGCTGAATCAACATGAGTTCCACCGCATAGTTCAACAGAAAAGTTTCCGCCAATCGAAAGTACGCGCACTTGATCTCCATATTTGTCTCCAAAAAAAGCCAGCGCTCCTTTTTCTTGAGCCTTCTTAAAGCTCATAGTTTCTATTTTAGTAGAGATATTATTTCTAATTGTTTCATTAACTAAATTTTCAATTTGTTGTACTTCTTCAATTTTTAAAGCAGCATCGTGAGTAAAATCAAATCTAAAATATTTATCGGAAACTAAGGAGCCTTTTTGCTCGACATGTTCTCCCAATACATTTCTGAGTGCAGAATGAAGCAGATGAGTAGCTGAATGATTTCTAATAATTTTATTCCTTCTATCAAGGTTAATAGAACTCTCGCATTGACTTCCAACTTTAAGGATTCCTTTTTCCAAATTACCAATGTGAATAAATTGATCTCCTACCTTTTGAGTATCTTTTACTTCAAAAATGAAGTCTTCACCTGAAATACAACCTTGATCGCCAACTTGACCTCCTGACTCAGCATAAAAAGGTGTTTTATTTAAAATTAATATTGCATCTGAATCGCTCTCTAATGTTTCTTGCTCTATTTGATTTACAAAAATCTTTAGAACTTTAGATTTACATTTGCTTTTGTCATATCCGATAAAGTTAGTTGGCTTATCTAAGGAAATTGATGATGGCATCAGAGAATCAAAATTAGATGAAGCTTTCGCAAGATCTCTCTGTTGTTCCATTAGTTCCTCATACTCCTTTATGTTTACTGAAATATTTTTTTCCCTTGCAAGATCTATGGTCATGTCTAGGGGAAATCCAAAAGTATCATAAAGTTTGAAAGCGAGTTCACCAGATACTTCATTTACATCCTTCGGTGTCTCATCCTCAAAAATGCGCATACCATTTCTTAGAGTTAGGGAGAACTGTTGTTCTTCTTTTTCTATGGTTTTTTCTATGATTTTTTTATTTTTACTTAAAAGAGCGTGCTCTTTTCCCATTTGGGATACTAACTCCTTCACAAGACCTGAAAGAGGTTTTTCATAATCAGGATTCAACTTATATGCGTGCCTCAAAGCTCTTCTTATGATTCTTCTAAGGACGTAACCCCTGCCTTCATTAGAAATGGAAAGGCCATCAGCTATCAAATAAGAACTAGATCTTAAATGATCTGCGATAACTCTAAGAGATGGATTTTCAAGATTTTGTGCACCCAAGTTCGATGCTATTTTTTTTATTAAATCTTTGAACAGATCAGTTTCATAGTTGTCGTTAATGCCTTGCAACACCGCCGTGATTCTTTCAAGGCCCATGCCGGTATCAACGGATGGTTTGGGCAAGGGAGAAAGTTCCCCATCAGGGCTCCTATTGAACTGCATGAAGACCAGATTGTATATTTCAACAAATCTATCTCCAGTATCAACGCCTTCTGCGGGTGACTCTCCTGAAAATGCCTCTCCATGATCATAAAATATTTCGCTGCAAGGCCCGCAGGGTCCTGTGTCCCCCATTGACCAGAAATTATCGTCATCTAGCTTTGAAATTCGATCTGGTTGGATTCCGATTTCATTTAACCAAATCTTTTCTGATTCTTGGTCTTCTATATGAACAGTTATCCATAGTTTTTCAGGTGAAATTTTGTAAATTTCAGTTAACAGTTCCCAGGCATATTTGATCGCTTCTTTTTTGAAATAGTCTCCAAAACTAAAGTTTCCTAACATTTCAAAAAAAGTATGGTGTCTTAAGGTATACCCAACGTTTTCTAGGTCGTTATGTTTACCGCCAGCCCTAATGCATCTTTGGGCCGAAGTTGCAGTTAAGTAGTCTCTTTTTTCTGCACCTAGAAAGACATCTTTAAACTGGTTCATGCCAGAATTAGTGAATAAAAGGGTTTGATCATCTAACGGTAAAACGCTAGAACTTTCGACTATTTGGTGTCCTTTAGAAGAAAAAAAATCAATAAATTTTTTTCTAACTTCTGAGGAATGCATTTATGAGAAGACCTCTTCAAGAAAATCCATCAACAACATCCAAGACCTTCTATCAGCCTCTTTTGAATAAACTGTCCCAAAGTCTGGATTATTTGCTTCTGGATTTGTAAAAGAATGCATAGAGTCGCCATATATATGCAGCTGCCAGTCAACATCTTTTTCACTC
>JAOIOC010000008.1 GCA_028140145.1 SAR86 cluster bacterium | reverse complement strand
TTGATAAAGTTTGCTGTGACAATAAAGAAAATTAGCAAGATGAATACTACATCCAACATAGGTGTAATATTTATTTCTTCTTCTTCTGCTACCGCTTGGCTGATAGGTGCTCTTCTCATTATTTATCCTCTTTAAATTACATCAAATTTTTTATCATAAGTTAATCTTTCTGTAAGAATCTCTATGTTCTTTTTAGCTGCTTGATCAATAGATCTCAGAGCTAATAAGGCTGGGATGGAAGCAAATAAACCTGCCATTGCTGGTATTGTAGATCTAGCTACTCCACCTGCCATAGCCTTGGCATCTCCACCACCTGTGACAGCAAGAATATGGAAAACTTCCATCATTCCGGTGATTGTTCCAAATAATCCAAATAAAGGAGCAACGGCTGTGCATACTTTTATGAGATCTATATTTGAATTGATTGATGAGCTTGCCTGAGAAATAAGCATACTTCTTATCATATGACCTTCCCAAGATTTTCTTCCAGGTCCGCCATTCTCAGATCTTACCTGATCCCATTGTTCTCGTGCATCTTGAATAAGTTGAGGTTTTGAGAATCTGAAAAACCATAGTCTCTCAAAGATGAGAATCCACATGACCATAATGAGGACTCCTATTAGAAGAACTACAGGACCCCCTTTTTCAAGAAACTCGAAAAGAAGGTCTTGAAGATCGTAAAACCAACTCATATCCAAACGCTAGGCTTTTCCTTCAGATCTTGCAGCAACCATTCCAGTACTTTGTTCTTCGATGATAGACAAAATACCTTTTGAATAATTAGCAAGGATAGCTGCCATGAAGACAGATGGTATAGCACACATTAATCCTAACCAGGTTGTGACAAGCGCTTCTGAAATACCACTAGCCATAGTTTTTGGATCACCTGTTCCAAACAAGGTAATTGCTTGGAAAGTATTAATCATACCAATGATTGTTCCAAATAATCCTAGGAGCGGAGCAACTGCAGCGATTAATTTAACGACCCAAATGTAAGCTTCTATAGCCGGTCTTTCTGCAAGGATTTGTTCAGCCATTTTAAGTTCTAAAGTTTCCGTATCGGCATCTTTTGCTTCTTCAGCTACTTTCATAACTCTTGATAGTGCATTGTTTCCAGAACCTTTTCCTGCAGCCTCGGCGTTAACTCCTCTTCTTACACCGTATAAAATGTAAAAACGCCATATGAATACTGCCGCAGATATAGCTAACAGCACAAGAATCAAGTAACCAACAAATCTTCCTTGAGCAATTTTTTCACTAAAAGTTGGAAGTGTTATTAAATTAGAAAGCAAGGTACCGCCTTGAGGTCCTGTTGGATCAACACCAAATTGCACAAATCCAGAACTCTCATCGAATAGATCATATGTACCGCCGGTATATCTTGCTGGTTGTCTTGGAAGAACTTCATAAGCTCCTCTTGTTTTTAAGTAACTTAAGTAACTACCTTCAGCAACGGCATTAAAGGTCCCAACCCTAACAACATCCTCTTCAGTTGCATTTCCGTTATTATCGACAACTGTTGCGTTGAATTTTTCGACCGATCCAGAAGCTTCTAGCTCTCTTAACAACTCGAACCAAAGTCTTTCTAATTCTGGAATTGATGCTAAAGAAACACCTTCGCTCATTTTTTTAGCTAGATCAGAGAGGAATACTTCTCTGTCTTTACCAAATTGAGCAGCTGTAATTGATTCTTCGAACCTTGCTAAAGAGTCACTTGCCGTACTTTGCAAATGTCCAAACATTTCGTATAGGGAACCAAGTCTTTCTTTAAGTTGTTCTTCAAGCACCACAAGCTTTGCATCATTGGCTTCGAATTGAGCTTCTAATTCTTCAGCTATTCTCTCTAAACGTGCCCTTTCAGCTTTAGCATCCGTTAAAAGTTTTTGCTGTCTGTTTCTTTCAGTTCTAAATCTGTCTTCTCTTTCTGATGCTTCTTCTGATTCAGCAAACCTTCCTTGTTTAACAAGTTCCAATAACTCATCAAGAGTAGCCGCTGCAGATTCTGGTTTATCCTCTTCTTGAGAAAAAAGTGGATTTAAAAATAACCCAACGATAAAAATCAATATTAGTTTTTTCATTGGACTACCTCAGCTGCTGGAATTGGCATCTCTAGGATGTTAACGGTTTGAAGTTTTTGGGCAATACGAATTCCATTTTTTACAGGATTTCTATATCTAGACGGCAATTCATCCCATGTATTTGTCTCTTTATTCCATACCCCAGTCTGGTCAAGATCTGATGTTTGATAAGCCAAAACTAATCTTCCGACCCGAAGAATATTTACTTCTCGGTCTTGGCCATCAATAGTGATTGTGTCTTTATAGGTATCCATTTTCATTCCATATTCAGATTCAACTGTGTAACCTTCAAGAACCTGTCTTAATTGCTCCGCGGGAGAAACGGTTGGGTTATCTAAAGCTTTCTGAATAAATGATAATCTTTCTTCTCTTTCGCCAAGTCTGAATGGTAAATCCAAAGAGATGAAGCTTTTTAGACCTTCATACATTCTTCTTGATAAGGGTGGAATTTGTCTTTGAAGAACCGATGCATCTTTCATGGTTGTTTCTATTTCTTCCATTCTTTCAACTTGTCTTTTTATTTGTTTTCTTTTTTGTGCGTTGTAAACTTTTAGCCCCTCAATTTGCTTACTAACTATTTTGTATTCAGCGGATAATTTATCGGTTTTATCTTGAAAACCATCGATGGCAGATTGAGAAGTTGCAGCTCTTTCCGTTCTTTCATCATTGACTTGAAGAACTGGTTGAAGCTGTGCAAGAAGTGCTCCTGAAAAAGAAAAGGCAATAATAAAGACAGTAACTTTTAACTTTTTAACTGTTTTACTAAACATTTCATCTCCCTATAAGAAAGCCAACAAAAATTAATAATTAAATTTTTGCTGGGCGGATTTTTTTCGTTATCTACTTTAGTAAGAATAACTTATCAAAGCAACAAACTTATTAGTTTTTCTTTTATTGGAATTCAATTAAAAAATCAACATCTATCTATGAAATTATTTGTCACTCTAATGTAAAATTCACTATGGCTTCGATCAGTACGAATGAGTTCAAAAATGGATTAAAACTTATTGTTGAAGGGGATCCTTGCGAGATTCTAGAACATGAATTCCATAAACCCGGCAAAGGGCAAGCAGTAATGCGTGTGAAATTCAAAAATTTAAAATCCAATAGAGTATGGGAAAAAACATACAAAACCGGGGAGTCGCTTGAAAAGGCTGATCTTGAGAATATACCCATGCAATTTTTGTACGAAAGCGGCGAAGAAGTTGTAATGATGAATAATAATAGTTTCGATCAAGAAACTTTCTCTAAAGGTGATCTTGGCGACTCAATTCAATGGATGGAAGAAGGTGAGTCTTATGAAGTCTTATTATTTGAAGGTTCGCCTTTATCTGTTGAGCTCGATACGTTTGTTGAAATGGAAGTAACTGAAACTGAGCCTGGATTTAAAGGAGATACTGCTACAGGAGCAACGAAACCAGCCATCCTTAAAAATGGTGTTGAAGTAAAAGTCCCGTTATTTATTGAGATTGGAGATATCCTTAAAATTGATACCAGAACTGGCGAATATCAAAGTAGAGCGAAAGATTGAAAGAAGATATTCAAAACCTTCTTTATGAAGAAATAAAGTCATCAAATCTTAAAGGAGTCACAAAGGCATCCCAAATTGAGGTTTTCGAACCCAAAAATCTGGAGTTTGGAGATTGGACTTCTAATATTTGCATGAAACTTGCTGCTAATTCTGAAGATAATCCTCGACAGATAGCTGAAAAATTAATCACGAACCTTACAAAAAATGACTGGATAACCAAAATTGAGATTGCAGGAGCAGGATTCTTAAATTTTTATTTAACCTCCGAGCAAAAATATATTTTTATTCAAGAATGTTTAGAACAAGAGGAGCCCTTCTTAATTAAAGGCAAAACTAAACAGAAAATATTAATTGAATATGTTTCAAGCAATCCAACTGGGCCCATTCATATTGGACACGGAAGAGGAGCTGCATTGGGTTCAGCTTTAGCAAACCTTTTATCTAAAGCAGGAAGTGAAGTTACACAAGAATATTACGTAAACGATCAGGGATTGCAGATAGAGACTCTCGGCCTGAGTCTTTTGCTGAATTATCTATCTCTCGGCGGAGATAGAATAAAATTACCTAAAGAGTGCTATCAAGGGGACTATTTGAAAACTCTTGCAAGTGATCTGAAAAAAGATAAAAAAAATAAATACGAATTCACTCTTCCAAAAAAACTACCAACAAATTTTGATGATTGGCTCATTTTGGCAAAAAAAGAGTTATCTGATTTTGAAGAGTTAGGAAAATTCGCTCTCACAAATATTTTAGATGGCATCAAGACAGACCTAAAGGAATTCAATACGTTCCATGATGATTTCTTTTTTGAATCAAGTCTTTTTAAAGACTCAAAAAAATCAGAATTTCATAAGACTCTCAATTTTCTGAGTAAAAAAGATCTTAGTTACAATAAAGATGGAGCTATTTGGTATAAATCAACGGATTTTGGAGATGAAAAAGATAGGGTTTTAATTAGAGAGAATGAAGCACCAACATATTTTGCTTCTGATCTGGTTTATCATAAAAATAAATTTGATAGAAAATTTGATGAAATGATAAATCTATGGGGGTCAGACCATCATGGCTATCTACCCAGAATAAATGCATCATTAAATGGTCTCGGCTACGACAGCAAGAAACTTAAAACAATTTTTATACAATTTGTTTCTTTAATAAGAGGAAAAAATAAAGTTGCTATGTCTACAAGATCAGGTGAGTTTGTGACCTTAAGGAAACTTATCGATGAGGTGGGTGTAGATGCTGTAAGGTATTTCTTTTTAGAAAGAAGATCAGATCAAACGCTTGAGTTTGATATTGAGCTTGCTAAAAAGAAAAATAAAGATAATCCTGTTTACTATATTCAATATGCTCATGCCCGAATCTGCAGCTTGATGAAAGAGTTGCCAGAAAGGGGTTTTAATTATTCCAATTCAGAAGGTTTTAGAGCCCTATCATCTTTATCTTCTGATAAAGAGAATGAACTTGTTTCACAAATTAACAGTTACCAGCAAACTCTTGAGCGATGTTTTGATAAAAGAGAAATCCATTCATTATGTTTTTACCTTAGAGACTTGGCGGCTATCTTTCATTCGTTTTACAACTCTCACCCAATCTTGGATAAAGATGATAATTCAAGAAATGCAAGGATTGCTGTTTCTTTGGCAACAAAAGCAGTGATTAATGATGGATTAGGTATTTTAGGGATAGTTGCACCTGAAAAAATGTAATGGATATTTCAGACAATATTGCAAAAATTAACGACAAAATAAAATCTGCTGCAGCTCAAGCGGGCAGATCTTTAGAAGAGATAAAGTTAATTGCGGTTTCAAAAAAGAAAAGCACTGATTTAATCGCAGCAGCTCATCATTGTGGGTTAACTAACTTTGGAGAAAATTATCTGCAAGAATCGGTTGAAAAGATTTCATCCATTAATTCAAAAGAAATAGATTGGCATTTCATTGGCAACATTCAATCAAAAAAAAGTTCGCAAATAGCTCAATATTTTTCTTGGGTGCATACAATTGATAGGGCAAAAATAGTTAATGCACTGGATACTGCTGGTCAAAATCTCAAAGTTTTAATTCAGGTTAATGTCAGTGAAGAAAAGAGTAAGTCGGGCATAAGTGAAAGCGACCTGATGCCACTGGCGGAGATTGTTATTGAATCGAAATGCTTAGAACTTAAAGGTTTGATGGCGCTTCCTTCACCTCCAATAGATGGAAAGATTAATGAAAAAGAATATGAGAAAATGAATAAGCTTAGCGATCAACTCAAAAATTATTATTCTCCTGCCAATGAACTTTCATTGGGGACCTCACAAGACTTTGAGTTTGGCATTAAGCACGGATCAACCATGATCAGAGTTGGAGAATCGATATTTGGTAAACGATGAATAAACAAAACATAGGGTTTATAGGATGCGGAAACTTAGCTTTACAGGCAATTAAAACTTTGTCCGGTTCTTATAATATTTTTTATTCAAACCTTTCCATTAATCAAGCCGCGGAAAACCTAGCTGCAAAAAAGTTAGAAACTATAGATTTAACAAAAAAATGCGATGTTATTTTTATAACTGTAAAGCCAAATGTAACAGCAGAGGTTCTTTCTAGCATTGCCTCGCAATTACAGAACCAATTAGTGATTTCTTTTGTTGCTGGCATCTCAAGAAGTAAGCTTATCGATCTGGCAGGCGGTTATAAAAATATCGTGAGAACCATGCCATCACTTGGAATTGGTTTTAAAAACGGGCCCATCGCTATAGCGGAAATGGGAGATAAGGCATTGGTTGATCAAACCGAAGTGATTATTTCTGAGTTAGGCAGCACTTATGTATTGGAAGAGAAAGACATTGATGCATTCACAGCTATTTACGGAGCTGGGCCAGCTTATTTTGCTCTTGTAGCAGAAACAATGAGTAAACTTGCAGCAGATAACGGTTTATCCATGTCCGATAAAGACCTAGCATCTGTCATGTTCACTGCAGGAGAATTGCTTCAAGAGAATGAGTCAGCTGGATTTGCTGAAGTTCAAAATAAGGTTGCTTCGAAAAAAGGAGTTACAGAAGAAGCTTTAAATACAATGAAGTCTGCTGGAATTAATGAGATCATTTCACAAGCAATCAATAATGCAATTGAAAGATCAAAAAAACTAAACGATTAAAATGGCTAATAACTTTTTTCTCATAGCATTGGTAAATTTTTTTTCGGCTATTTTTTTGCTGTATCTGCTCTTTAGATTGTTTCAATTAAGTTTTAATAATCCGATCGTTTCGAATTCCTTTAAGTATTTGGAACCCTTCCTTAAACCTTTTAGATTTGTTTTACCTATTTTGTTTGGAATAGATTTGTCTGCATTGGCTTTGGTGATTGTGGCTAAATTCGGACTGTTTAATTTGATTTTTAGTGCCGACCAGATCTTCAACACAGTAGATGCTTTATCTTGGGCAGCCATTGGCTCTTTATATATGGCCTCGCAAATAATTAGATATAGTTTGTTTATCTCAATATTTGCCAGTTGGTTGGCGCCTATGTCAAATAATTCCTTTCTGAATATATGTCATGGTCTTACGCAACCTTTGCTGTTGCCTTTTCAGAGATTTACTTCATTCTCAGGAATAGACTTTTCACCGATCATTGTATTTTTTCTCTTAATACAGATCGATAGAATTCTTCTAACTCTAGGCGCAAACTTAGAATTACCTCGGTTCATATAATGTCAAACGATTCACTAGGTCGAGTAGAAACAAAGAGTTTTATGCATAAAGATTCTTTTTCTTTGAAATCAGGCAAAACCCTTCAAGGATTTGAAATGGTTTATCAAACCTACGGAGAATTAAATGAAGCTAAAGATAACGCTATTCTCATTTGTCATGCCCTCAGCGGCAATCATCACGTAGCAGGGTTGAGTGAAGACAATAAAAAAGGCTGGTGGGACGATATGGTCGGTCCAAACAAAGCGTTTGATACGAATAAGTATTTCATTGTTGGTTGTAATAATTTAGGCGGCTGCCACGGTAGCACAGGTCCAAATTCCATTAATCCAGAAAATAATATGGCTTATGGCTCCTCCTTCCCGATGGTCACAGTTGGAGACTGGGTCAAAAGCCAAGATTTGTTGCGTACTCATCTTGGACTGCCCTATTGGTATGCTGTTGTTGGCGGCAGTCTAGGCGGCATGCAAGCTTTACAATGGTCCATAGATTTCCCCGACCTTGTTAAAAAAATTGTGGTAATAGCCGCAGCGGCTAAGTTGAGCGCTCAGAACATTGCTTTTAATGAAATAGCTAGGCAAGCCATCTTGGCTGATCCCAACTATAACTCTGAGGATAAGCTTCCGAAGACGGGTTTAGGGCTGGCAAGAATGCTTGGTCACATTACTTACCTCTCAGATGATGCAATGCGAGAGAAATTTGGGCGAGATATGAAAAAAGGCGAAGTGAATTTCTCCTACGATGTCGAGTTCGAAGTAGAAAGTTATCTAAGGTATCAAGGCGAAAGTTTTTCTAATAGATTTGATGCGCATACTTACCTGCTTATGACTAAAGTTTTAGACTATTTTGATCCTGCTGAGTCTCATGAAGGTGATTTGGCCAAAACTCTAAAATCAGTTACTGCGAAAACTCTTCTTATCGCATTTTCATCCGACTGGCGATTTTCACCAGAAAGATCCAGAGAGTTAGCTAATGCTTTTATTGAAGCTGAAAAAGACGTCTCCTTTTTAGAAATAGATTCACCGCATGGTCATGATGCTTTTTTAATGCCAAGCGAAACATACGATAGTGCAATAGAGACATTCTTAGATAAAAATGAATAAGTTAATAGGTAAGTTTATCAATACTAATGGCAGAGTCCTTGATCTAGGATGCGGTGATGGCTCACTCTTAGCATTTCTAAAAGAAAATAATCAAGTAAAAGGTTTAGGTCTAGAAATAGATCATCAAAAAATTCAAAAATGTTTACAAAAGGACGTCAGCGTTATTGATCAAGATATTGATTCGGGTTTAAGTAACTTTCAAGATCAAAGTTTTGATGCAGTCATTATGAGTCAATCAATTCAAGCATTAAGAAAGCCTGAAGTTGCTCTAGAAGAAATTATCAGAATAGGTAAAGAGGCAATAATCAGTATTCCCAACTTTGCAAATTGGCGATGTCGCTTACAGCTTATTTTTGGCGGCACTATGCCGGTATCTTCTGCACTTCCGCATGATTGGTATTCAACACCAAACATACACTTATGCTCTTTAAAGGATTTTGAAAAGTTATGCGTTGATCATGGCGCAGACATTCTTGACAGACAACTTTTAAGTTTTGATGGAGAAGAACAATCGTTTATGAAAGTTGCCCCTAACCTCTTAACCGAAATTGCTCTTTACAGAGTTAAGGCCAGGAATTGAAAGTTGTCATAGCCACCTCTAATCAAGGAAAACTAAAAGAATTTGAAACCCTATTAGCGCCTTTGAATTGGCAGTTTTATTCTCTAGAAGATCTAGGAATTAATAGTCCCATCGAAGACGGTGCAACTTTCTATGAAAACGCACTGATCAAAGCAAAGCATGCAGCAACTATTTCGGGTTATCCAGCAATAGCTGATGACTCAGGTCTTTGTGTAGACTTTTTAAACGGAGCGCCGGGTATTAAATCTGCTCGTTATGCAGGTGAAAATTCAAGCGATGCTGAAAACAATTTAAAATTATTAGAATCTTTAGAAAATGAAACGCTAAGAAATGCTGCTTTTGTCGCCTGCCTGGTTTTCTTCGATCCCAATTCAAGTGAAAGTCCCCTATCTGCAGAAGGGAGACTTGAAGGCGAGATAGCCAGAGACTCTAAAGGTAAAGATGGTTTTGGATATGATCCAATTTTTTATATCTCTGAAGAAAACAAAACCCTTGCTGAATTAGGCAAAGGTTATAAAAACAAAAACAGTCATAGGGCTAAAGCAACCAAGATTCTTTTGAATAAATTACTTAAAGAGAAGTGATGTAATTGATCTGCCTGCTTCAATTCCCTTCCTTTGGTATTTAGTAAGGATCAGCTGGTTAAGAAGAGATAACTTTTCTAAATCTTGAAATTCTACTTTCTGATCATTACAAATTTTTTTGACAGAATCTGCGTATTCTTGCCAGTCAGTGCGAAAAAAAATAAATCCTTTTTTAGAAAGATAACTTCGAAATTTTTTTAAATTATGTGAACTAAGAAGACGTCTTTTATTATGTTTTCTTTTATGCCAAGGATCGGGAAAGAGAAATAAGAGCAAATCAAATGTTGTCTCGATATCTTTATCCAGAATTAAGTCGACAACATCGCCTAAATATATTTTCAAATTTTTAATGCCAGACTCCTCTATTTTTGAACAAGTTCTTGCGACGCCGGTTTCATAAACTTCTATACCAAAAAAGTTAAGATCTGGATTGTTTACAGCCATTTCAAAAAGAGAATCTCCTTCGCCAAAACCAATTTCAAGAATCTTATTATTAGTGCTTCTTAATGTTTCTTCGAAAGCTAACTTGGTGTTCGCCGAAAAAAGGAAATCATTCTCTTGGTTTAAAATTTTTTTATGATTAGCGGAGAGTCTCGACCTTGCTTTGGCAAAGCTTCTTATAGATCTCAAGAGTTAATAACTCCTTCTATAGGTGAACTGGCAGTGGCCTGATCAGATTTGGGCATGCGGCCAGCAAGATAGGCAGACCTACCTGCTTTGACAGCTTGTCGCATTGCTGCTGCCATTAAGACTGGATTTCGAGCTCCTGCAATCGCCGTATTCAATAAGACTCCGTCGCAACCTAACTCCATTGCCAAAGTTGCATCTGAAGCGGTTCCAATGCCAGCATCAACAATGACTGGGACTTGAATTCTTTTAACAATTGCTTCAATTGCCTGTGGGTTCTCTATTCCTCTTCCAGATCCTATGGGAGCGGCTAAAGGCATCACTGCAACGCAACCAGCATCTTCTAACGCAATTGAGTAATCAAAGTCATCGGTGCAATAAACCATCACCTCAAAGCCTTCTTTAACAAGGTCCTTTGCTGCTTTTAATGTTTCTGGCATATCGGGCAGTAAAGTATTTTTATCGCCAATGACTTCTAATTTAACCAAGCTGTGGCCGCCTAATAACTCACGCGCTAATTTACATGTTCTCACCGACTCGTCTGCCGTGTAACATCCAGCAGTATTAGGCAAGATAGTAAATTCATCTGGCGAGATCAGTTCGAGAATATTACTTTCATCTTTATTTTGACCCAGGTTTACTCTGCGAATTGCCATGGTGACGATATCCGCTCCGGATTCTCTGATAGCATCAATTGCCAATTGGTCGTTGGCGTATTTTCCTGTGCCAACCATGAGGCGAGACTGAAATTCACGAACTCCAATTCTGAATGAATCGGACATTAACCTCCTCCAATGGCTTTGACTATTTCTAGTTTGTCGCCTTCTCCAACTGTTGTCGTCTCCCAATCTGCTCGCATAACCACTTCCTCGTTTAGTTCAACCACAAGCAGATCATCTTTGAGCTCTAAAAAGTTAAGCAGCTGAGGAATATTGAGGTTCTCGGGAATTTTTTTTGATTCGGCGTTAATGCTAACTTGAATGTCGTTCATGAATAAGATCAGTTTATATTAGTTCTGATCTTTTCCATGGCTTTCTTTTCAATTTGGCGAATTCGTTCAGCGCTGATTCCATACTTGTCAGCCAACTCATGAAGAGTGGGCTTGTCATCGGTTAACCAACGTTCTTTAAGGATCAATTGACTTCTTTCATCTAAGTCAGATATTGCGTTTTGCAGTTGATTGATTTGATCTCTAGCAAAATCCTCTTTCTCAACGATTTCCATTGGATCAGAGTCTTCGTTTGTTAAATAATCAGCCGGACTGTAAGTATTCCCCTCTTCGCTATCATCTGCTGAGTAAGGATCAAAAGAAACGTCATGAGAGGACATCCTTTGCTCCATTTCCCGCACCGTATCTTCCTTGACGTCAAGCTCGTTGGATATCATTTTGACATCATCTTCACTTAACCAAGTGATATCTTTCTTTTTATTTCTAAGATTGAAAAATAATTTTCTTTGGGCCTTGGTGGTAGCTACCTTAACTATTTTCCAATTTTTCAAAACGTATTCGTGTATTTCTGATTTAATCCAATGCACAGCAAATGAAATCAACCTAACGCCCACTTCAGGATTGAACTTTCGGACAGCTTTCATCAAACCAACGTTACCTTCTTGGATAAGATCTGCTTGAGGCAAACCGTAACCTGAATAGCCTCTAGCAATATGCACAACAAACCTTAGATGCGCCATTACGAGTTGCCTAGCAGCTTCTAGATCCTCTCTGTAGTAAAGATCTTCTGCTAATTTACGCTCCTCTTCTGGTGAGAGAATAGCTATGTTTTGAATGGAATTAAGGTAGGCCTCCAGGTTCTGACCTGGTGCTGAAATGTCCATTGATTGCAATTCTTTGCCCATAGGTGCGGAATTTTAACTCCTATTTTGTGAAAATGACAAAATATTAGTAATTAGAATAAAGATATAAGTTTTATAAGTTATTGAATTCGTTGATTATTCCTTGCCAATAGTCTATATCAGAAACGGCAAAAAATCCATTTATTGGCTGATTTGGGTCATTTTTGTAAGAAATTGGCTTTCCATGTAAATCCACTACTTCACCCCCTGCTGACCTTAAAATAGCGTGCCCAGCAGCAATATCCCACTGAAAAGTCCTACCAAATCGGGAATATATATGCGCTGAACCTTGAGCAATGGCATTAAATTTCAATGAGGATCCAAGACCAATGGTCCTCATTTCTTCAAATTTATCCTGAAGAAACAAGGCAAATTTAGTTTCTTCTCCCGAGCTATGGCGTTTGCTAACTGCAAGCATGCATGAATTCTCTGGTGTGCTGGCGGATAACTCTTCATCATCCCCAGCAATAAAAGCACCGGTCTCTTGGCTGCCAAATGTCGTGATATTAGCTGGAGGTTGATGAATAACACCCAGAACTGGCTCACCTTTATTAATAAGCGCAATATTGACGGTAAACTCTTGTGATCCGTTAATAAATTCTTTGGTTCCATCTAAAGGATCCACCAGCCAAAAGATATCGGCGTTATCTAGATTTTGAGCTAAGCCTTCCTCTGAGATAATAGGAATAGAGTCATCTAAATTGATTAATTCATCGACGATTTGTTTGTTAGCTGCTTTATCGGCTAAGGTAACCGGAGATTGATCAGCTTTGTATTCCACCTCTTCTTCAGCTAATTCATCAAAAAAGGTCATAATCAGATTTCCAGCATTCTCAGCAATGTGCTGAGCTTCTGAAACTAGGCTATTGACGGTTTCTTTATCCATTAAAAATTGTTTTCCAATAAATTATTACTTTACAATGGTCTTTTGAATTTGCACATTATGGAAAATACAAACGACGTTCTGAGTGATTTAAAAGATATCGCATCAGGACTAAAAAGAATAGGAAAAAACAGAAAAGTAGTTCTGCCGCATCACAAAGAGTTTGAATTAATCGAAGAACTCGAAGGCATTGCAGCAGGCGCTATTGCAAAACTTGAAAACGGAGGTTCGTAATGAGTTATGAAAGTTTTACTTTAGAAAAAGACGGTCACGTCGCAAACATGACTCTCTGTAGGGGAGAATCATTTAACACTATGACTAAAAAATTCTGGATTGAGTTACCAGAAATATTGAATGAAATTAATCGTGATCCTGACTTAAGGGCAGTTGTCATGTCTTCAACTGGAAAGCACTTCTGTGCCGGCATGGACTTAGCTAATTTCGATAATGGGGTTGATAACATTTCGCCTGAAAAGAAACCTGATCATGCAAGAGTTGGTGAAGTCATGTATCGAGTTGCTAAGGAGCTGCAAGGCTACATCACAAACATTGAAACCATCAGAGCACCTGTGATCGCTGCTATACAAGGCGGTTGTATTGGCGGAGCTCTAGATATGGTTACGGCGTGTGATATAAGACTATGCACAAAAGATGCTTTTTTCTGTATTCAAGAAATCAACATTGGTATGGCAGCTGACGTTGGCACTCTGCAAAGACTGCCTCGCTTGATCCCAGAAGGAAAAGTCCGTGATCTTGCGTACACCGGCAGAAGGATGATGGCTGAGGAAGCAAAAGAATGCGGTTTAGTGAATGAAGTTTACGATTCACACGAAGCTATGCTCGAAGCTGCAGATGCCATGGCCAAAGAGATCGCCAGCAAATCTCCTGTTGCTATTTACGGTCTAAAAGAAGTTCTGAATTACTCTCGCGATCATACCGTGAAAGATGGGTTGGAATACAATGCCCTGTGGAGTGGAGCCATGTTGAGTTCCAAAGACATGGGCGAAGCCATGCAAGCGAAAATGGAAAAAAGAGAAACCTCTTTTGACAAGATGGTTGCTGTCAAAAAATACGACGAAACAGGAAGTTAAGAAGTTTTTCGAGTAAAAGTTGGCGCGTTGTCTTGTGAAAGCTTCGCGTTGAACTTATAACCACCGTAATTAAAGGTAGCTAATCCATCGGAATTGGTAACTTTATTATCAATGATATACCTTGCCATCATGCCTCTGGCTTTTTTGGCAAAGAAACTAATGATCTTGTAATCACCGTTTTTGAAATCTTTGAAAACTGGGCTGACGATGTCACCAGCGATGTCTTTTTTATTTAAGGCATTAAAGTATTCGTTGGAAGCAAGGTTAATGAGTGTTGAATCTTTTTGCTCCGCCAATTGTTCATTGATATCGGCAGTGAGAGTGTCTTTCCAGAAACCGTACAAATCATCGTGCTTTTTCGTAGCCAGCTTGGTGCCCATTTCTAAACGATACGGCGCCATTAAATCTAGAGGTTTCAGCACTCCGTAAAGTCCAGAGAGAATTCTTAAATGTTTTTGGGCAAATTTAAGATCGCCTTTTTTCATGGTTGCAGCTTCTAAACCTTGGTAAACATCCCCTTGGAAAGCAAACACTGCTTGACGGGCATCCGCACTTGGCTTGGTTGGCTTTTTCCAGCTTTGATAACGCTCAAAATTCAAAAACGCCAAATTGCTGCTTAACCCCATCAATTTGGATATATCTTCGGTCTCGTAAGACTTTAAAGTCTTGATAAGTTCAGCAGACTTACTTAAATGATTGGCAACGGTATAATCAATACCGTTCATTGGAGTTTCGTAATCCAATGTTTTAGCTGGAGAAAGAACAATAATCACAAAAAAATTCTAATCAAAATTACCTAAATGAGCAAAAAAATAATCAATTTATCTCAATCGGTACTAACCTTTTTACCCACAGCTATAGGCAAATTTGCCGCCTGGTTTGTCGTTGCAATGATTTTTTTGACCGGGATCGTGGTTTTTTGTCGTTACGTTTTGAACATTGGAATCATTTCTTTACAAGAAATGACCTTCTACCTGCACGGATCTCTCTTTTTATTATGTGCGGCCTACGCACTAGGTGAAGACGAGCACGTTCGGGTGGACATCTTTTATCGCAATTGGAGTAAGCGGCGCAAAGCGTTCATAAATTTTTTGGGTCAGGTTTTGTTTGTGCAACCGATGGCATGGCTAATCCTGCTTATTTCAATCGACTACGTTAGTTTTTCTTGGTCAATTGGAGAAGTTTCCCCTGAACCGGGAGGCTTGCCCATTGTTTACGTTTTGAAATCCATGTTATTGGTTTTTGCAATTCTTTTGATTATGCAAAGTGCTGCGATGATATTGAAATATTTTGAGGATCGATAAGTGTTGCCTTTATTATTATTCGCGCTTGTTTGCTTAATTCTTTTGGCTGGGTTTCCGGTCGCTTTTACTTTGGCAGGTGTTTCTCTAATTTTTGCTGCCATCGTCTCCTTGTTTGGGGGTTTTGATTTATACCTCTTAGAAACCATCCCAAATCGTTTGTACGGAGTCATGACCAACGCAACCTTAATTGCGGTGCCGCTCTTTATCTTCATGGGAGTCATCATGGAGAAATCAAAAGTTGCTGAAGATCTATTAACTTCAATGGCAAAGCTCTTCGGTCGAATGAAAAGCGGATTGGGTCTGTCGGTGGTCATCGTCGGAGCTCTCCTTGCTGCGAGCACCGGTATCGTCGGCGCTACAGTCATTGCGATGGGGTTGATTTCTTTGCCTGCCATGTTGAAGCGCGGTTACCCACAAGAAATATCCACTGGCTTAATTTGTGCGACCGGTACTTTGGGTCAAATTATTCCGCCATCCATTGCTTTGGTCATTTTAGGAGACGTACTGTCGAGCGCCTACCAACAATCGCAATTAAGTCTTGGGAATTTTGCTGCGAAGACAATTTCAGTCGGTGATCTCTTCATTGCAGCCATCGTACCCGGACTAATGCTCGTTGTAGCTTATGCAATTTACTTTGTGCTTTTCGTTAAGGTTAGTTCCGAAGGACAATACCAAGATCAAGATGACCTAGAAGTTCCTAAACTTATAAGATCTTTGTTACCGCCTTTTGCATTGATCTTTATTGTTTTGGGGTCCATCATTTCCGGGGTTGCTTCGCCAACGGAAGCAGCTGGCATTGGAGCTTTAGGTGCGATGTTGATTGCTTGGAGCGGCGGTAAACTCTCTGGCGGCGTGCTTAAAGAGGCAACTCGTCAAACAGCTTTTATTACAACCATGGTTTTTCTCATTCTTATCGGAGCGTCAATTTTTTCTCTCGTGTTTAGAGGTTTGGGCGGCGAAGAAATCATCAATGAAATTTTCAATGCCATACCCGGAGGACTTTTTGGTGCGATGCTCTTGGTCATGGTGATGGTCTTCCTGCTTGGTTTTATTTTAGACTTCATCGAAATCAGCTTTGTGGTGGTGCCGATTGTTGGTCCGGTGTTGATGGCAATGGGTGCTGATCCTCTATGGCTTGGGATTATGCTAGCAGTTAATCTACAAACTTCATTTTTAACTCCACCGTTTGGGTTTGCACTCTTTTATTTGCGTGGCATTGCACCTGAGAGTATTGCAACAGAATCGATCTACAAGGGAGTGATTCCTTTCATTGCCATCCAAATTGGTTTGTTGATCCTGATGGCTATCTTCCCAGACATAGTGACTAAGTTGCCGTCAATCATTTATAGTTAAAAGCATGAAAGTAAAAAGTCTTATCGCACTAACCGGCTTTATCTTATTAATAGGTTGTGACCGATCGCTTGAAAGAAAGGCCATTGAGATGAGTCTGGAAAATGCGATTATCGATACGCACATCGATACGCCCTACCGTTTGTACAAACAACAAATGGATACCGGCTCGTTTGAAGATATCACTCGAAGAACCAGCATCCACTTTGACTTGCCGAGAGCACTTGAAGGCGGATTGAACGTGCCCTTCTTTGCTATTTACGTCCCAGCAGTCGATGAAACCAACGGCGTAGCTTTCGATACCGCCAATAAGGTGATTGATTTTATGAATGCCATTATCGAAGAAAACGATCGCTTTTTTTATTTTGTTAGATCTCCTGAGGATATTGATAAAAGTACCTTTAACAAAAAAGTCGGTATCGCTTACGGTATGGAAAACGGCGGTCCTTTGGAAGGAAAACTAGAACGACTTCAATATTTTGCTGATAAAGGCATCAGTTACATCACCTTGACGCATTCAAAAAGTAATCACATTTCTGATTCCTCTTACGATGAAACACGTCAATGGGACGGACTAAGTCCTTTTGGGGTTGAAGTTGTAAAAGAAATGAACCGTCTGGGTATGATGATCGATATTTCTCACGTTTCCGACGAAGCCTTCTTTCAAGTGCTTGAATTGTCGAGTGCGCCCACGGTAGCTACGCATTCCTCGTTAAGACACTTTGTACCAGGCTTCGAACGAAACGTTTCCGATGAAATGATGATTGCCTTGGCCAAAAACGGTGGCGTCTTGCAACTGAATTTTGGTGACTACTTTATTCGTGATGTTAGAAATAATCCTGACTTAAAAGTCACCATTGCAGATGTCGTTGACCACGTTGACAGAGTCGTTGATTTGGTTGGAATTGACCACATTGGCATAGGCTCAGACTACGACGGCATCCCAAGATTACCGGTCGGTCTTGAAGACGTATCAACTTACCCGCAATTCATCAAGGAGCTCTTAGTCCGTGGCTATTCCGATGAAGACATCAAAAAAATAATGAACGGCAATATACTAAGAGTTTGGAAAGAAGTCAGACGCTTGGCTGATGACTAATTTTTTAAAAGGTTTGGGGTATTTTTTAATTTGGGGTGATTTTTATCTCTTATTTTTTGCGCTGCACGCCTTTGTCGTCGGACCTATTAATTTTGAGGAACATCTGCAGGCTTATCTAAACGTTTTCTTTTCTGTGATCGAATGGTTTAAAAGCTTAAACGGTCTTTTTCAGGCTTACATAGAATTCATCTATACCTTACCGGCGATATTTCTTTATCTGTTGAGGTTTACGGTATCGACGTCGATTGGGATTTGGTTGGTTAAAAAATACGCTTAGTCTAAATCGCGCATTTCATACACGGCTTTTTCAGAAATCTCGTGATAATTACTCACGTTTTTTTGAAACTCAGTGAAGGAATCACGAATTTCTCGAAACAGTGGGTCTTCTGCGGCTATCTCATCCACCAGCTCGTCGGTGATTTCTCTGAATTTTTTTAAAACATCATCCGGGAGTTTACGCAATTGCACGTCGTGGTCGTTAACCAAAGTTTCCAGGGCTTGATTATTTCTGGCCGTGTACTCATCGAGCATATCTTGATTAACGGCGCGGGCAGCGACTTTTAAAATAATCTGTAAGTCTGTCGGCAGTGACTCAAATGCTTCTTTGTTTACAATGGTTTCAAGAACCGCACCAGGTTCATGCCAGCCGGGATAGTAGTAATATTTAGCTGCCTGATGGAGGCCAAAAGTAAAATCGTTGTAGGGTCCTATCCATTCCGCAGCATCGATAACTCCGGTTTGTAAATTGGTAAAAATTTCGCTGCCCGGCATCAATACCGATTCACCGCCAGCTCGAGTAAAGACTTTTCCTGCCAACCCAGGAATACGCATGCGCACTCCTTTGATGTCTTCCAGTGAATTAATTTCTTTGTTAAACCACCCTGCCATCTGCACGCCGGTGTTGCCGCCAGTCAAAGGCAGCAAGTTATAAGGTGCGTAGGCTTTTTGCCACAGCTCAAGGCCGCCGCCGTAATGCAACCAAGCATTCATTTCTTGGGCATTCATACCAAAAGGGAGAGCAGTAAAAAATTGCGCAGAAGGAACTTTTCCGACCCAATAATAAGAGGCACCGTGTCCGAGTTGTACGCTGCCTCGAGAGACAGCATCGAATACTTCTAAAGCAGGCACCAGCTCACCGTTACCGTAAACTTGAATCTGTAAGCGCCCGTTGCTCATCTCATCCACGTAGCGCGATAAATTTTCTGCTGCTAAACCAACGCCAGGATAATTTTTCGGCCAGGTCGTTACCATGCGCCATTTGTAGACCTTATTATCGGTAGCGCCTGCAGCTTCGGTGCCTGAGTCAGTGCAAGCAAAAAGCGCCATCGCAACAATGACGATTAAACTTTTTCCAAATTTGCGTAACTGACTACCAGCCATTTGCTGCCTCCCGAATCAAAATTGACTTCCACTCTAGCATTATCCCCTTGCCCTTCATAATTCAAAATGATGCCTTCACCGAACATGTTATGCGTCACTCTATCCCCTAAAGCAAAAGGTGTATCGGCCACATCGGTGCCGCCAACAATTCTAGGTTTAAAGCCCTGGTCTGGATGTTCTTTTTCTGCTGCTAAACGAATTTCGTACTTTAATTCTTCCGGTATTTCTTTGATGAATCTTGAGACCGGACTGAATGAGTCGCTCCCATACAAACTTCTGACTTCAGCGTGAGTCATATACAAGCGCTGCATCGCGCGCGTCATGCCCACGTAACAAAGGCGACGCTCTTCAGCCAGCTGTCCGGCATCGTCCATTGAACGTTGGTGCGGGAACAATCCTTCCTCGCAACCGGCAATAAAGACCAACGGAAATTCCAATCCTTTGGATGAATGCAAGGTCATCAGCTGAATGGCTTTCTCGCTTTCATCCGCTTGGGTTTCGCCGGCATCCAAAGCAGCTTGGTCGAGAAATAACTCCAACGTGGTTCTCTCGTCGGTATCGTCTTCACCGATACCAAAATAGTTTGAGGTGGCAGTGATGAGCTCTTCTAAGTTTTCGACCCGCGATCGACCTTTTTCTCCGGGTTCTTTGCCGTGAAATTCTTTTAGCTCAGATGCCTCAATCAAGTCAGTGAAAAAAGACCCTAATTCTTCGGTGTCTTTATGAGTAGCAATCTTATTGATGAGATCGATAAACGTTTGAAAGGATGAAACTGCGCGACCGGAGCTATTAGCTTTAGCCATTTCTTCAGCAGCCTGCCATAACGAAGAGTCCGCCTGTCTTGCAGCCTCGCGTAAATTATCCATCGTTTTAGCACCGATCCCTCTGGTCGGCACGTTGATCACTCGCTCAAAGGCAGCGTCGTTATTCCGATCCACAGCCAAGCGAGCATAAGCAAGAGCGTTTTTAATTTCCGCCCTCTCGTAGAAGCGCACGCCGCCGTATATTCGATACGGCAATTCGGCGCGCAAGATAGAATCTTCGAGCGAACGAGACTGTGCATTGGAGCGATAAATGATGGCGCATTCTGATAGACAACCGCCTTCTTTGACCCAGTCTTTAATAATATCGACGATGAACTTTGCTTCGTCTCTTTCGTTGAAGGCACGGTAAACTTTTACCATCTCGCCCTCTTCGTTATTGCTCCATAATTCTTTAGCCATTCTGCTGGGATTATTTTTAATGACCGAGTTAGCAGCAGATAAAATATTTTTGGTTGAACGGTAGTTCTGCTCAAGCTTGATGACATCGGCTTTGGGAAAGTCTTTGGTGTAGCGTTTAATATTCCCACTTTTGGCTCCCCGCCATGAATAAATACTTTGATCGTCATCGCCAACCACCATAATGCAGCCATCGGGACCGACGATTTGTCTTAATAATAAGTACTGAATTTCGTTGGTATCTTGAAACTCATCCACTAGAACGTACTCAAACCGCCTTTGGTAATGATCGCGCAGGCCTTCGTTATTATTAAGAAGCTCGTAGGAGCGTAACAAAATCTCTGCAAAATCCACCAGCCCTTCTGCTTCGCATACGGCCTGGTAACTCTCATAAATCTCTGCCATTTTTTCTTCGAGGTATGAATTATTCGAACTGATTTTAGCTTTGCGGCGCCCTTCCTCTTTTTGTTTATTGATAAACCATTGAACTTGACTGGGTGGCCATTGATCTAGATCGATGTTCATTTCTTTCATGACACGTTTGATAACGCGCAACTGATCGTCGCCGTCTAAAATGGCAAAACTTTTAATAAGTCCTGCCTCTTGCCAGTGCATCTTCAGCATGCGATGGAACAAACCGTGAAACGTACCGCACCACATGGTTTGCAGTTGTTCACCTAAAATCCCCTCGATTCGGCCGCGCATCTCGCGTGCAGCTTTGTTGGTGAATGTCACCGTCATAATCGACATGGGATTGATATCAAGAATGCTCGATAGCCATGCAACTTTATGGGTGATAACCCGAGTTTTACCCGAACCAGCTCCCGCTAAAATCAACGACTGCTTAGCGTCGGACTTAATCGCCTGTTGTTGGGCTTCGTTTAAACTTTCAAGTATATGATTAGCATCCATTTTTTTTGATGTTGGGCTACACTACCACCATTATGCAGGACTTACCTTCGCACTACGATTCGCTTGAGCAGACGTTGCAATCTGCTGAGTCTATTTTAGAAGATGCTATCCGGAACGCCAAAAATTTGTTTCACACGCCGGTGATCTCGAGTCATTCTGCTGAAGGCATTCAAACCCGTACCGTAGTGCTGCGTGATTTTATCAAAGATTCCAGAATTATTCGGTTTCATACCGATTTGCGCTCACCCAAAGTTGCGGAGTTACAAGCCAATCCAGCAGCAACGATGCAAGGCTACGATCCCAGCATAAAAATTCAATTGAGGATGCTTGGTTTGGCTGAAGTGCATCACCGAGATGCGGTCACCGAAGCTGCTTGGGCGGAAACCAGAGAAATGTCCAAAGAATGTTACTCGGTCGCCGATGCGCCAGGATTATCGATAGACGATCCGAATGCGTTTGATATCGACGCAAAAAATTTAGATTTAGAATTGGGCTACGCTAATTTTTGCGTAGTACTGTTTCAATTTGATTCCCTTGAATTTCTGCATTTAAAAGGAAGCGGTCATAGGAGGGCGAAACACGTGTGGCTTAACAATGATTTATCATCAAGCTGGCTAATTCCCTAGTCGATTAAATACACTCCTTCGGCAAAATAAAAATCATTGGCTCCCGCGGTGCCCAAAGTGCCTGATTTACTCAGTCCAACTCCTAATCGCCCGCCACTTTCATCAGGTGAGGAGTCTCCGTAGAGCGCACCCGCTATCACTGCCTCACGAGTCCAGCCGTTATTGGTATCGGCTAACGAGCCTGTGTAGGTCGCACCGGAACCAGAAATGTTGACCGCAAAAGAGGTAAACCCAGCGTTAGCCACAATGGCATTGTTATCGTCAAAATTAGTGAAATTAAACTGTCCGGTGTACCCGCTCGCACCCCAATTGAAACTGGCCGCTACATCGGCGGTGGTCGTGTACTTATGCACGTCGTAGTCAGTGCCGGATTTATTGTATCGGTAGGCAACGCTCATTACCGCTGCACCGCTCATGGAGGCCGAACCGGAAGTCGGCACTTCGCTTTGGTCTAGAACTTCTCCACCGACCCAGGTGCCTAGGTGCACTGAGGCGTTTTGCGTACCTGAGTTAGGTGAAATATCCGCCGCGCTCATGGCCCAAAAACCCCAACTGGAATAAGTAGTGTCCGGAATGGCATCGTTGCCGCCGGAATGAAACAAATCAGAATCAGGCGTGTCGAGTGTATTAAAGGAAACCATCACACCGGCTAAATTGTTTGACCCGCCTGAGGTGCCGTCGATCTGGGTCCCGTCGTCTTGAATCTCAGCCGCAAGCACATCCCAAGAAAAATAAGCCGACTTAGCCTCGTCGTTATCGGCATCGCCAAACTTCAATGTCATTGATCCGGTATCCACAGCTGACCAAGTCGCGGTGTAATTGTTAGTAGGGGCTGCGCTAACCGTGACCGGAGCTACAACCTGGACATCGTGGTAAGTGCTATCAAAAGTGAAAGTTGCCAAGGTAGAACTCGAACGCAACGAAGCCAGTTGGGAATTACCCGTCCCGCTGACGTCAAACTCTAAGATACCACTGAAAAATCCGCTAAAGCCAGACGGATCATATCCAAGGCCACTGATCCCTCCTCTGGTTTTAAAATGATCAAAAGTATAATTATTCGTTCCAGTAGATGAACTAGGATTCGAGTATTCTTTAAGCATAGCTTGGTCAAAGGAGCCGGTCGAAAAAGTATCGGCATTACCGTCGTAACTCACACTCAACGTCATGTCTCCGGACTTGTAAGGATCGGAAGATGTCAGCATCGCAGCTTTAGTATTGATTGCAGAGCCGCCGTAAAAACAACCGACATCGTTAGCCGTGGCGCACTCTATGACTGAGGTGCCGTAGACGATTGCGCTGCTGTTATCGTTAGCATTGGTGGGTTGCTGATAAGACCAATAATGATAACCGTCTAACCCAATGTTGGTATCACCAACCGAGTACCTAGTGGTGTCATTCTTTCGGGCATCCATTTGAGAAATAACCACGTTTAACAAACTTTCCTGATCGTCTCTAGTAGTTGATCCTGAAGCTCCGTCGTAAGAATCTTTAAAAGAAATTTGTGCCCACAACCCAGGGAGTACGCCCTGGTTATTAAGTCCAGTGTACACATCATCATCGATGTGTTGATACCAAAGAGACATGCCTTCTGGCACATTGTTAGTGCCCCAACCAAATCGGCTAGTATGGATAATAGAACTACTACCGGTTCTAAAAGCCAATTCATGCCATTGGTAAGCATTTGAATAGTCACTGTTGCAATTGCTTTGAGTGTCTACTGCCAGGCAGTAATCAACACCAACGTCCCCGTAGCTCCAAATCGATGTCGGTATGAAGTTTGGATAAAAATAATCGTTGCTGGTTCCGCTAGGAGAAAAGTGCTCTCGCGGGATAACCGCAAATGCGTAGATATGCCTTGCCGTATTCGACGGGAAGCGCTCATCAACCCTGCCCGCTATGGTGACTTGATCTTCAAAGAGGTTGTATGATGAAGAGGTGGTTGTCAGGTTTTGAGCATAAGATAACATTTGTGTATCTAGACTAGTATTGTCAGGCTGATTAACATCAAGCCAAACAAATACATCTGATTTATACTGCGAGTCAGTCATTGAGGCCGGAAAGAAAGCCCAAGAACCATAACAGTAAGTATTAAAATTTGAGTCGCAATTCAAAGTAGAAGGCATTTCACCAAGATTGGATGAATTAACAAAATTTGTGCCGCCAAAAGTAAAATTTAATGCGGAAAGACTTCCTCCGTTGGTCCAACTAAAGTCGCTTCCACTCATGATGGTCTCAAGAAATGTCACTATGGAATCATTTTTTTCAGACCAGTTCGAATTCTCTCCTACAAGGATTAGAACTTTATTTTCTTGTTGAATAAATGATAATGCAGTTGTTCGATTAGAAGCCATCTCTCCAAGATGAAGAGCACTGTTACAATCTCGATCGGTGAAGCATTGCTCCGCCCCATCGACTACTACTGCAGCATTTGCTATATCTGACGATGAGTAAGCTCTCAGTGTGCTTTGATTATCCACATTAAAAGGCGATGCCAATTCATTATTTGCAGTTATCCAATAACTTTCGTAATTATTGTAGTTTTGGTTTAAAAAAAGATCGCCAGCATTATCAGTGCTATTAAAGTTAATGGATGCTCCGGCCTTATCAGTGGTCATGAACCAGAAATTACCGCCTTTCATTCTGCCTGCTGAAATAACTTCTGAGTTGCTAATGGTCGTTTCTACCGACGTGCCCAAAAGGCTTTTGTACTTACCGTCGACCGAAGCGGAGTTAGGTGCAAATGCGAATTGTCCGTTGCCGCCGGTGTCGGTTGGAAAGAAGTAGCGCCAATTGAGTGCCGTGCCTCCGGCAATTTCGACCGGAACGGAATTATTGTTTGTGTTGTCAACGTCTGTAATATCATCGGTAGGCGCCGTACCGACTTGTTCTAAATAATAATTCGGCAAACTGGATCCAGACGGTCCTCTGGTTGCCGTTGCAGCAAAGCCCGATCTAGAAACCGCATGATAATCGGCAGAATATCGTAACACCACCGAATCTATTTCATTTTGGTTGGTAACCGGCACAACGATATTGGTTGAGGTGGTATCGCTACCTTGTGTTGCTGTTAATGTAAGAGTGTGCGATTTAGCGGTTTCAAAATCGAGCGCGGTTGCGGTGGTTGAAATTGCTCCGGTGCTTGAATTAACTGCGAACAAACCTGCGTCATTACCGGCGGTAATGCTGTAGGTTGGAGAACCGCCGTCGCTTTCTATGCTGCTTACGGTGTATAGCCCAGTCCCGCTGGAGGTATTTTCAGTGGCTAAAGCGCTTTGACTGGTGACCAAGCCGCCCAAATCAACGTCGCCAATGTTGAGCGTAAACGTTTCAGATGTGGTCGTTATCCCGTCGGTTGCCGTCACCGTAAAGGTATGCGACGTTTTGGTTTCGTAATCCAACGCGTTGGCTAAAGTCACTTGTCCGGTCGATGAATTGATTGCGAATTTATTATCGGCATCGGTCAGTGAATAGGTGACCGTCCCTTCTGCGTTACTGGTTGAGGAGGACAAAATGGTAGCACCGGTTGATACGGTTTCAAGTTGACTGCCACTGGCTAGGCTAGCGGAAAGCGATAAATCAACATCGTTAATTTGTAAGGTAAAAGTTTGCGACTCGCTGTTGCTGCCATCGCTTGCAGTAACGGTAAACGAATGCGAGGTATTGGTTTCAAAATCAAGTGCACTTGCCAAGGTCACTTCCCCGGTGGAGGAGTTAATAGCAAATTTATTATCCGGATCGGTAATGGAATAGGTGACGGTGCCTTCGGCACCGCTGGTGCTTGAACTTAAAATGGCCGATCCGGTGGCAATCGATTCATTCTGAGAGCTGGCTGCCAGAGTTCCGGTATAAGATAATTCAGCGACGTTACCGACGTTAATGGTCAGAGTTTTGGTCGTTACATTAGAGCCGTCCGAGGCATTTAAATTGATACTGTAAGAAGTGGCAGTTTCGTAATCTAGCGAGCTAGCAAGGGTAATTTTTCCCTCCGCATCGACGCTGAATTTTTCGCTGCCGGTGCCGGAGAGTGAATACGAGATGGTGTCGCTCTCTGGATCCGTACCCGTGGTAGTAGCAATGGTGGTGCCCACTGCGGTAGTCTCTTGAAATGAGTTAAAAGCAACCGCAGCACTGACGCTCGGAGCTTCGTTGGCATCGGTGACGGTAACGGTTACGGTTTTTGGCACGGTAAATAAACCGTCGCTAGCAAAAACCGTTAATTCGTAGCTTTGATTTGCTTCGTAGTCTAAAGTTCCGTCCAGCGTTATGTTTCCATCTGCATCGATTTGAAAATTCTCGCTGCCCTGTCCGGATAAAAAATAACTAACGTTTGAGCCTTCTGGATCTAACCCGGTGGCTGTTGCCAAAGTTGTTCCCGAAGCTGCATTTTCAGCTACCGTAAAATTATCAAGAGTTACGCTTGGCGCTTCGTTATCGTTGACCACATAGATAACGACGTCTTGGACAATCTCATTGATCCCGTCCGAGCTGACCACTTGAATGGTAAATTGGCTTTGAGATTCAAAATTTAACTCTGATTTCAGAGTGATTTCACCGGAATTAGAAATAGCGAAATTGTCACTGCCCGCTCCGGTAAGCGTGTATTGCACGGTATCACCATCGGGATCGGCGACGGTGATGTCGGCCACTACCGAGCCTAGTTCAGAAGTCTCGCTAATGTTGGATGCGTTGGCTTGAACGTCGTTTATCGACGCGTTGGCAGAGAGTAAATTATTGTGGGTCATCGAAAGCATGCTTGGTGCTTCGTTGACGTCTTCCACGTCAATACTGATGTCGTTTAATTGAATGTTCCCTTGGTCATCGGTGACCACCAAGGTAATGTCTAAAGTTTCATTGGTTTCGTGATCCAAGCCACTTATAAGTTCTATAGAGTTAGTATCCGGATTGAAAACTACTTTATCGCTGTCCTCTCCGGTGATCTCAAAGTTAATCTCAACATCTCCTGGATTGGTGATCGATAGCGTCGCAATGGTCTTACTGTCCTCGTTTTCTATAACTGACGGCGTGGCAACGATATCCACTTCCGGCGCACCGACCGATTCATCGGCAGCTGTTTCTTGCGCAACTTCGGTTACGTCTTCGACTACCTCAGTTTCCTCGGCAGGTTCGTTTTCGGTTTCGGTCTCAACGTCAAAGTCATTCCCGGTATCGATATCAGTGGCGGTGGTTAATTGATCGGGTTCAACATCGGAAGAGTTGTCGGAAATACCGCTAGAGTCGAGTGCACTTTCATCAATTTCCGGTTCGCTGTCGGTCTCCGTCTCGGTTTCGAGAGAGTCTTCCGAACCAACATCGCTCTCATTTTCCGTAGAATCGGAACCAGAATCTGAAGCGTCGTCCTCTGCTCCGGCTTCATCGCTGCTTTCGTTATCGGAACTATCCTCGGTATCGGACTCGGACTCTGAATCTTCGGAACTGTCCTCTTCGCTGGATTCTTCGCTTGATTCTTCCTCGCTGCTTTCCTCTTCGGACTCTTCTTCGCTGCTCTCCTCTTCGGTCTCACCCTCTTCTTCTGCTTCTTCTTCGGATTCTTCCTCTTCGGACTCTTCTTCTTCGGTTTGTTCTTCTTCGGCTTCGCCTTCTTCGCTGCTTTCCTCCTCGGATTCCTCTTCTTCAGGTGAGCCTTGCAAGCTTTCTTGCATTGCTAGCAATTGTTCGGCAGTCAGCAATGAAACGTCTTCAACGTCTTCTAACGGATCATCAACCACAACGACAAACCCGTTTCGAGTCAGAACATAAGTACCGTCCTGATTTAACGACGGAGTCACGGTCATCTCATCACCGTAAATAAAGGAAGCTTCGGTGGTCTCACCTTGGCTATCGACAAAGACAATACCCCCTCTGATACCGACGGTTGCTGCGTTGGTTCGAATAATCGCAGGGTTATTTTTGGTGACCTTTCCGCCTACCAGTCGCATCAACCCTTTACTGGTGACCGTCAGGGAACCTTCGGCGGTTTCCGGATTGTAAATGAATGAATCGAGGGTAACCGACGAGTTTGGTCCAACGGTAAACGCAGTTCCATCAACCAGAAGCATCTGCGCCTTTCCGTTCTCGTCGGTTTCAATCGTATGGTTTTGGATGATTTTGTAACCTTCGTCGACAAGTTTACGTTCTTGTTCCAAAGTTAAATCAGTAGTGGTGGTGTCTACCGCTGCGGCGACTCCGATTCGTTCTTGCGCTTGAATTACTCCTGTTATAAAAAGTAACGCACTAAACAGTATGGTTGATGGTTTAGGTGGCGCAAGAAAATGTAACCCTTTCTTGCTCATAATCTTTTATTCTGACATTTTGTCATATTTTAACCCAAAAATCCATTTTTTCCCTTAGTTACAAGGTTTTATTAGGTTGGATAGAGTATTTTCTTTGATTTTTTTAATTAATCAATCAAATATATGCCTTCAGCCATATAGAAGTCATTGGCGCCGGCTGTTCCTAGAGCACCGGATTTGCTCAAGCTTACGCCCAAGCGCCCGCCGCTTTCATCCGGAGCCGAACCGTTGGTTCCGTAGAGCGCACCTGCTATCACTGCTTCGCGTGTCCAGCCGTTGTTGGTATCGGCTAACGAGCCGGAATAAGTGGCGCCCGAACCGGAGATATTGATTGAAAACGAGGTAAAGCCTGCGTTGGCGACAATGGCATTTTTATCGTCAAAATTAGTAAAATCAAATTGACCTGAATAGCTAGCCGCGCCCCAGTTGAAGGTAGCTGCGACATCGGCGGTGGTCGTGTATTTGTGGACATCGTAATTAGACCCTGATTGGTTATATCGCAATGCGACTTTCATCACCGCTGCTCCGCTCATAGATGCAGCACCGGAGGTTGGAATGTCACTTTGATCGACCACGTCACCCGCTACCCAAGAACCCAGGTGCACCGATGCGTTTTGAGCACCCGAATTAGGAGAGATGTCCGCTGAACTCATCGCCCAAAAGCCCCACGTTGAATAAGCAGTATTCGGCATTGAATCATTACCGCCGGCGTGGAATAGATCAGAGTCTTCTTTATCTAAAGTATTGTAAGAAACCATCACTCCAGCTAAGTTATTGGAGCCACCCGAAGTGCCATCAACTTGGGTGCCATCGTCTTGAATCTCCGCACCAAATACTTCACTGGAAATATAAGCTGATTTTGCAGTGTCATTGGTTGCATCGCCAAATTTAATAGTCATGGAGCCCGTATCCACGGTGGCCCAAGTAGACGTATAGTTATTGGATGGAGCTGCGCTGACGGTCATCGGAGCCACGACTTGTACATCATCATTGATGGTATCAAACGTAAAGCTAGCAAGTGTGCTGCCAGAACGCATAGAAGCAAGTTGTGAATTACCAACGCCGCTGACGTCAAACTCTAAGATACCGCTAAAAAAACCGCTGTAATCAGAAGCAGAAGATTCATAGAAAGTTGAATTTCTGAAATTAGTTAAATAGGCTGATTCTTGCGGATTTGAGATAGTTTTTACATATTGACTCACGGTTGCAGCATTAAAAGTCCCCGTACTGAAGGTATCAGTATCTGAGTTGTAATTTACACTCAAAGTCATATCACCAGATTTATACGGGTCAGAAGATGTGATCATGGCGCCGCCAGGCAATCTACTGTCATGGATGGTCTCAGACCAAAAACAACCGGAGTCCGTTGATGTCGCACATTCAACAGCTGAAAGCCCGTAATTAATTCCCTTACTATCATTATCTACATTGGTCGCACCTTGATAAGACCAGTAGTGATAACCATCCATCCCAAGCCCAGTATCTCCTGCTGAGTATCGAGCGGTATCATTCTTACGATAATCGAGATTAGAAATTATCACGTTTAATAAGCTGTCTTGATCATCGCGTGTCGTGCTGCCTGAAGCACCGTCGTATGAATCTTGAAAGGAAATTTGTGCCCAAAGGCCGACGCCCACTCCGCTTGGATTAAGCACTTGCCACCATAGAGATTGACCTTCAGGAACCTCATTAGTATCTGAACTGCTAAGCCATCTGTTTGTATCAATATAATGGTTAGTCTCCAGAGCTTTCTGAGAATAAGTGTAGACGTTATTATAAGTATTACAGTTCGAGCTTGAATACCCATAGCCTGTGCAATAATCTAGGCCAACATCACCGTCAGACCATAGGTTGGTTGGAATAAAGTTAGGGTAAAAATAGTCGTTGTTACTGCCGCTGGCAGCGAAATTTTCAATCGGAATGACCACCATGGAAATAACACGCTTACCGCTAGCAGTGAAGTTAGTAAACATGGCATCGGTATAAACCTCCCCAGCTATGGTTACTTGGTCTTCGTATAGGTTATAAGTTGAAGTTGTGCCACCTGATGAATTTAAACCGATCAGCCAATCAAACCAAGATCTGTTATTGGATTGATAACCATTTGCATAATTTAAAACTGTATCCACGCCTCCGAAACCACCAAAGACTCCAGTGTAGGATGAAGCGTTGCCTGAAGGATCACACCAGATAAAAGCTCCTGATCCAATATCAAAACACCCTGATGGAGTGCTCATTCTTCCTTCGGTGTTACCAACCTGTATTTGATCGCCCACTACAGCACTAAAATCGATATTGGAATTATTGGTTAGAGATGATGGAATGTTAAAATTTTTGTAGCCGCTATGATTGCTGAGTCGAGAAAATGAGCCGTAGCCAAGTGCAGATAAAATAGAATTTGTTTCTGTGATTGTTGTTGAGCTCCCACAACAACCGTTCTCTGTCCAAATTTTAAATAAGTAACCACCATTTTGAACATAACTTGCTAAAGCCGAGGCATTTGAATCATGACTGACGTTGTAAGGCAAACGAAAATCTAAAATGATGTTGTAAGCAGACAGATCGCTTGGCCAAGTACTACTGATACCAGGATTATGAAGTACTGTGAAAGTTCCGCCCGCATCAGTAACAACATCCTTCCATCTATTGGCTGCAGAAGAAGAACCGTTATCATAGCTGTTACTATTGAAACTCCACAAGAACAGAACATTCGGTGCTCCGCTTGATGAAGAATAAGAAATATTGGCAGCTGCCTTATCGGTGGTCATAAACCAAAAGCTGCCGTCACTAAGTCGCCCAGCGGAAATAAATTCTGCATTGGCAATAGTAGTGGTTACTGGTGATCCTAAGACACTGTAATACTTGCCATCGAGAGCAGCGGAGTTAGGTGCAAATGCGTATTGTCCGGTGCCGCTGGTATCGGTTGGAAAGTAGTAGCGCCAATTGAGCGCGGTTCCGGAATCGATTTCCACGGGCACGTAATTGTTGCTGGTATCGTCTACATCAGTGATATTAGTGGTATTAGTAGTACCTACTTGCTCTAATTGATACGCCGGAAGGGATGAACCTGTAGGTCCCCGCGTTGCGGTCGCGCTAAAGCCGGTGCGTGAAGTCGAATTGTAATCTGCTGAATAACGTAGGACAGAGGAATTAAGTTCTTCAACGTTGTAGACCGGCACAACCACATTGGTTGAGGTGGTGTCGCTGCCTACCGTCGCCGTTAAGGTAAGGGTGTGCGATTTAGCGGTTTCAAAATCGAGCGCGGTTGCGGTGGTTGAAATGGCTCCGGTGCTAGAATTGACCGCAAACAAACCTCCGTCATTACCGGCGGTAATGCTATAGGTTGGAGAACCGCCGTCGTTTTCAATGCTGCTCACTGCATAAAGTGCGGTCCCGCTGGAGGTATTTTCAGTGGCTAAAGCGCTTTGACTGGTGACCAAACCTCCTAAATCAACGTCGCCAATGTTAAGTGTAAAAGTCTCCGATGTGGTCGTTGTGCCGTCGGTTGCCGTAACCGTGAAGGTGTGCGACGTTTTGGTTTCAAAATCAAGCGCGCTTGCCAGAGTTACTTCTCCGGTTGCGGAATTGATCGCAAATTTATTATCGGCATCTGTTAGTGAATACGTGACCGTCCCTTCTGCTTCGCTAGCACTAGAGGATAAGATAGTCGATCCGGTGCTGATAGTCTCAAGTTGGCTCGCACTAGCCAAACTAGCAGAAAGCGAAAAATCTACATCGTTAATTTGTAAGGTAAAAGTTTGCGACTCGCTGTTGCTGCCGTCGCTTGCGGTAACGGTAAACGAGTGCGAGGTTTTCGTCTCGTGATCGAGCGCATTAGCCAGGGTCACTTCTCCAGTGGAAGAGTTAATAGCAAATTTATTATCCGGATCAGAAATGGAATACGTGACGGTGCCTTCCTCACCGCTGGTGCTTGAACTTAAGATAACCGAACCGGTAGAGATGGTTTCGTTTTGAGAGCTTGCCGCTAAACTTCCGGAATACACCAATTCAGCCACGTTACCGACGTTAATGGTAAGGACTTTTGTGGTGGTGCTAGTACCGTCGCTTGCGTTTAAATTAATTGAATAAGAGGTAGCCGTCTCGTAGTCCAAAGCACTGGCTAGGGTAACCTTACCGTCGGCGTCCACACTGAATTTATCGCTGCCCGTACCTGAAAGCGAGTAAGTAATTGTATCGTCTTCAGGATCGGAGCCGGTGGAAGTAGCAATGGTGGTTCCCACAGCGGTGTTCTCTAGAAATGAATTAAAAGCAACTGATGAAGTGACCGACGGTGCCTCGTTGCTGTCCGTAATGGAAACAGTGACCACTTTCGGAACCGTAAACAAACCGTCGCTGACAAATATAGTTAACTCGTAACTTTCTGTTGTTTCATAGTCCAAAGAATCTACTAATGTAATGTTTCCGTTATTGTCGATTTGAAAGTTTTCACTGCCTGTCCCCGCGATGGTATAAGTGACGTCAACTCCTTCAGGGTCCAGACCGGTTGCCGTAGCAAGCACTGTTCCTGCAGCAGCGTTTTCAGCCACCTGAAAATTATCAAGGGTTACGCTCGGGGCTTCGTTATCATTAACCACATAGATAACGACGTCTTGGACAATCTCGTTGATCCCGTCCGAGCTGACCACTTGAATGGTGAATTGGCTTTGAGATTCAAAGTTCAGCTCTGAAGTCAGAGTAATTTCACCGGAATTTGAAATAGCGAAGTTATCGCTGCCCGTACCGGCTAAAGTGTATTGCACGGTGTCGCCATCAGGATCGGCAACCGTAATGTCAGCAACCACTGCACCTATTTCGGTGGTCTCACTGATGTTAGAGCCGTTGGCTTGTACGTCGTTTATAGACGCGTTGACCGAGATTAAATTGTTATGCGTCATCGAAAGCATGCTCGGCGCTTCGTTGACGTCGTCTACCTCAATCGTTAAATCGTTGATTTGAATGTTCCCGAGATCATCGGTAACCACCAAGGTAATGTCTAAAGTTTCATTGGTTTCATGATCTAAACCATCGATAAGCTGAATGGAATTTGTCTCTGGATCAAAGACGACCTTGTCGCTGTCTTCTCCGGTGATCTCAAAGTTAATTTCATTTTCTCCAGGATTGGTGATCGATAAAGTTGCAACGGTGGTGTTGCTTTCGTTTTCTGTAACTGAGGTAGTGGCAACAACATCGACCTCTGGCGCACCGACCGATTCATCGGCAGCTGTTTCTTGTGCAACTTCGGTAACGTCTTCGACTACTTCCGTTTCTTCTTGAGTTTCAGTTTCAGTTTCGGTGGCTACTTCAATCTCTGCTCCAGTATCGATATCAGTGGCGGTGGTCAATTGATCCGGAGCAACTGCAGAGGAGTTATCAGATATACCGCTTGAATCTAACGCACTCTCGTCTATTTCTGGTTCGCTATCAGTATCCGGTCCGGTATCCAAGGCATCGGTATCGGGGCTGGCATCGGCCTCGCTGCCGCCAGCTTCAGTTGTTCCAGCTTCATCTGATGATCCGGTATCTGAACCAACTTCGCTTTCGCTTTCACTTTCTGTAGTTTCCGAATCTGAGCCTGCTTCAGATCCTTCCTCACTTGAACTTTCTGAAGAATCGTCTTCAGTCCCAGCATCATCACTGCTCTCAGACTCCTCGCTGCCTGAATCTTCAGATTCAGATTCTGAATCTGAGTCCTCAGAACTTTCTTCTTCGTTTGAATCTTCACTTGATTCTTCCTCTGATTCTTCTTCGCTGGATTCTTCTTCGCTGGATTCTTCCTCTGATTCTTCTTCTTCGGATTCCTCTTCAGATTCTTCTTCTGACTCTTCTTCTTCGGATTCCTCTTCTTCTGACTCTTCTTCCTCAGACTCTTCTTCTTCGGATTCTTCTTCTTCGGATTCTTCCTCTGATTCTCCCTCTTCGCTGGATTCTTCCTCTGACTCCTCTTCCTCTTCTTCAGGTGAACCTTGCAAGCTCTGTTGCATAGAACGTAACTGATCTGCAGTTAAAAGTGACACATCTTCTACGTCCTCCAACGGGTCGTCGACTACAACGATAAAGCCGTTACGAGTAAGTACGTATGTGCCATCTTGATTCAAATTGGGTGTGACGCTCATCTCATCACCGTAAATAAACGAAGCTTCGGTCGTATCGCCTTCGCTATCGACAAAGACGATTCCACCTCTAATACCAACAGTCGCTGCGTTGGTTCTGATGATGGCTGGATTACTTTTGGTGACCTTACCACCGACTAAACGCATTAAGCCCTTACTGGTGACGGTCAAAGAACCTTCTGCGGTTTCGGGGTTGTAAATAAATGAGTCAAGGGTAACCGAAGAATTAGGTCCGACGGTAAAAGCCGTACCGTCGATGAGCAGCATTTGCGCCTTTCCGTTCTCGTCGGTTTCAATCGTATGATTTTGGATGATTTTATAACCTTCATCCACCAGCCTGCGCTCTTGCTCCAAAGTTAAATCAGTAGTTGTGGTGTCGACTGCGGCAGCGACTCCGATTCGTTCTTGCGCTCCGATTACTCCCGTAATTAAAAGTAACGCACTAAACAGTATGGTTGATGGTTTAGAGGGCACAAGAAAATGTAAAACTTTCTTGCTCATAATCTTATAATTATGACATTTTGTCATATTTATACCCAAAACTCTAATTTCCCCATTTAAAAAGCTTTCACAAGCCAACTAAGGAGGCTATTTTCAGGTATTTTTCTAATTAATCAACACCCGTATTGAAATTAACTAAAACCACGCCCAAGATGATAAAAGCCATCCCCAGGGTGGTAATCGAATTGGGCATCTGACCGTATTTGATGGCGGCAAAGATATTGATCAAAACCAGCCCTACTCCGGACCAAATGGCATAGGTCACGGCAACTGGGATTTGTTTCAGAGTAAGGGAAATAAAGTAAAAAGATGCTGCGTAACTGACCGCGGTGATCACGCTGGGTGTCAGGCGCGTAAACCCTTCGGTATCGCGTAAATATATTGTCCCGATCACTTCGGTGACGATAGCTATTGATAAAAATAAATAAGCAACAATAATACTCATACAGGCATAATATTACACAAATACGGAGTATGCATGACAAAACATAACGCTTTAAGAATGTTAGGTAGATCGGGAAATCCTACCTTAAGCGACGCAACGTTTGCTGGGTTTGAAACGGTAGAAGCCAAAACTATGACCCTGCAAGGCACGGTCAACAAAGTCGGAATCTTACTCGCCCTTGTGATTGGCGGCGCATTGTTCACTTGGAATCAATTCTATTCCACTGGCAGCGCAGGTTTTCTAATGCCGGTTGGTTTGTTCGGCGGCATGATTTTTGCAGTGATCACCATGTTCAGACCGACGCTGGCCATGTACACAGCTCCTGTTTACGCGATCTTACAAGGCCTGTTCTTGGGCGGAATTTCCGCAGCCTTTGAAAGCATGTACCCGGGCATTGTGATCCAAGCTACGGGTCTTACCTTTGGTACGCTGGCTTCTTTATTGGTGCTTTATAAAACAGGCGTCATCAAACCCACAGAAAACTTTCGTTTGATGATTGTCTCCGCCACCATGGGCATTGCGGTCTTGTACGCGATCAGCTTTGTCATGAGTCTCTTCGGTTCAGGCATCGGCTTCATTCACTCCAACGGTTTGTTCGGCATCGGCTTCAGTCTCTTTGTTGTCGGCATTGCAGCGATGAATTTGGTATTGGATTTTGATTTTATAGAAGACGGTGCAGAACGCGGCGCACCTCGTTACATGGAATGGTTCGGTGCGTTTGCCTTGATGGTCACTTTGATCTGGCTCTACCTAGAGATGCTGAGGTTGTTGGCTAAGATCCGAAGTCGTTGATGGATCTCAACACGCTTTTTTTCGGCGGCCTGATTGTCGTCTCACTAGCAGTGTTTTTTTACTTAAGTCGATTTCGAGCTTCTGCCAGTCAACGCAACCGTGATAATAAAATCGATTGGACCAGCAGGCGGTACTGGTGGTATCGCTGGGTTTTTTTGGCGCTTGTGCTTTTCGTCAGCGTTGCCGCGATGGTAAGAATGTTCAGCTAATTTAGCTGTCTCAATCAAAAATCTACAAATAGCATCGATGCTTGGATCACTAAAAATGATCCTAATGGAATCCGCTAAAGTTAGATGAGGTTAGCTGTCTTTGCTTCTTGATTCGTTGACCACCAAAGGTCTGCCTTCGAAGTCTTTGTCATTCAATTCAGCAATTGCTTGCTCGCCACCGTCAGCCATTTCAACAAACCCAAAACCTCTAGAGCGTTTTGAGAATTTATCGACAATGATTTTTGCTGAAGTGACGGTACCGAATTGTGCAAAGAGCTCTTCGAGCTGATCATCCGTGACCGACCAAGGGATATTCCCTACATAAATATTCATAAAATCCTAAAAAGATTAGTGTACAGATGTTTCCGTAACTCGTGTTAATTAAATTGCGACAATTCTGAAAAATTTAAGCAATGGAACAGGTCATATCCATACCGCAGCATAAAGGCGATTTAATTTTGCCTTCGCAACTGGTGCATTTTGAAATCTGTACTTCCCTACCATCGTCTGTAATCAAAACATCGTCGATCAAAGCCAAGTCACATTTTGCGCAGGAAGCATTGACTGCCATCCCACATTTAGAGCATTCATAAGTAGCCATGCCGCATATTATATTAGAAATGAGTGCAACTAAGAAAGCTAGAGAGCAATTAAATAATTAATAAATTAAAAGCCTGTTTTTCATATTAGATATAAAAAACTAACTTATTTCCATCCAGGTCTCTTACATATGCGCCGTAAAAGTTTTTTGTACGTCTACCCGGCGCACCTTCATCAGTTGCTCCAAGTGACATGGCTTTGGCATAAATTTCGTCAACCTCCTGCTCAGAATTCATAAGAAATCCCGTCATGCTTCCATTTCCTGCTGAAGCTTCTTCTCCATCGTAAGGGATGAAAACAGCAAACATGGAGTCATCTCCTTTGATAACCCAAAACCAACTTCTGTCGTTGGGCGAGAAACTCATAGTCTCAATATCCTCAAATAAGCCGTCATAAAAAGATTTGGCAGATTCTAAATTATTGGTTCCAAGCGTCCTATAAGTTGCAATTTTTTTCATTGGTATCTCCCCTTTTTCTCGATTAAAAAGTATAGAAGATAGTTTTTGTAAAATGTATTTTTTTTAGCTATATTTTTGGGGATAAAAAAATCAGAGGTAAAAAAATGGCAACAGTTTATATAACGTTTGAAATAGCAAAAGATTTTGAGGACTGGAAAGAAGTTTTTGATGATGATCAGGAAAATCTCAATGAGAATGGTATTGAGACATTGGCTGTTGGATATGAATTAGACAATCCGTCTAAGGTGAGAATAGCTCTATCGGCAGAATCCTTGGAAGCGGTTCAAGAATTTATGCAAGGAAATAACGAGACCATAGAGGATTCAGGACACATTATTGAAACGACGGTTTTTGAAGAATTTAGCGACTGATTAGTTCATGCTTCTTGAATTTCTGTCTGTTGGCCTTTTAGGCATTTTGATATTAGGAATATTTGTACCTTACTGGCTAAAAACAAAAGATTTAAAAAAAATCAGCTCAAAAAATCTCCCTTCTGATGGCCATTGGGCACAGCTATCAAAAGGCAATATTTATTATAGATGGCATCACCCTGAGCAAAAAAATGGCGAAACCATTGTCATGGTCCATGGTTTTTCAACTCCTAGCTTTGTCTGGAATGGTCTTCTTGATGGACTCTTAAATAAAGGTTACTCCATCTTAGTTTATGATCATTACGGTAGAGGATTTTCTGAAAGACCGAGAACTAAATATTCTCTAGATTTTTATGTTGAAACTCTAAAAGAACTTATTTCTCATCAAAATATTGAAGGAAAAATTCATTTAGTTGGATATTCCATGGGCGGCCCCATCATTGGTGGATTTGCAGACAAATACTCAGCCCAAGTAAAAAGTTTATCTTTTATTGCGCCAGCTGGGTTTGGAAAAGTACAAACATCTATTCCTTTTTTTATGAAGATTCCTGGGGTGATTGAGTGGGCCATGCATGTATTAGCAGATAGATTTTATGGCTCTGCAATAAGTTCTGAAACCGCGCATAGCAACGATCCTTTATCTATCAACGAGGAAGAATTTCAACAGCTTTTTTCTTTTCAGATGCAATTTAAGGGATTTCGTGAATCGCTGGCTTCTACGATGAGAAATTTTAATCTTTTCGATGCACGAGAGATGTTCGAAAAAGTTGCGGCAAAAAATATTCCCTCTATCGCTATTTGGGGCGACAACGATGGAATAGTTTCTTACCAGGGAGCTGAAACTTACTCAGAAATTTTTCATGAAGGAAAAGTCATAACAATTGAAGACGGCACTCATGATATTACTTATCGACAACCGTCGGATGTTTTAGAAGCTATAAAAATTTTCTTAGCTTCGCAAATATCTTAATTTAGGCTTTACCTAGGCAGCATGCCTTTAACTCTAATTAATTGAGTTGTTGTGGCTTCTCTTCTAAATTTTGAAATCTCTTGATATTCAGGATCGTTGTACCACTTATCAGCAGCTTCTTCATTAGGAAAAGAAAAAATAATGACTCTACCTTTAACATCGTTATCCCCTTCCACATTTATTATATTGTCATCATAAGTAATAAATTCTCCTCCGTGTTTTTTTAGAATCGGAAAAAAACCTTCTTCATAATTCCTATAGTTATCTGCATCGTGTATTTGGAGATTCGCAATCATATAGACTTTTACATCGCTCATTTTTTTACCTCTTTCATTAATAATTTATGAATCTAAATATTCTATAAGTGTCTTGACCTTTTTGGCACCACCGAAATAGTTTATTTCATCTTTGTCCATGGCCTTCAAGCTTTTTAGCATGCCTGCTTTTGCATCTTCATAAGCATGTATTTCATTAAGAGGGGCAAAGCTAACCCTGATGGTAAACAAAGAATAGTCATCGTGGATTTTACAAATTGTTTCCCTTTCGCTCCTTACAAACCAATTATCTGGATTTCCAACTATTTCTGGCTCTTCTGCTAAGTGCAATCTTTCTGTGTCTGCATGGATAAGCCAATTTTCTCTTTCAAAAGGTCGCAACAAGGGAGCCCTTTCAATGAATCTTCCTATATTGAAACCAATTTTCTCATTAAGGCTTTTGACAGGAGCATGAACATCGTAAAGAGATTTGCCTATTTTTTCTTGGACATTCCAATAGCTTGGAGAGCATATAGATGCCGCCAACATTCTCTGCTTTCCATTTGCTTCAATCAGGCAAAGGTCGTCAGGTACTAATAAAGAAGTATCCGCGATAGGGTCTGGATAATCGCATTTTTGTGTAGGTATATGTTTCGCTAATATTTGTTGAGCCTGCAGAGAATCTTCTGTGCAAGCCACAACTTTGTTGTAACTGTTGTTTAAAAGATTAAATTTATGTTCGAAAACTTC
>JAOIOC010000007.1 GCA_028140145.1 SAR86 cluster bacterium | reverse complement strand
ACCACGGGCCTTTTTTATCTGAAAATGTTCAAGTAGAAAATTACCTTGAAATACCTCCCAACAATTCTTTCTTAAAATCGCTTGATTCAGTAGTTAATGCAAAGACTAAATATAAGAATGTCATCAATAATGAGGCAGTAGGAAAATTTAACGAAAGAGTAAATAAAATTTATTCTGATTGTTATAAATTTTTATTTTTAGAAAATTCTGAATCTTTTAAAGATATCAAGCCAATTAAATATGAGCATGAGTGGTCTCATGCGCTAGTTTCTTATGATGAATTTATTTGCTTTACCCACAGCAAAAATTCTTTTTTCCTTATCTCTTTAGCTAGAGATTAATAATCCTATGCAGTCGAATAATAGTGCGCCTCGATCAATATGGTTGTTAGCAATAGCTTTGGCCTTTGTAGGTGCAGGGCAATCAACAATGTTTATTTTAATCCCTCCGGAAGTCAGAAATTTAGGTTTTAATGAGTTTCAAGTTGGTTTAATTTTCTCTATTTCTGCTGTTGCTTGGATGATTTCCAGTCCTTTTTGGGGTGATTTAAGCGATAAATTTGGCAGACACTGGATTTTTCTAATAGGAATGATTGGATTCGCAATCTCTCTTATTTTGATCACGACATTAATTGAATCTGCGAGACAATTAATAATCCCGCTCTATCTTGTGCTTCCCTTATTAATTTTAACAAGATTAATAAATGGCCTTTTTGGGAGCGCCGTTCGACCAGCAGCAGGGGGCAGGATTGCAGATATCACAACACCTGAACTACGGACAGCTGGATTTGCCCGTTTTGATGCAGGTTGGCAATTTGGTGTGATTGTAGGTCCAATTTTTGTTGGATTAGTGCTTTGGCTTAGTGAAGGAGATTTCTCGCTTCCATTCTTAATCATTGGTCTTGCTGGCTTGATTGCTGGATATATGAATTTTAAATTAATGAAGAACTCACATGTTGATACAGAAGTCGATAAAACCGTTAAAAAAATAAATTATCTAGATGAAAGAATATGGCCGTCAATGTTCGTTGCTGCTTTTATGGGTATGTCGAATGCAACCATGGTACTTACAGCATCTCTTTATTTTCAAGATTTAAGTCCTGAAATTGAGAATATATATCCTTACGTAGCATTTGGTTTTTCGTTGATAGCAATATCAGGTCTTTTAACTCAATTATTTTTAGTTGATAGGTTAAGACTTTCTCCTTATTTATTACTAAGAGCAGGACCTTTGATAATGCTAGTTTCATTTTTAGGAATTGCTTTTGCGCCGAGTATTTATGTTTTGTTTGTGTATCTGACTTTACATGGAGTGGGCTCAGCTCTGACTCGTTCTGGAAATGTAGCGCATCTGTCTTTATCGGTAAATAAAAATGAACAGGGTTTAATAAACGGGATGTTGGGAGGTGTAATGCCATTGGGTCATCTTCTGACGCCTATCATAACCATGCCTTTGTATATGATTGCGCCAAATTATCCTTTTATATTTATTGCCATTCTATCTGTACTCATTATCATGTTTATTAACTTGTCTAAAAAGTTTACTAACAAGCTTCATACGGGAGAAATTAATGTTTGATAAAAATGTATTAAAAGGAAAAAGAATCTTAGTAACCGGAGGTGGATCGGGTCTAGGTAAAGAAATGACTAGGCACTTCGTCAAGCACGGGGCGGAAGTTTACATTTGTGGTAGAAGGGAAAACGTTCTAAAGGATGCAGCTGATGAAATTATGTCCGAGCATGGTGGAAAAGTTAATTATTTTCCTCTTGATATTAGAGACGCAATGTCAATTGAAGAAAATATTGAAAATGTTTTTAATGAAGGACCGCTTGATGGGTTAGTAAACAACGCCGCTGGAAACTTTATTTCAAGAACTAAAGATTTATCTCCAAATGGTTTTAATGCAATTGCATCAATTGTTTTTCACGGTACTTTCTATATTACTAATGCTGTTGGTAAAAGATGGTTAGAACTTGGCCATAAAGGAAGTATTGTCTCTATTTTGGCGACATGGGTTTGGACTGGCTCGCCATTTGTTGTTCCATCTGCAATGTCAAAGTCAGGTATTAATGCCATGACAAAGTCATTAGCAGTTGAGTGGGGACCTCATGGTATAAGATTAAACTCTATCGCCCCAGGTCCATTTCCAACAGAAGGAGCTTGGGCAAGGTTGATGCCTCAAACAGGAGATAAAAAATCTGATATTTCTGAGGATGCTGAAAGAAGTAATGTTCCGTTAGGAAGAGTAGGAAAAATGGATGAGCTTGGGAATTTAGCAACTTTCTTAATGGCAGATGGCTGTGAATACCTTACAGGTCAAACTATTGCTATTGATGGAGCTCAATACATTACTGGCGGGGGTACTTTTTCGATGATGAGCTCTTTTAAGGATGAAGATTGGGAAGCCATCAAAAGCACAATAAAAGGCTCTAACGAGAAAGACAAAAAACAAAGAACTGTTTAGAATTAGATTTTACTGGAGGAATAATGACTGACTCGGTTTTTGATGAAATGAAAGAGGTTTTAGCTTTACAAAAAAAAGCTCACATAGACGACGGTCCAGCAAGCTATGAATTACGTTTAGATAGACTAAACAGACTATCTGAAATGTTAAAAAAATACTCAGATGAGATAGTTAATACTATAAGTGAAGACTATGGAACTAGAGATAAAAATGGAACTTTTTTGACGGAAGTGATGACTAGCTTAGGTAGCGTAAATTATTCAATCAAAAATCTGAAAAAGTGGATGAAATCTGAAATACGTCAATCAAATTCAAGTCAGCCATTCATGACAAGATTAATAATGCGTTTACTCGGCGCAAAAACTGAAATCCAATATCAACCTCTTGGTACAATTGGTATGATAAAGCCTTGGAACTTTCCTGTTAATTTGATTATTTCTCCTATTTCACAAGCTCTAGCTGCAGGAAATAGAGTAATGATTAAGCCCTCAGAAATAACACCCAAAACATCAGAGTTGATCAAAAAAATGTTTAACGAGTTTTATGATAAGGCAGAAGTAGAAGTTTTTCTCGGCGGACCTGATATTGCGGAAGCTTTTGGTAAATTAGATTTTGATCATTTACTTTTTACCGGATCTACTATCAATGGAAAAAAAGTTATGCAGTCTGCTGCAGGAAACCTTGTACCGGTCACTTTAGAATTAGGAGGCAAATCTCCAGTAATCATGGATGAAACAGCTGATGTTTCATTATCTGCAATAAGATTGATGCGTGGAAAAACAATGAATGCAGGCCAAATCTGCATAGCTCCAGATTATATGATGATGCCAAAGGGAAAAGTTGATGAATTCATAGATGAAAGCGCTAAAGCGGTTTCTGAAATGTATCCAGATATTAAATACAATGAACATTACACATCAATTGTTAATCAAAAGCATTTTGAGAGGATAAATAGTCTTATCGAAGATGCAAAAGAGAAGGGTGCTGAAATAAAAACAATTAATCCTGCAAATGAAGACTTTGATCAACAAGAAGGTCATAAAATTCCTCCAACTTTCGTATTGAACCCTACAGACGATATGAAAATCATGCAGGAGGAAATTTTTGGGCCTGTCATGCCTATTAAAGAATATGAGGATATTGATGAAACAATAAGCTATGTCAATTCAAAGCCAAGACCTTTAGCTCTCTATTATTTTGGGAAAAATAAAGATACACAAAATAAAATTCTTAATAGAACCACATCAGGTGGAGCAACTATTAATGATGTTGTTTGGCATGTCGGCCAGGATGATATGCCATTCGGTGGAGTAGGAGATAGTGGGACTGGTTCTTATCATGGTCATGAAGGGTTTAAACGATTCAGTCATCAAAAATCTATCCTGACTCAATATAATTCAGATTTAGTAAAAAACATTATGCCTCCATACAAAGGTAAAATGTTTGAATCAACGAAAAAGAACGCTCTTAAATAAAATCTATTGAGACAAAACCTTCCTTTTTTTATTGCTTTAAGATATTTCAATTCTAAAAAGGAAGGATTCCTATCTTTTGTTTCTAAATTATCCTTGGGATCAGTATCTCTAGGTGTAGCAGTTCTTATAATTGTTTCCTCGGTATTTAATGGATTTGAAAAAGAATTAAAGGAAAAAATATTAAACTCAATTCCTCATGGAAACATTTACGGTTACTCATCAATTTCTAATCCAATCGAACTTATTGATTCGTTATCTGATATGGATAGACTCAAAGGAGCAGCACCATATGTAGAGACTCAGTCACTTGTTGGCTCTAAATCAAAATTAAAGGGAACTCTTATTTATGGAATTGATCCTTCTTATGAATCAAATGTTTCTAATGTTCCAAACAATATGTTTGTTGGATCATTTGATGATTTAAGCGAAGGAAGTTTTAACTTAATCTTAGGTGATTTATTAGCAAGACAGCTATCTGTTTCTGTCGGGGATAAAGTAACTTTATTATTACCAAATCCCAAAGTTTCTTTAACCGGAATTTATCCAAAAATGAAAGTTTTTTCTATTTCTGGAATTTATAGCATGGGATCTAATGATCTGGATTCTAATTATGCTTTCATAAACATTAATGATGCCTCGAAACTTCTTTCACTATCAGGAAATGTGACAGGCATAAGACTTAAATTTGATGATCTTTTTGACGCTCCAGATTTAACTTACGATGCTTTAATAAAAGCTCAGAATTATTCTAAACAACCTCTAAGAGTTAATGATTGGAGTTCTCAGTTTGGGACTCTTTGGAGAGCTGTTGGCATGGAAAGAAGTTTAGTTTTTTTGCTAACTAGTTTAATCATAGTTATTGCAGCCTTTAATGTAGTTGCAATGTTAATGATGATGCTTAATGAAAAAAAGGAACAAATTGCCATCCTAAAAACAGTTGGAATGAGTGATATGAAAATTATTCAAATATTTTTATATCTTGGTTTGATAATTTCTTTTTGGGGAATATCTATTGGAACTCTTTTAGGTTTGTTTATGTCATTTTTTATAGCCTCATCATATTTTGATGTCATTATTTCTGGTTATTTGCAGTGGTATTTCATAAGTTATCTTCCTACAGACTTAAGAATTGAGTGGATTATTTCAATTATATTAGGATCATTATTTATAACATCATTTGCAAGTATCTATCCCGCTAGATCAGCTTCTAAAATTATCCCAGCCAAGATATTAAGATAATGAGCTTAGTTAAATTACAAGACATTGGTAAAGATTATCAAACTGGAGACAATATAATTTCTCCTCTTATTGACCTTAACCTTGAAATAAATGATAACGACAGATTAATTATTTATGGAAAGTCAGGTTCTGGAAAAACTACTCTCTTAAACATCTTAAGCACTCTAGAGATTCCTTCTAATGGTTCAATGATTTTTGCAGACAAACTTGTAGATTCTTTATCGGATAAAGAGCTCTCAAATTTAAGGCTAAATGATATCGGTGTAGTTTTTCAATCTCATCATCTCTTAGAAGAATTTTCTCTTCATGAAAACATCATTCTCCCAGGATCTATAACTCATAATCTTGATAAAGATTTTGCAAATTTTCTTATTGAGAAATTAAAAATTTCTAACAGAAAAGATCATTTACCCGATCAACTATCTGGTGGAGAAAGACAGAGATGCGCAATTGCACGAGCATTAATTAATAGACCGAAGTTATTAGTAATGGATGAGCCGACAGGAGATTTAGATAGAAATACTTCTGATGAAGTCATGGAATTGATAGACGATATATTTAATGAAATAGATATTTCTGTGGTTATAGCCACTCACGATGAAAATTTGAAATTTAAGCCAAATTCAAAATATTTACTCGAACAAGGTAAGCTCAATTTAATACAAGGCTAAGAGATAAAATTCTTCTAAAAAGGTAAAATATCCCTTTTTTTAGGCATGAAAAGCAACACTTCATATCTTGCACGTCTTTTTGGCTATGTTTCTTCAAGCATTCCTTATTTCTTGATCAGTTTTTTTGGTTTTGTATTATTTGCAGCAGCTCAAGTAGGAGCAGCGGAATGGTTAAGAAGAATAGTTGATTTTATAGAAAATCCAAATCAAACAGTTCAAACAATCTTACCCCTTGCACTAATAGCCATAGCGCTTATAAGAGGAATAGGTTTTTATCTTTCAAATTTTTTTATGGCCTTTATTTCGAATAAATTGATTCATAATTTAAGAGTAGATTTATTCAAATCATTGATTTCGATGCCAGTGAGTTTTTATGATAAATCCTCCAGCGGACATTTATTATCCAGAATTACTTTTAATGTTATGCAGGTCAGCAGTGCAGTTACCGACGCAGTCAAAATTATTATAAGAGAAGGCTTGATAGTAATAGGGCTGTTAGGTTACTTAATTTACTTAAATTGGAAATTAACTCTAGTGTTAATTATTGCAGCACCCTTAATTGGCTTCATTGTTTCTATTGCTGGGAAAAGATTAAGACGTCTTAGTAAAAAAATCCAATCTGCCATGGGTGATGTTACTCATGTTAGTTCAGAATCTATAAACGCACATAAAGAATTAAAAATTTTCGGTAATGAAAATCTTGAAATCGATAAATTTAATGAAGCAAGTGATGCAAATCGAATTCAAAATTTGAAATTAGAATCAACAAACTCAATTGCTTCTCCGCTTATTCAATTAATAATATCTCTGGCATTAGCTTTAATCACTTGGTTTGCCTTAGATCCCTCTGTAATTACCTCAATGTCATCAGGAACATTTATAGCTTTTTTTGGTAGTGCAGGAATGCTAGCAAAACCTATCAGACAATTATCCTCTACTAATGTTATGTTCCAGAAAGGTATTGCAGCAGCCGAAGATATTTTTAAGCAAATTGATGAAACTCCAGAAAAAGATGATGGCTCAAAAATAATTAAGAATTCTGAAGGAAAAATAAAATTTGATAATGTCTCCCTTAAATATCCTAGTTCAGAAGAATATTCCCTGAAGAATATAAATTTTGAGTTAGAAAAAGGTTCTAATTTAGCTATTGTTGGAAGCTCAGGCGCAGGAAAAAGCAGCATAATTAATCTGATCCCTAGATTTTACGATGCCACAGAGGGTGGAATTTCTATAGATGGAACAAGGATTGAAGAGCTCTCTCTGGAATCTTTAAGAGATCAAATCTCCTACGTGGGACAAGAGATAACTTTATTCAATGACACAATTTTTAATAATATTTTTTATGGAGATATCGATACCAGAGAAGAAGATGTCTATGAAGCTGCAAAAAAAGCGAATGCGCATCAATTCATTGAATCTTTTCCTGACGGTTATAAAACCATTATTGGTGATAATGGAACATTATTATCCGGAGGACAGAAGCAGAGAATCGCCATTGCAAGAGCAATATTAAAAAATTCACCTTTTTTAATATTAGACGAAGCCACCTCTGCTTTAGATTCTGAATCTGAACGACTGATAACAGATGCGATTGCTAACTTAAAAGAAGGCAAAACTACAATTACTATTGCTCATAGACTTTCGACGGTAGAGCAAGCAGATGAAATTTTAGTTCTTCAAAATGGAGAAATAGTTGAAAGAGGTAAGCATAGCCAATTAATATTATCTGAAGGTCCTTATTTTCAACTCTACAGAAATCAATTTGATTTTGATGATGGTGCAGTAAATATTGATACTGAATCAAATTCTAATCTCCTAGTAAATATTGATGCTTCAAAATCCTATGTTTCAAACTTAGAAAAAGCATGGTACGAAAATAGCCTCTGGCCTAAACTTCTTATTCCATTTTCATGGATATACCAATTTCTTTTTAATAGACAAAAAAGACATCAAATTTCAAATTCTTGGAAACCTAACCTTCTTACAATAGTTGTTGGTAACCTGACAGTTGGTGGCACAGGAAAAACTCCAATTATTATTTACCTTGCCAAATTACTTAAAAAAGAAGGTCTTAAACCTGGAATAATTTCAAGAGGTTATCTGAGTAAATCAAAGACCTATCCACTGCTACTTAACTCAGAGACCTCAATTGAAGAATCTGGAGATGAGCCGGCTATTATGTTTAAGAATTCTCAATGCCCAGTGGTAATTGGTCCTAATAGGATACAAGCAGCTAAACATCTCATGGAAAATACGGATAGTAACGTCATTCTAAGCGATGATGGTTTGCAGCACTTTTCTCTTGGAAGAGATATAGAAATACTAATGATTGATGGAAATAGGAAGTTTGGAAACGAGTTACTGCTTCCAGCAGGACCACTTAGAGAGCCAAAATCTAGAATTAAAACAGTTGATTTTACAATCAGCTCAAATAGAAAATGGCCCTCAGTTGCGAATTATGAAATGAAATATCGTCCATTTAAGTGGGTTCATATGAAAAGCCAAAAGGAATACGATATTTTCGACTGGCCCTTAAAAAAAGAAGTAAATGCGGTTGCAGGAATTGGAAATCCATCTAATTTTTTTAATTTATTAAAACAACTGGGTTTTGATATATCTGAATACGCTTTCCCTGATCATCATGACTTTCACAGCGTAGATTTTGAAATTATGGATAATCAACCTACTGTAATGACAGAAAAAGATGCAATAAAATGCTCATTTCTAGACCATACAAATTATTGGTATTTAAAGATAGAAGCTGAAGTTTCAGATAACTTTGAACAAGATTTCTTAGCCGAAATTAAATCTAAATGAATTATGTAGTGATCCCTGCTAGATGGTCCTCATCTAGATTACCCGGTAAACCGTTAAAGAAAATTGGTAGCAAGCCAATGATTCAATGGGTGTATGAATCATGTATGAAATCTGAGGCCGACTTTATATTTATTGCTACAGATTCCGAGAAGATAAGAGATCAAGTTCTAAAATTTAATGGACAAGTTATTATGACTTCAATAGATCATAAAACAGGCACAGATAGAATCCATGAAGCAATAACAAAAATAAAATGCCATGAAGAAGATTTAATAATTAACGTTCAAGGAGATGAACCATTTATATCTCATGATGACATCAACACTTTGATACGCAATTACAACAATGATTTCGAAATGGCAACATTATATAAAAAACTTAAAAAAGAGGACATAGATGATACTAATGCAGTGAAAATTAGTGTGACTGACAATATTGCAACCTCATTTTCAAGAAACTTCAAATCATCAAATTCCATTTATCATCATCTTGGAATTTATGCTTATAGATGTGAATTTTTAAAAAAATTCGTTAAATATGAACAATCTGAAAACGAAATTCGAGAAAGTTTAGAACAAATGAGAGCTCTAGATAACGGTCATCAGATTAAAGCATTTAAATCATCTTCTACGAGCAGCTTTGGAATAGATACTGAAGAAGATTTGATTAGAGCTAATGAAATTATCAAATAAAATAAAAAAATCCTTTAGCTTAAAAGCAAATAATCTTTTAAAAATTGATTCTACTGCAAAGTTTTTTATAGAAATCTTTGATCTTGAAGACTTAAAAAATATTCAAGATTTCATCTCAACAAAAAAAATTAATTTTTGTATCCTTGGAGAGGGATCCAACGTTGTTCTGCCTAATTTGCTTAACAAGGCTGTCATAAAAATTTCATTTAATGAAATATCAATCGAGGATAATTTAATTACAGTTGGAGCGGGTAAAAATTGGGATGATTTCGTGCTCTGGTCCTTAGAAAACGGTTATTCTGGTTTAGAGAATTTATCAGGTATACCTGGAAGCATTGGAGCAGCACCTATTCAGAATATTGGAGCTTATGGGAGCGAAGTATCTGAATTTATTGAAGAAGTCATTTGTTTTGATATGGATTCAAACAGCTTTATTGGCTTTACTAATAATGATTGCAAATTTTCATACAGACAAAGCATATTTCAAGATAAAGATTCTCTAATTATCGTAAAAGTTAAATTCAAGTTAACTAAAGATTTTCAACCAAACTTAGAATATGAAGATTTAAACTTTTTAAAAGCAGAAGAGATTACTCCGTTTATCATCAGAAAACATGTCCTAAAAATTAGAAAAGCAAAAATATCAGATCCTCAAAAACATCCAAATGTTGGCAGCTTTTTTAAAAATCCTATTATCTCATTGGATGAATTAGAAAAAATAAAACTAATTCTTCCAAGTATTAAATTTTATTCATACATTGATAATAAAGTAAAAATATCTGCAGCTTTTTTAATTGAGTCACTGAACTTAAAAGGTTTTGCATTGAATAATGCAAGAGTGTCTGAAAAACACTCGCTAGTGCTAGAGAATAAGTCTGAGAAATCAGAGGATATTCTTGATCTTGCCTCGCATATTCAGGCCTCTGTGTTGGAGAATTACAACATTAATTTAGAATTAGAACCCCAAATATTTTGACTGAATTTCTTTTAATTGCTTCCATTCATCTTGTAGCGGTTATAAGTCCCGGACCTGATTTTGCTGTTGTACTGAGACAATCTCTATCATCCACAAGGAGAGCATCTATTTTTACTGCCTTAGGTATTGCTACCAGTGAATTTTTTCATTGTCTTTATTCTATTTTTGGAATGGAATTAATTATGAGATATCAAGAAAATATATTTCTTGTTCTCAAACCCATAGCTATTTTATATTTAATGTATTTAGGAATTTCTTCTTTTTTTACTGACCGGCCATCAGAAACAGTAACACGTTCAAGCTCTAAAAACTTTACCCTTGGATTTATGACAAATCTTCTTAATCTTCAGGCAAGTACATTTACTGTTACCTTATTTTTTGCAATTGTGAGTATCGATACTCCTTTAAGTATCCTAATTCTTTATGCTGTGTTTATAGCAGTTAGCACTTTTATGTGGTTTGCATTTTTGTCTTTATTGCTCACAAGTAAAGGATTTTTATATAAATTTAATAATTTCATTCCATGGATATACAAATTTACTGGTATCGTTTTTATAATTAGTTCTTTTTATTTATTAACTTTGTAATGGAATCTGGCCCAAAAACATCTGCTCAATTATTTAGTGATATCTTGAAGCTTCAAAATGAAGGTTCACTTCCTCCTGTCGATGATTGGAATCCTCCTTTATGTGAAAACGTTCAGATGAAAATATCCAGAGATGGAAAATGGTATTTTATGGATTCTCCTATAGGCCGCGAAAAAATGGTTAGTTTATTTAGTACGGTTCTTAGATTCGATGAGGATGGAAATTACTACCTTGTTACTCCAGTAGAAAAAATTAGAATTGAAGTTGAAGATAAGCCTTTCGTTATCGTTACCTACCAAAAAGAAATTAAAAACGATAAAGAAGTTTTTTTGTTCAAGACCAACGTTGGCGATATTGTACTTTTAGATACTCTAGATAAGTTAAGAGTTGAAATTGATAAAGATACACAAGAACCTTCACCATATTTAAAGGTAAGAAAAAACTTAGAAGGGCTAATCAGTAGAAATGTTTTTTATCAATTAGTAGACGAATCCTACGAGAGGGAAAAAGAATTATTTATTAAAAGTAACGATAAAGAATTTTCGCTTGGAAAATTGGACTGACTACATATTTGGATAGTTAGGACCACCCATACCTTCTGGGGTTATCCAAACTATATTTTGGCTAGGGTCTTTGATATCACAAGTTTTACAATGAACACAATTCTGAGCATTTATTTGAAATTTGTGTTCTCCGTCTTTCTCTACAACCTCATAGACACCAGCTGGACAGTATCTTTGAGCCGGCTCATCATAAGTAGGTAGATTTACATTTATCGGAATAGAAGAATCTTTAAGAGTTAAGTGACAAGGTTGATCTTCTTCATGATTGGTATTTGAAAGAAAAACAGAAGATAGTTTATCAAAGCTAATTTTTCCATCGGGTTTTGGATAATCAATTTTTTCACACTCACTTGCTTTTTTCATACATGCATAGTCAGGTGTTTTATGAGTCAATGTGAATGGATAACGACCTCTAAATAAGAATTGCTCGATAGCCATTAAAATTCCTCCAATCCACGTTCCATATTTATGGAGAAGAGGCGTCATATTTCTTGATTTATACAAATCAGTTTGTATCCAAGATGAATCAAATTTTTCTTCATAGGACTCTAAATCAGCATCTAGATTATTATTTTGAACTGCATCAAATACTGTTTCTGCAGCAAGCATTCCAGACTTCATTGCCGTGTGAGTTCCTTTAATCTTAGTGAAAACTAGTGTTCCAGCATTGTCACCGACAATAAGTCCACCAGGAAAAGTCATTTTTGGTCTAGATTGATAACCTCCTTTGATGAGTGCTCTAGCTCCATAAGCTACTCTTGTTCCACTCTCTAGGATCTTTCTTATATCTTTATGTTGTTTCCATTGCTGGAATTCATCAAAAGGACTTAAATGTGGATTTGAATAATCCAGTGGAACAACTAGGCCTATGTAGACTTGATTATTCTCTCCATGGTAAAAATATGAACCAGCTTTTGATTTACTCGGCCAACCAAAAGTATGCATCACGGTACCTTCTGAATGTACTTCAGCTGGGACATCCCATACTTCTTTGAATCCAATACCGTAATGTTGAGGATCTTTATCTTTATCTAGCTCATATTTTGCAATAAGTTTTTTCCCTAAGTGACCTCTACATCCTTCTGCAAATATTGTGTACTTAGCTCTTAATTCCATAGAGGGTTGGTAGGAAGCTTTTTTCTCACCGTCTTTAGATATTCCCATTTCACCGGTAAGAATTCCTTTAACAACATCGTTTTCTAAGATCACATCCGCAGCTGTAAATCCTGGAAATATCTCCACTCCTAAATTTTCTGCCTGAGTACCAAGCCATCTACATAAGTTAGCCAGACTCATCACATAGTTGCCATGATTATTGAAATTAGGCATTAAAAAAGAGGGAAAAGGAATGTTGAATGATAAATTTTCGTTAATCAGGAATTTCACAACATCTTTTGTTGCTGGAGAGTTCAAAGGAGCTCCTTTTTCTTTCCAATCAGGAATAAGCTCATCAAGAGCTCTTGGCTCAAAACAGTTCCCAGACAATATGTGTGCTCCTATTTCAGAGCCTTTTTCAATAAGACATACGCTTATTTCTGCATTTTTTTCAGCAGCTAATTGTTTTAACTTAATTGCAGTGGATAGGCCAGATGGACCTCCACCTACGACAACGACATCATATTCCATGACGTCTCTTTCAACTTGATTTTCTTCCATACCTACTAATCTATGAGAGTATTCTAAAGACTTACTTTCAAGTAGCAAATCCTTTAGAATATGTAGTTCTTGTAATATTCCGCCTTAACACTATATAAAAATTATGAAAATTTTAGTTCCAATAAAGAGAGTTGTTGATTACAACGTTAAAGTTAGGCCAAAAGCTGATGAATCGGGCGTTGACTTAAATAACGTAAAAATGGCTATTAATCCTTTTTGCGAGATTGCTGTAGAAGAAGCTGTCAGATTAAAAGAGGGAGGTACTGCTACTGAGATAATTGCTGTGACAGTAGGGTCTTCAGCTTCTCAAGAACAATTAAGAACTGCCTTAGCCCTCGGTGCCGACAGAGCTATTTTGGTAGAAACTGACATTGAGGTTGAACCTTTAGCTATTGCAAAACTTTTAAAAGGAGTTGTTGAAAAAGAGTCTCCAGACTTAGTAATACTGGGTAAGCAAGCTATAGATGGTGATAATAACCAAACCTCTCAAATGTTGGCAGCTCTTACTGGGTATGCTCAAGCAACATTTGCCTCTGAATTAAAAATTGAAGGAGAAAAGGCTCTTGTAACGAGAGAAGTTGATGGTGGTTTGCAAACAATTTCTGTCAATCTTCCTTGTATAGTATCTACAGACTTAAGGTTGAACGAACCAAGATATGCTTCTTTACCGAATATTATGAAGGCAAAGCAAAAACCTCTCGATGTAATAGAGGCTGTATCTTTAGGAGTAGATATTGAGCCAAGGAATAAAACTTTAAAAGTTTCTCCTCCTCCAGTTAGAGAAGCTGGAATAATTGTAGAAACTGTAGATGATTTAGTAGATAAACTTAAAAATGAAGCAAAGGTAATAACATGAGCATACTTGTAATAGCTGAACACGATAACGAAGAAATTAAAGCATCAACTAATAATGTTGTAACTGCTGCAACTAATCTGGAAGGCGATATTCACGTTCTTGTTGCCGGATCAAATTGTTCTGGAGCAAAAGATCAAGCTGCAAAGATATCAGGAGTAGCAAAAGTATTAGTAGCAGATTCTCCAGAATACGAGCATTGTCTCGCTGAGAATATTGCAGACCTAATTGTTGCAATTTCTGCTGACTACAGTCATATCCTTTCCCCAGCAACAACTAATGGTAAAAATTACATGCCAAGAGTTTCCGCTCTTTTAGATGTCGCTCAAATTTCTGATATTACCGCAATTGAGTCTAGCGATACCTTTGAGAGACCAATTTATGCTGGAAATTGTATTGCAACCGTTCAAAACAGCGACACAAAAAAAGTCATCACTGTTAGAACGACTGCTTTTGATGCCGCACAAAATGATGGAAGCGCTGAGGTTGTTGATCTTCAAGAAAGCCATAACCTTGGAATATCAGAGTTCATAAAAGAAGAAATTGCTGAGTCAGATAGACCTGAATTAACTTCTGCAGATGTAATTATTTCTGGTGGCAGAGGCATGCAAAATGGAGATAATTTTAAAATTCTGGAATCTGTAGCTGATAAATTAGGTGCTGCTATAGGTGCTTCAAGAGCAGCAGTAGATTCTGGTTTTGTTCCTAATGATTACCAAGTTGGACAAACAGGAAAAATTGTTGCACCAAACCTATACATAGCCGTTGGAATATCAGGAGCTATTCAACATTTAGCAGGAATGAAGGACAGTAAAGTTATCGTAGCGATTAATAAAGATGAGGACGCACCTATATTTCAAGTTGCAGATTATGGGCTGGTTGCTGACTTATTTACAGCTGTCCCTGAACTTGATGCAAAACTTTAATGTCAAATATTGTTGAAATCACAGAGGGTGCAGAAGAATATTTAGGTAATCTTCTAAAAGATTCTGAAGAAAAAGACACAAACATAAGAATCTTTGTTTCCGATCCTGGTTCAAATAGGGCAGAAACTTGCATAGTTTATTGCAAACCAGGCGAACAAGACCCAACTGATTTTTCTCAAACCTATAAATCATTTAATGTTTTTCTAGACGAGAAAAGTCTTCCATACCTAGAGGATGCTAAAGTTGATTACCATCCAGATAAATTTGGAGGTCAACTGACAATTAGAGCACCGAAATCAAAAACTCCATTTTTATCGGATGAAAGCTCCATTGAAGACAAGATTAATTTTTATTTACATAGTGAAATTAATCCTGCATTAGCATCGCACGGAGGAGAGGTTAGTCTGGTTGAAGTTCTTGATGACAATAAAGCGGTTCTTCAATTCGGTGGCGGTTGTCAGGGTTGCAGCATGATTGACGTCACGCTAAAAGATGGCGTTGAAAAAACTCTTATAGAAAATGTACCTGAAATTACCGGAATCATAGATTCAACTGATCATTCACATACAGAAAACGCTTATTTTAAATAATCATGCCTGAAAAGAATGTCTCATATGTTTTCAATGACACTGAGACAACGGGTTTAAACATCAATTTTTCTCAAATTATCCAAATTGGGTCAATTTTAACGTCTGAAAATTTTGATCAAATTGATACTATTGATGATGAATGTCAAATTTTGCCATGGATAGTTCCAGATCCGGGAGCTTATTTCACTCATAAAAAGATTTCTACTCTTAATTCAAATTGCAACAAGACTCATTACGATCTAATAAAAGAGATCCACTCAACTTGGCTGCAATGGTCAGATTCTTCGAATTTGGTTCACATAACCTATAACGGTCACAAGTTTGATGAGGAATTGCTTAGACGACAATTCTATTGGTATTTATTAGATCCATATATAACTAATACAAATAATAATGGTAGAGCAGATATGTATGTATTGTTTCAGTTATTAGCAAACTTTTATTCAGATGAAATTAAAACAGGTAAAAATGAAAATGGTGATTTAAGTCTAAAACTGAGCGACTTAGCAGAAGCAAACGGTATTTCTGCCGAAGGAGCACATGATGCTTTAGAGGACTGCATCTTGATGGTTGAGCTTGGAAAAATTATTAAGGAAAAAGCTCCCGAAGCATGGAAAATTTTCATTCAAGGTTCATCTAAGAAAGGAAACTTAGATATATTAAGATCTGAAAAGTTTTGCTTATTGGGCGAGGTGGTTCGAAGAAATAAATATGTTTATCCGATCTACCCATGCGGACAAAATAACTCGAATCAAAATCAAATTATCGTTTGTGATTTATATTTCAATCCAGAGGAATTATTTAAACTCAAGGATCATGAACTTTTAGAACAATTAGGAACTCAAGGTGGTGCTTTTAAATTAGTTTCAATAAATAAAAGCATGCCAGTCACTCCATTAAATTGTATTTCAAAACCCTCCACATATCTGGATTTATCAATTAAAGAATTAACGAAAAGGGCAAATTTATTAAAAGATAATTTTGAATTTTCAGAAAGACTCTCTGAACTTTTAATAAAAAAACAAAAAAGTTATCCACCTCCAAAATATGTAGATCAAGCTATATACGAAAGGTTTCCTAGTGATTCAGACAGACTTTGGATGGAAAAATTTCATATATCAACTTGGCAAGATAAAACAAAATTAAAGGAAGGATTTGAAGACAGCAGATACAGAGAATTAGCATCTAGAATTATAGCTTTAGAGAAACCTGATTTATTATCTGATGATGAAAATGAAGATTTTTCTCAATTTATTAACGAACGATTATTCTCAAAAGGACCTTGGCTAAATTTAGGACAAGCTATGCAAAAATTAGAAAAATACGATTCGGATGACTCAGATCATTTAGAGATCAAAAATGCACTTAAAGAACATCTTCAGAATTTAGAAAAAACTAACTTGGCTTAGTTATTAAAAGAAGTAATCCAAATTTTGGATGATCAAAATAATTAATTTCTCCCGATCTAAGTCTTCTAGATTCTTTTAATTGGAAAATAGGCATTAGCTCTTCTTCTTGTAAATTTGGCAGATTCTTCTTTTGTAATTCTAGACCTGTATTATTGAATAAATAACCTTCTAAATTCGGATTAGTATTATCTGATTCTTCGATACTTAAGATTTCATCTTCTTGAATTTGTTCTGCTAAAAAAATCTCGATATCAGTGTGTAAATATCTTCCTTTGTAAGGCCTTAAAAAACCATAAATCCTTGAACCTCTTTCAATGCTAGAGTCAATAAAGATTTCAAATGAATTATCTTTTGTTGGTATAGGTTGATACCAAGATTGTTCTCCAATGAATCTAAAGTATCTACTTCTCCTGATAAGATCCTTAAATTCTTTCATTAAATTATCATCTCTTTTATCTATCTGAAATATTTCTCTAGGAAACTCTCTTTTTCGAGTACTTATATTTTTTTCTATAGTCTTTTTTTGTGTTTCTTTTTTAATGAAAGGAATATCAATGGATTGTTTTTCTTTAGGAATTTCAAAATTTGTAGGGACGATATCTAAATTTGGATACTGGAATTCATCAAGAACGACAAAAAATTTTTCAAAGTTTACCGCTGGATTTTGGAAGTTTTCTTTTAATTCTTCATCTTTTAAATATTTAATAAAAATTAAGTCGATTCTGTATTCATCATCGCTAAGAAAATCAACATCCAATTGATCATGCTCAACCAAGATAAGATTAAAAGATATCAAGAGAAGAAAGAAATTAGCTAGCTTCATCTAATTTTAGGTTGGATATTATGGTCGAGAATGTATTTTGTAAAAATAAAATTGAATTATCTTCCTGAGGATTAAAAACTAATACGTTACTAGTATTATTATCAGCCAGGATTGGAGATTCATAATCAAACGTACATTCAATTCTTTTGTTAGTGCCTATTATCTTTTTAATCATCAGCGGCATAGAAATAATCTTAAGTTTGGTAAGTTCTAGAAGGTTTTGGAAAGTTTTCGAAAATGGGCCGAATCTATCAACAATTTCTTCTTTTAAAATATTCAATTCATCTAGTGTTTTACATTCTGCTAATCTTTTATACATTTCTAGTCTAAGCTCAGCTTGAGGAAGATAATCGTTCTCTATATATGCTGGAACGTTCAAATTAATTGATGTATCAATGATTTTATCCTCAGGCATACCTTTCAATAAATGTTTAGCTTTTTTTATCATTTCACTAAAAAGATTTAAACCAACATCATGAATAACACCGCTTTGCTTTTCTCCTAAGATTTCTCCTGCACCTCTTATTTCAAGATCCCTCATTGCTAAGGCTAGCCCAGCATTAAAGGAATCCGTTGATTGCAAAGCTGTGATTCTATCTTTTGCTTTACCTTTTATATCTTTGAATTCATTCGTAAAAAAATATGCATATGCCTGTGTCGGAGATCTACCAACCCTTCCTCTTAATTGATGAAGTTGGGATAAGCCAAAATTATCTGCATCTTTCACTATGAGTGTATTTGCGTTAGGAATATCTATTCCGCTTTCTATAATAGTTGTGCAGACAAGAACATCAATATTTCCTTCTTTAAAATTATCTAATATTTCCTTTATCTTGAGTGGATCCATTTGACCATGAACAATATCAATATTTTTTTCAGGAAATATTTGAGTTAATTTATATTTTTCCTCTTCTAATTTATGGATTCTATTGCAGACATAAAATGTTTGCCCACCTCTTAATGTTTCACGCCGTATTGCTTCTTTGATGAAAGACTTTGATTCTCTTGAAACAATTGTTTCAACCGGTTTTCTTCCATGAGGGGGAGATGCAATGATAGAAAAATCTTTTAAGTCGGTTAAGGCTAGGTTTAATGTTCGTGGAATTGGCGTCGCTGATAAATACATGACATCTATTTGTGCCTTTAATGATTTAATTTTTTCCTTTTGTCTAACTCCAAATTTATGTTCCTCATCAATTATCAAAAGACCAACATTATTAAAAACTAATTTATTGTTCATTAATGCATGAGTACCAATCACAATTAGGTTAGGCTGATTTAAGATCTTTAAGTAAACATCTTTTTTTTCTTGAGTGGATAGATTTCTAGTTAATAAAACCACATCAACGTCGTATTCAGAAAATCTTTTTGTAAATGTTTCATAGTGTTGCTCTGCAAGAATTGTAGTGGGGACCATCAAACAAACTTGAAAACCATTCATGTAAGAAATATACGAAGCTCTCAATGCCATCTCCGTCTTACCGAAACCAACTTCACCGCAAATTAATCGATCCATCATTTTGGGAGAATTGAAATCGTTTATCAGAGAGTGAGAACATTTAAGCTGATCTGGTGTGAGTTCATATGGAAAATTCTCAATAAATTTTTGAAAACCCTCTTTATTTATTTCCAATGGAGATCTTTTATAATTTGATCTTTTGGCTTCTGATTCTATTAATTCAGCAGCAAAATCATATGCTTTTTCAAATGTCTTTTGTTTTTTCTGATTCCATTTACTCTTTCTTATTGAGTCTAATTTTATCTCGTCCATTCCAATATAAGCCGAAAGCAAATTCATAGAGTTAACAGGCAAATATATTAAATCTCCTTGATCAAATTCAATGATCAAACATTCCGTATTGTTTAATTTTTTTAATCCTCTGTAAATTCCAATTCCATGATCTAAATGAACTACTTTAGAATCAATTTCAAAAGCAATATTTTCTGTTATCGAGAATCTTTCATAGGAGTAATCGTCTTTTGTATCTATTTCATCTTTATTTTTCTGGATATTAAAAATTAAATTCTCAGAACTTAATGAAGAAATTTCATCCAATGAATTAAATAAAATTTCAGGGGGGAGGGGAGGCCTGTCTAGGTCTAATTTAAAGTCTTCATATCTCTCATTAATTAAGTCCCAGTATTCCGATAGATATTTTTTTGCCTCATTGATATAGATAAGTTTGTAATTTTTAAAATAATCTTTAAAAAATGTTCTTTCATAAAAAAACAAAGGTAAATAATGTTCTAGTCCCTCCAAATTTTTACCTTTCAAAATACTATCGAATACTGGCCCGTCTGACTGAAATGTATTTCTCCAGTTTTTTTTAAAGATATCAATCGATTCGTTTGTTAATTCGTATCCTTTAGCTGCAATACACTTATATGAATCAATTTCTTTGAATGTAATTTGATCTTCATTTTTGAAATACTTTATTGATAAGACCTCATCATCAAAAAGATCAATTCTAATTGGTAGTTTTGAATTACTTGGAAAGATATCTATTACAGACCCTCTAACTGCGTATTGCCCATTCTTTACAACTAAATCTGCTCTTTCGTATCCGGAGTTAATTAAAAATTTTATTAATCTTTTTAAGTCAATTTGTTGATTTTTTGATATTTCGAATGTTTTTTCAAAAATATACTTTTTATCAAATAAAGGTTGAATGATTGATGATGCAGTACAGGCAAGGCTAACTTCATCCTCTATTAATGATCTAAGAGTTTCAATACGCTTACCTAAAAGCGATGGATCAGGAGAAAAATTATCATAAGGAAGAATTTCAAGATCTGTTAAAACTTCTAGATCTTCAAAAAAAGAAGGATTAGATACTTTATACCTCTCTAATTGGTATTTGCTTTCAAAAATTATTATATTTTTTTGATCTAAATTCATTAGTTTCTGCTTATTAAGATCCAGCTACATTGTGTATAATGACGTCGTCTATTTTGCCCTAAACTACAGAGGTGTTTTAATGAATTTATCATTTTCTAAAGAAGATCAAGAATTTCAACAAGAGGTTAGAAGTTTTATTGAGCAGAATTATCCTTCTGAAATTAAAGAGAAGCAAGATCAAGGTATTCCTTTAAGTAAAGAAGATACTGTTAAATGGCATAAAATCTTAAATGACAAAGGTTGGCTAGCGGTAAATTGGCCTGAGGAACTTGGCGGCACAGGATGGACAATTACTCAAAAACATATATTTCAAAATGAATTAGCTGCGGCTAATACACCTACTCTAATGCCTTTTGGTGTGAACATGTGTGGGCCAGTAATTTATACTTTTGGTTCCGATGAACAAAAGGAATTTCATCTTCCAAAAATCCTTAATGGAGATATTTGGTGGTGTCAGGGTTACTCAGAGCCAGGATCTGGATCTGATTTAGCTTCCCTGAAGACAAAAGCAGAAAAAAAAGGTGACGTTTACGTAGTTAATGGCGCTAAAACCTGGACAACTTTAGCTCAACATGCTGACTGGATTTTTTGTTTAGTAAGAACAGATGGCAGTGGAAAAAAACAAGAAGGTATAAGTTTCTTGTTGATAGACATGAAGACTCCTGGGGTAGAAGTCAAACCTATTATAACTATCGATGGAACTCATGAAGTAAACATGGTCTATTTTGATAATGTTGAAGTTCCTGTAACCAATTTAGTTGGTGAAGAAGGGTTTGGATGGAGCATTGCTAAATTCCTTTTAGCTCATGAAAGAACTGGTATTGCTGGAATACCTTCACTAAAAAGGGAACTAGATAGATTGAGAGACATCACTACTCAAATTCAAGTAGGTGAGGGATCTTTAAAAGATGATGCAATGTTTATGTCCAAGCTTGATAGATTAGAAATCAAATTGACTGCGGCTGAATATACTGAACTAAGAACTCTTGCTGCAATGTCAGCAGGAGGTCATCCTGGACCAGAATCATCAATCCTAAAAATTCTAGGAACTGATCTTCAACAAGAATTATCTGATTTATTCGTTGAAGCGGTAGGTTACTATGCTCATCCTTTTATGACCGAAGAAGATTTGGCTTCAAATGAATCAAGAATTGGTCCTGACTTTGCTGCACCAGTCATGCCTCATTACTTAAATTACAGAAAAGTATCTATTTACGGCGGTAGTAATGAAATTCAAAGGAATGTAATTGCTAAAGCAGTTTTAGGATTATAAGTAAATCAGGAAAGAGATATGGATTTTTCATTAACAGAAGAACAACAGCTTCTTCAAGACAGCATCAATCAATTTATTGAAAGAGAATATACTTTTGACGACAGAAAGAAATTCTTAGATTCTGAAAAAGGTTTCAATGAAGAAAATTGGAAAACTTTTGGCAGTTTAGGCTGGTTAGGAATGCCATTCTCTGAAGACGACGGCGGTTATAACGGTGGTCCAGTTGACGTGATGGTAATCATGGAGAATTTAGGTAAAGGTCTCATTGTAGAACCATATGTTCCTTCAATTTTATTGTCAGGAAAAATTCTTGCAGATTTAGGTTCCGATGATCAAAAATCAAATTATTTACATCCAATGATAAGTGGAGAAAAAATAATTTCTTTTGCTTACATAGAACCTCAAAGTCGATTTAATTTATCGGATTGTTTAACCAAAGCTACGGTATCCGATGATGGCTATGTCTTAGATGGTTATAAAGCATTGGTTCATAATGCATCTGCTTCAGATACTTTGATCGTTTCTGCTAGAACTTCGGGCAATCAATGCGATGAAAAAGGTATTTCTCTTTTTCTGGTAGATGCAAATGCTAAAGGAGTTTCCCTTAGAAATTACTCAACCATTGATGGTGGTAAAGCATCTGAATTGACTCTTGAGAATGTGACAGTTTCTAAGGACTCATTGCTAGGAGAAATAGATGAAGGTTTTTCTACAATTGATAATGCTATAGATCTTGCTACATTAGGTATATGTGCTGAGGCAGTTGGTATCATGGGTAAAATGAACGAAATGACTCTTGAATACACAAAAACCAGAGAACAATTCGAACAAAAACTAAGTCAGTTTCAAGCCCTTCAGCATCGAATGGTTGATAATTTTATGCATTATGAACAATCTAAATCCTTGTTAGTAATGTGTGCCGCAAAGATGAATGACAATACTGAAGATAAAAAGAAAGCATTAGCCTCATTAAAATATCAAATTGGACTGTCTGGCAAACACATTGGTGAAGAATCAATTCAACTTCACGGGGGAATGGGAGTGACTGATGAGATGCATATTGGTCATTATTTTAAAAGATTAACCACTATAAGAACTTTATACGGAAATTCTGATTACCATTTAAGCAACTACGCATCTTTATAGATTCAATATAGATGGCATCTACAAAATCTGATCAAAATCCAGATAAGAGAGATAGATCCAAGCCAGAAGACTATCTTTCCGATTGGATTAAAAGACAATCTCTAGTAGAGAAGATGATTCCTATGATTGGAAATCTTCATAGGGAACAAAACGTTAGAATTTTACTTTACGGCAACCCTTTAATTACCCTCTCTGTGTCTCAAATTATGCAAGAACATAGATTGGTTAGAGAAACAGAAAAAAATGAACTCAGTGAATTTGAAACATTTGAAGTTATAAACATACTTAAGGACCTTGATCTGGGTCCATGCGAAATTGATGTAGGGATTATCGCAGCAGGTCACATGTTCGATTCTAAATCTTTATCTCTTGAAGAATTTGTTAAAGAACAAGTTGCTGATGCAATTGGTAATAAAAACCCTGTTCTTCAGAAACCTCAAGACTTAGTTCTTTTTGGATTTGGAAGAATTGGGAGACTAATTACTAGGCTTTTACTAGAGGATACTGGATCAGGAGAAACTTTATCGCTGAAAGCTGTCGTTGTCAGAAAAAAAAGTGATGATGACCTCTTTAAAAGAGCCGAATTAATGAGAAGAGATTCTGTTCATGGAAATTTCAAAGGAACTATTAGGGTAGATTTAGATGAATATGGATTAGTAATTAATGGAAATCTTATTAAATTTATTGATGGAGATCCATCTAGCATTGATTATAAAAAGTATGGAATTGATAACGCTGTAATTATTGATAATTCAGGAGTCTGGAGAGATGAGAAAGGTTTATCTGCTCATTTAAAATCCAAAGGAGCAAATAAAGTTTTGTTAACTGCTCCTACCAAATCTCCACTAAAAAATATTGTTTATGGTGTCAATGAAAATGACCTAGATGATAAGGATAAGATTGTCGGTGCCGCTTCATGCACAACGAATGCAATAGTTCCTCTTTTAAAAGCTCTCGACGATGATTACGGAATCACAAACGGACATGTTGAAACAATTCATTCATACACTAATGATCAAAACCTAATTGATAATTTTCATTCAAAATCTAGAAGAGGAAGAAGTGCTGCTTTGAATATGGTGATTACAGAAACTGGAGCTGCCTCAGCCGTAAGTCAGATTCTTCCAAATTTAAAAGGTAAATTAACGGCAAACGCAATAAGAGTTCCCACTCCAAATGTTTCACTGGCAATTCTTAAACTTTCCTTAAATAAATCTTTGAGCGACAAGGAAACAGCTAATGAATATTTCAGACAATTAGCATTTCACTCAATATACAAAGATCAAATAGATTTTACGAATTCTTCAGAGATCGTATCTTCTGATTTAGTTGGAAGTAGGTACGCTTGTGTTATTGATTCTGAAGCAACTATCTGCGACGACAAACAGGTCGTAATTTACGCCTGGTATGACAATGAATTAGGTTACTGCGTCCAACTCCTGAGAGTTATTAAAAGTCTTGCAGGAATTAAATATAATCGCCTTCCTTACTTTTTGTAATGAGAAATATCACCATATCCAAAGGTTTAGATATTCCTATTTCCGGAGAAGTTACTGATTCAGAAATTACTAAACATGTCACTAAGAAGGTTGCTGTATTAGGAAAGGACTATCATGACTTGAAGCCGACAATGTTAGTGAAGGTTGGTGACCAAGTAAAAAAAGGACAAAAATTATTAGAGGATAAAAAAATTCCAGGTTTATTTTTAGTTGCACCAATCTCAGGTGAGGTCATAGAGATAAATAGAGGAGAAAGAAGAGCCTTTGAATCGTTAGTAATTGAAAATAATAACAACGATGATGAGATATTATTCATAGAAAACCTTTCTGACTTCGTTGCGAATAAAGAGAATATAAGAGATATTTTAATTGAAAGTGGATTGTGGGCTAATTTAAAGAAAAGACCATTCTCTAAAGTTCCAAACATAGACGAAAACGTAGATGAGATATTCATATCTTGTCTGGATACGAGTCCTCTATCATTTGATCCAGAAATATATATCGAACAAAATCTTGAAGACTTTAATAAAGGTATAGAAATCTTATCTCTAATAACATCTAAATATGTGCATATTTCTTCTAAAATAGGGTCTAATTTGTTCGTCGAAAGCGAGAAAGTAAGGCTTTATCAATTAAATAATTTACATCCCGCTGGAAACGTAGGTACTCAGATTCATTACATTTCACCTTTAGGAAGAAATAAATCTGTTTGGACAATAAATTATCAACATGTTTGTCAAATTGGGCATATGTTTAATTTCGGTAGGTTATCATTCAAGAAGCTTGTAAGCGTGGCAGGTCCTCAAGTGAAGACTCCTTTTCTCCTTGAAACCACAAGTGGCGTTGATTTAGTAGAAGTTTTGAAAGATAAACTTCTCGAAGGGACTAATAGAATAGTTTCCGGTTCAGTTTTGTCTGGTAGAAATGCTACTCAAAACGAATCTTTTTTGGGCCATTTTCATAACCAAATATCAGTTTTAAGGGAAGTCGAAGATGTCGATAGAGAATTATTTAATTGGTTTAGACCTGATTTAAAGAAACATTCTTTTTTACCAGTTTTTTTTACAAAGTTTTTTGAAAAAATTAATCCCCTTAACTTCACAACTTCTATGAATGGAGCAGATAGGGCCATCGTTCCAATAGGAGTATACGAAGATGTTTTACCCTTTAATATTATGGCAACGCAATTGCTTAAAAGTATTGTTTTGAGAGATACAGAAGAGGCTCAAGATTTAGGTATCCTAGAACTAGATGAAGAGGATTTAAGTCTTGCTACTTATGTGTGTCCTAGTAAATATGATTATGGATCTATTCTGAGAGAAAATTTAAAACTAATTGAGGACGAAGGTTAAGTAAATGTCTGATCCGTTAAGAAATTTTTTAGATAAAACCAAGCCAAATTTTCAAAAAGAGGGTGCATGGTCAAAATATTTTCCTTTATTTGATGTTTTCGAAAATCTATTTTATTCATCCTCAAGAAAAACCTCTGGAATGACTCACGTAAGAGATGGTTCTGATATTCAAAGAGTTATGGCAATTGTTTGGATGGCAACCTTTCCCACAATGTTTTTTGGAATGTATAACCTGGGTTATCAATCATTGATTGCTATAGAGTCTTTAAATGCTGCTGGTCAAGAATTTGCAAAAGATTGGCATTGGCCAATCATTGAGTTTGTTTCCGGTTTAAATCCAAATAACATTTTTGATTGTATCGCCTATGGCGCGGTCTTTTTCATGCCTATTTATATTGTTACCTTCATTGTTGGAATCTTTTGGGAAGCTGTTTTTGCAGTTGTGAGAGGTCATGAAATTAGTGAAGGTGCTTTCGTAACAACAGTATTATTTGCTTTATCATGCCCTCCAGATGCACCTCTTTGGCAAGTTGCCTTAGGTATATCGGTTGGTTTGGTTATAGGAAAAGAAATTTTTGGTGGTACAGGTAAGAATTTTCTGAATCCAGCCTTAACAGGGAGAGCTTTCTTGTATTTTGCTTATCCAGCATCTTGGTCTGGTGATCTATCATGGGTAGCTGTAGATGGTTATTCTGCTGCAACAATCTTAGGTCTTTCTGCTGAATCTGGTTACCAATTTCTTCCAGAATCTTATAGTTGGTCAAATGCATTTCTAGGTTTTATTCCAGGGTCAATTGGCGAAACTTCTACTCTTGCTATATTAATTGGATTAGCAATACTCCTTTTCACTAGAGTAGCATCATGGAGAATAATCGCAGGAGTTTTATTAGGAACCATAGCTACTTCCTATCTTTTCAATATTATTGGAAGTGAAACTAACCCAATGTTTTCTATGCCATTTTGGTGGCACATGGTAGTGGGCGGGTATGCTTTTGGCATGGTATTTATGGCTACAGAGCCCGTTTCCGGATCGCATACAAATAAAGGACGTTGGATTTATGGAATTGTAATTGGAGTTTTGGTTGTTCTAATTCGTGTTGTTAATCCAGCTTTTCCAGAGGGAATGATGTTAGCAATTTTATTTGCGAATTTAACCTCACCATTAATTGACTATTTCGTTGTTAAGCAAAATATAAATCGAAGAAATAAGGTAATTTATGCAGAAAGATAGCATTCTCAATATCATTCTGGTTGGAGTAGGTTTATGTATCGTTTGTGGTGCTGTTATATCTACTGTTGCTGTATCCTTGAGAGATCAACAAGAACAAAATGTAATTTTTGATCAACAAAGCAAAATTATTGATGCAGCAAGATTACTTGAAGTTTATCCTTCATCTCAAGAAGCATTAGCTTCGATAGAGGAAGTGGTTGTTAATCTTAATGATGGACAACCCTCAAGCTTTCCTCCACAACAATATGATCTAGACTCTATATTGAGAGATCCTTCTCAACACACAGTTCTCAATGGTTCAGAAGATATTGCTATGATAAGCGTGAGAGAAAATCTTTCAAAGGTCTATATTGAATATAGAAATAATGAATTGAAAACCTTAATTCTCCCAGTTAGAGGATATGGATTATGGGGTACTTTGTATGGCTATCTTGCTCTTGATTCTGACTTAAATACGATAGTTGGTTTGGAGTTTTATAAACATAAAGAAACTCCTGGATTGGGAGCAGAAGTAGACAATCCTAATTGGAAAAAACTTTGGAATGGAAAAAAAGTCTTTGATGAAAATGGTTTAGTTCAGATTTCGGTTATTAAGGGTTTTTCTAATCCACAAAGTACAGATTATTCTTATGAAGTTGATGGTTTGTCTGGAGCAACCATTACCAGTAAGGGAGTCTCGAATCTTCTGGCATTTTGGTTAGGTAATGAGGGATTTGGACCTTTCATCAATAATCTAAAGAATAAAGAAATTAAATTAAGTGATGTCTAAGTTCAAAGAAATATTATTGACACCTATTTTTAAGGATAATCCAATTGCCTTACAAATATTAGGCATTTGTTCAGCATTAGCGGTTACTAGTAAGCTTTATCCAACTCTTATAATGTGTGTCGCTTTAACTATCACTGTTAGCCTATCAAATTTCTTTATTTCTCTAATAAGAAACATAATTCCAACAAATATAAGAATTATTGTCCAAATGACAATTATTTCTTCCTTGGTTATCTTAGTGGATCAATTCTTAAAAGCTTACGATTATGAAACAAGCAAAACATTATCTGTCTTTGTTGGATTAATTATTACTAACTGTATTGTAATGGGAAGAGCAGAAGCATTTGCTATGCAAAATACACCTGGAGTTAGTTTTTTAGATGGTTTAGGAAATGGTCTAGGATACAGTCTTATACTAATTGTTGTTGGAGCTATCAGAGAGCTACTTGGTTCTGGTCAACTACTTGGAATTGATATTTTAACTACTACTCAAAATGGTGGATGGTATGTTGGTAATAACTTCTTTCTGCTGGCACCGAGTTCATTCCTGATAATTGGATTATTCATATGGGCACTTAGATCATGGAAGACCGAACAAGTTGAAGAAAAAGAATTCCTGATGAGTAAAAATGCTCCTAAAGAGGTGGAAACACATCATGCTTGAGCATTACTTATCTATTTTTATATCTTCAATTTTTATAGAGAACCTAGCATTATCTGTTTTTCTTGGTATGTGTACATTTTTAGCCATTTCCAAAAAAATTGAAGCTGCAATTGGTCTTGGAATTGCTGTAATAGTTGTATTAGCAATAACTGTTCCTTTAAATAATATTATTTATAATTTTTTACTTAGAGATGGAGCTTTAACTTGGCTCGGCTACCCAGATGTATCTCTGGAATTTGTCGGTTTAATTAGTTACATAGGGGTTATTGCTGCATGCGTACAAATTCTTGAGATGTTTTTAGATAAATACGTTCCAAAACTTTATACTGCCCTTGGAATATTTCTTCCTCTTATAACAGTAAATTGCGCAATTCTTGGCGCATCACTATTCATGGTAGAAAAGAATTTAGACTTTGGTGAGAGTGTTGTTTATGGCCTTGGAGGCGGAGTAGGCTGGGCTCTAGCTATTGTTCTCTTAGCAGGTATCAGAGAAAAATTAAAATACAGCGATATTCCAGATGGACTTGAAGGATTAGGTATTACCTTTATAACTGTTGGTTTGATGACCTTTGGTTTTATGTCATTTGGAGGAATAATACTTTAAATGATTAATTTAGATCTTATATTTGGAATCGTTACTTTTGCATTAATAGTAAACCTGATGATATTCGTAATCTTGTTTGCTAGATCAAGATTGGTATCTACTGGCGATGTTACTATCGAAATCAATGGAGATCAGGATAAAGCGATAAAAGTCCCTGCAGGAGGAAAATTATTACAGACCTTAGCTTCAGAGAATTTATTTCTTTCCTCGGCATGTGGAGGAGGAGGCACTTGCTCTCAGTGCCGTTGCCAAGTGTTTGAAGGCGGTGGCTCAATACTTTCTACTGAAGAAGCTCACTTTAACAATAAAGAAAAAAGAGAAGGCTGGAGGCTTTCTTGTCAGGTGCCTGTAAAGGCTGACATGAAAATTACAGTGCCGGATGAAGTTTTTGGTGTTAAAAAATGGGAAACAACCGTTATCTCAAATGATAATGTGGCAACTTTTATTAAAGAATTAGTTTTGAAATTACCTGAAGGAGAGAATGTTGGTTTCGAAGCTGGGGGCTATGTTCAAATGGAAATACCTCCTTATGAAGCAGATTATAAATCTTTTGATATTAAAGATATTTACAAAGGAGATTGGGAAAAATTTAAGGTTTTTGAAAATGTAGCTACAGTTGGTGTTCCTGTTATAAGAGCATATTCAATGGCTAATTATCCTGAAGAAAAGGGGATAATGAAATTTAACATTAGAATTGCAAGTCCACCTCCTGGAACAAATTTTCCACCAGGTGAAGCTTCATCTTATTTATTTAATTTAAAACCAGGTGATAATTTAACCATCTTCGGTCCTTTTGGAGAATTCATGGCTAAAGATACCCCAAATGAAATGGTATTCATTGGTGGTGGTGCGGGTATGGCACCTATGCGATCTCATATATTTGATCAACTTTTGAGATTGGATTCTTCCAGAAAAATTACGTTTTGGTACGGAGCTAGGAGTTTAAAAGAAATGTTTTATATTGATGATTTCAATAAATTGGAAGAAAAATACGAGAACTTTACCTGGCATGCAGCTCTATCAGATCCTTTACCTGAAGATGAATGGGACGGTATGACTGGATTCATTCATCAAGTTTTACTTGATAATTATCTCAAAGATCATCCTGCTCCAGAGGATTGTGAATATTATATGTGCGGTCCTCCTCCAATGATGGATGCTTGTTTCACAATGCTTGATAGCCTTGGAGTAGAACCTGAGAACATCATGTTTGATGACTTTGGTAGTTAGATATCTCTTTATATCCTTACTTCTTTTAACTGGTTGTGTTTCCAATGAAAATCAATACCAAGGATATATATTTGGAACCTACTACAATATAAAAATTTCAGATTCTCCAAATTTGAATACTATCCAATCATCTATTGATTTAAAACTTCGTGAAATTGATATGCTTTTTTCAAATTATAAAAGTGAGTCTTACTTAATGAGATTTAATAGAAAAGAGAAACAAGCTACCAATGATGATTTTACTAATTTACTAGATCATTCGATTGAGATATGTAAGTTTGTAAATCAAAACTTCAACATTTTTGCAGGCAGCCTTGTAAATCTTTGGGGTTTTGGACCTGTAAAAAGAATGTCTGTACCAGAAGAGGATGATATTGAGAATATTATTCCCAAGGGATGCGACTCTAGCGACAATGATCATTTAGAAATTGATTTTTCTGCAATCGCCAAAGGTTATGCAGTTGATGAGATTGCTAGATTATTGGATGATCAAAATCTAAATAATTATTTTATTGATATCGGTGGAGAAATACTTGTTAAAGGAAATAAAATAAAATCTCCTTGGATTATCTGCATAGAAAATCCTGATACTCAAAACAGCAAACCAATTGAGTGTTTATCGAAAAAAGACAACGAAAAGTATATGGCTGTGGCAACTTCAGGTGATTACAGAAATTTCTTTACTTTAGATAATAAGCGCTATTCTCATACAATTAATCCTAAAACAGGTTTTCCTATTTCAAATAATTTAACATCCGTCTCTGTAGCCTTGCCTGGACAGTTCCGACATGCTGGTGATGCAGATGCTTTGGCAACTGCATTGAATGTCATGGGTTTAAAAGAAGGTTTTGAATTTGCAGTTAATAATTCAATTGCAGCCTTATTTATTTTTAGGTCAGAAGGTGAATTTTCTATTAGAATGACTCCATCTTTTGAAGATATAATTCACTAAATATGGCTACTTTTTTCTTTGCATCTATTGTTGTGATCTTATCAATCTTAGGATTGAGTCTTGGATTAATCTTGAACAACAAGCCTTTAGAAGGATCTTGTGGAGGTATGAGCAATCTCGATAGTGATTTGGAATGTACTATATGTGGCGGTAATCCAAAAAAATGTCCTAAGTAATTAGAACTGATTCATCGTATTGTCTTTTCCACCTGCTTTGAGTGCTTTATCGCCTGAAAAATATTCTTTGTGAGTATCGCCAATTGTTGACCCAGCAAGATCTTGGTGTTTTACAGATGACATATCTCTTCTTATTTCTTGTCTTTGAATACCTTTAACATAAGCTAGCATTCCTTCATCACCAAAATAACCTTCAGTTAATGTTGCAGTTCCCAAAGCTGTTTCGTGATAAGTGGGAAGAGTAATTAAATGATGAAAAATTCCTGCTTCTCTTGAAGCATCTTTCTGGAAAGTTTTTATGAGATTATCTGCTTCTAAGGCCAGCTCAGAATCGTCAAACTTAACATCCATTAAACCTTTAGGATCCGAGGAAGGATCAGGATATGCCGAAACATCTTTACCCGAATCAACCCATTCTTTGTAAACCTGTTCTCTAAATGACAAAGTCCAATTAAAAGATGGAGAATTGTTATAGACTAACTTAGCCTTGGGTTCCACTTTTTTAATAGCATTAACCATGTCAGCAATTTGCTGAACATTTGGTTTTTCTGTCTCAATCCACAAGAGATCAGCTCCATTTTGTAAGCTTGTAATACAATCAAGGACGACTCTGTCAAAACCTGTGCCTTCTTTAAATCTGTAAAGACCATTAGGTAAACGAACAGGTTTTACTAACAGGCCATTTTGATGGATGGTTATATCGTTTTCATCTAATTCTTCAAGGTTAGTAATTTCTTCAGTTTCAAGAAAAGAATTATATTGATCTGCCAAGTCGCCTTGTTCCTGCATTACAGGGACTTTCTGAGTAAGTCCAGCTCCTAAAGAATCTGTTCTGGCAACTATTAAACCATTTTCAACACCGAGTTCTAAAAAGGAATATCTAACCGCATTGATTTTATGTAAAAAGTCTTCGTGAGGGACTGTAACCTTTCCATCTTGGTGCCCACATTGTTTTTCATCAGAAACCTGATTCTCAATCTGAATGCAACACGCTCCAGCTTGAATCATTTTCTTTGCTAGTAAATATGTTGCTTCCTCATTACCGAAGCCAGCATCGATATCTGCAATTATTGGCACAACATGAGTCTCAAAATTATCTATTTTAGATATCACTTCTGATTCATCTCCACCATTTTCTCTTACTTCATCCAATTCATTGAATAGATGTTGTAACTCAACAGCATCGGCTCTTTTTAAAAATGTATATATCTCTTTAATTAAGTTTGGAACAGCTAATTTCTCATGCATGCTTTGATCTGGTAGAGGGCCAAAGTCAGATCTCAGAGCAGCGACCATCCATCCGCTCAAATAAACATATCTCTTGTTAGTAGTTTCTCTGGATTTTTTTATCTCCATCATCATTTGTTGAGCGGTAAAACCATGCCAACAACCCAAAGATTGAGTATAAACAGATGAATCTCCATCATATTCAGACATATCTTTGTGCATGATGTCTGCTGTATATTTAGCTATATCCAAGCCTGTTTTGAATCTATTTTGTAAATCCATTCGAGCTGCATTTTCAGCAGAAATATTTTTGTATAAATCTCCACCTTTAGCTATTAATTGCTCAAAATGTTCTACAGTCTTTTTATAATCAAGCATTTACAGTCCTCTTCTCAATGAATACTTATTTTAATTTTGCTAGATAGCTAGCTAAGCCGGTGTATTGTATAGGAGTTAGCTTAAGAAGTTTAGTTTTATCTACCTCATTAATAGGGAGATTTTCTATTAGGTTACGATAACTTTCCCCGCTTAATTCTTTCCCTCTAGTTAATTTTTTTATGATGTCATAACTATTAGAAATTTTATTTTTTCTCATGACAGTCTGTATTGCTTCTGCTAAAACTTCCCAACTTTCCTCTAATTCCTCATTAATTTTTTTCTTATTTGCTTCGAGTTTATTGAGCCCTTTATTCAGTGACTTAAGTGAAATTTCTAAATATGCAAAACATAGACCAATATTTCTGCTCACTGTTGAATCGGATAAGTCTCTTTGTAATCTAGAAATTTGTAATTTATTTTTGAGAGCAGGAATTAAGCTGTTTGATAAAGTTAAATTTCCTTCAGCATTTTCGAAATCAATTGGATTGACTTTGTGCGGCATAGTTGATGAACCCACCTCGGACGAAGAAATTTTTTGTTTCAGGTAATCTTTAGATATATAAAGCCAAATATCTTTTGATAGATCTATTAATACATTATTTAAATTTTCTATATTAGATAGTAAGAAAACAAGATTGTCTTTAAATTCAATTTGAGATGAAATTAGGGAATATCCTAGATTAAATGAAGATATAAATTTCTTAGTTACATTTGGCCAATTGATATCAGAGTCTAGTGCATGATGGGCGTTAAAATTACCTACAGCTCCATTAAATTTTGCAGATTGTTTCGATTCATTAATTTTATTTTGATGAAAGGAAATTCTATGAAAAAAATTCTTAAATTCTTTCCCTAAAGAAGTAGGGCTAGCTTTTTGACCGTGTGTGAAAGAAAGCATAGAAATATTTGCCCATTTGATAGCCATTTTATTAATTTCTTTATTGAGAGATTTTAGATTTGGTAGTAAATATTCAGTTCTGTATCTTTCAATCATTAATGCATAAGACAGATTGTTGATATCTTCAGAAGTGCAACAGATATGCACAAATTCACTCAGTTTGGATAATCCCACTGAATCAAGCTGCTTTACTATGTAAACTTCTACAGCTTTTACATCATGATTAGTAATTTTTTCTATAGACTTAACTTTTGACGCTTCTTTCAAATTAAAATTTAAAAAGATACTTTCAATTTTTTTCTTTTGGTTTTTATTAATTAGAGGTAAAAAATTTAAACTTTTTATGTTTAATAAAAATAATAGCCATCTTATTTCTACTTCAACTCTTGTTTTGATCAGAGCAAATTCAGAAAAATAATTTTCAAAATCTTTAACTTTATTTTTATATCTTCCATCAATAGGAGATATTGATAAAAGTGATTCTTTAGTCATGACTTATAAATTTCTCCACCGCCTAAACAAATATTATCTTGATAAAAGACAATTGATTGACCTGGAGTAATGGCTCTCTGAGGCTTTTTAAATTCTACACTAAACGTTTTACCTTTTTTCGATAAGATGCATTCCTGATCATCTTGTCTGTATCTAATTTTGGCTTCCAGTTTTATAGGTTCGGTCAGATCTGGTTCACAGATCCAATTAATAGAATCAACAGATAATTTGTTATTAAATAATTGTTGATTATCGTTTCCTTGAGCTACTACAAGAATATTTTCTGATAATTTTTTTTCTACTACATACCAAGGTCTTTCGTCGTAATCCTTCAATCCACCGATTCCTAAACCTTGTCTTTGACCTAAGGTATAAAAAGAGAGGCCCCTGTGCAAACCAACCTCATTGCCCTTGTCACAAATAATTTTTCCAGGTTTATCGTTAATATAGTTCTCCAAAAAACTAGGGAAGGGCCTTTCTCCAATAAAACATATTCCAGTACTATCTTTTTTTTCAAAGGTAGATAAATTCATTGATTTTGCAATATCCCTAACTTCTTTCTTTGTAAGTTCAGAAAGTGGAAAGATAGTTTTATCTAAAACCTTTTGATTTATATTGCAAAGAAAATAGGTTTGATCTTTGTTTTTATCTTTTGCTTTTACTAAGTAATTAAGTCCAGAAATCTCTTTTATTCCTGCGTAATGACCCGTGGCAATACAATCAAAATTATTTTCGATAGCATATTTATAAAATTCATTAAATTTAATAAATTGATTGCATAAAACATCAGGATTGGGAGTTTTACCTTTTTCTAGATCTATTAGAAATTTATCAAAAACCTTACTTTTGTATTCTTTTGAAAAATTTACATGATGTAATTTAATATTTAATTGATCTGCAACCTTGGCAGCGTCCATAAAATCTTCTTTTGCAGTACAAAGTGGGGTTCCATCATCATCTTCCCAATTCTTCATAAAAGCACCTTCTACATCATATCCCTCTTGCAGAAGAAGTGCTGCAGAAACCGAAGAATCTACACCACCAGACATGCCAACTAGTACTCTCATCAAGGTATTTTATTAAAAAAATGCAAAAGTCTTAAACCTTTATTTTAATGGTACAATCTCCCCCTAAATTATCCCTACCTATAGATAAAGAAAAGTTATGAGTTTTGAAAAAATAGTAATTCCGTCTGGTGGAGAACCTATCACAATTAATGAAGCAGGTAAGCTGAATGTACCTGATAATCCCATAATTCCCTTCATAGAGGGCGATGGTATTGGTACAGATATTACTCCTGCAATGATTAAAGTCATCGATAATGCTGTGGAAACTGCTTATGGCGATGAAAAAAAGATCTCTTGGATGGAAATTTATTGTGGTGAAAAATCAGTAGAAACCTACGGGAATGATACTTGGCTTCCTGATGAAACGATTGATGCAATTAAAGAATATATTGTTGCAATAAAAGGCCCACTTACTACTCCTATTGGTGGAGGTATTAGGTCTTTAAATGTTGCCCTTAGACAAAAATTAGATCTTTATTCTTGTGAAAGGCCGATTACTTATTTTGAAGGAGTCCCTAGCCCAGTAATCTATCCTGAATCTACTGATATGGTTGTTTTTAGGGAAAATTCTGAAGATATCTATGCCGGTATAGAATTCAAGGCTGATTCTGACGAAGCAAAAAAGGTTATTAAATTTTTTCAGGAAGAAATGGGGGTTGGAAATATTAGGTTTGAAGAATTTTGCGGTATTGGTGTTAAACCTATCTCCAAGCCTGGAACTGAGAGATTGGTTCGAAAAGCAATTCAATATGCTGTTGATAATGACAGATCCTCTGTCACTTTGGTGCATAAAGGCAACATAATGAAATTTACTGAAGGAGCATTTAAGGAATGGGGTTACGGAGTTGCTAAAACAGAATACGGTGCGGTTTCTCTAGATGGTGGTGAATGGATGAGTTTTATAAATCCTAAAACTGGAAGGACTATTGTTATCAAAGACGTAATAGCCGATTCTTTTTTACAACAAATCCTGACTAGGCCCGCTGATTACGATGTTATAGCTACAATGAATTTAAACGGAGACTATATTTCTGATGCTTTAGCAGCCAAAGTAGGTGGGTTAGGTTTAGCTCCAGGAGCTAACGTTGGAGATCATATCGCTTTATTTGAAGCTACTCATGGAACAGCTCCAAAGTATGCTGGTGAAGACAAAGTAAACCCATCATCTTTAATTCTTTCAGCCGGAATGATGCTTAATCATATTGGATGGAAAGAAGCTTCAGATAACGTCATCAAAGGAATTAGCTGGGCTATTAAAAATAAGCTTGTTACTTACGACTTAGCTAGATTAATGAAGAATGCTACAAAACTTAAGTGTTCAGAATTTGCAGATGAGGTTTGCAAAGGCATGAAGATGGGGTATCTCAAATAGCAAAGATTTAATGTTTTTTGATTTCAAATTAGAGAGCAAGAATCCAGAAGAAGAATTTGAGGGCGACTTATCAGTCGCTATTAGACCTTCTGATCCAATAGTAAAAAAACCTTCTTTATATAGAATTCTTTTGTTGAATGACGACTATACGCCCATGGAATTTGTAGTATATGTATTACAAAAGTTTTTTAATTATGATCAGGAAAGAGCAACGCAAATTATGTTAGCAGTGCACACTCATGGAAAAGGAGTTTGTGGTATCTTTACAAAAGAAATAGCTGAAACAAAATCATCACAAATCAATGATTTTGCTCAGCAAAATGAACATCCTTTATTAAGTGAAATTGAACCAGTGGATGACGAAGACTGATGTTAGAAAAGAATTTAGAAAATTGTCTTAATAACGCATTTAAGAAAGCACATAGCTCTAACCATGAATTTGTTACAACAGAGCATTTATTATTTTGTCTTTTAGATAATAACGAAGCTCTTAAGTTACTGTCTGCTTGTAATGTTGATATTGAAAAATTAACTTTAGAGTTAGATAAATTTTTAAAGGACTCTATCCCAGAAAATAGAGATTCAAATAAAGATGTTCAAGCTACTCTGAGCTTTCAAAGAGTAATTCAAAGAGCAGTCTTTCACGTTCAAAGCACAAAAGGGGCAGAAGTAACCGGAGCTAACATAATTGTTGCTTTATTCAGTGAAAAAGAGTCTTACAGCGTTTATTTGTTAAAACAACAAGGCATGACAAGATTAGATGCCGTTTCCTACCTTAGTCACGGGGAGGAAGAGGAATCTGAAGATTTAGAAATAGACTATCAAAATGAAGATGGCGACGAATCTGAGCAAAATGCATTAATTAAATACGCTACTAATTTAAATCAAGAAGCAGCTGAAGGAAACATAGATCCGCTTATTGGCAGATCTAATGAATTAGAGAGAATCACTCAAATAATCTCAAGACGAAGTAAAAACAATCCTCTGTTAGTTGGAGAATCCGGTGTTGGAAAGACAGCTGTTGTAGAAGGTCTTGCAAAAAATATAGTAGAAGGAAATGTCCCTGATGTCTTAAAAAATCGTCAAATTTTTTCTTTAGATATGGGAACTCTTCTTGCTGGAACAAAATACAGAGGAGACTTTGAAAAAAGATTAAAGTCAATTCTCAAAGAACTAAAAAAAATTGAAGGATCTATACTTTTCATAGATGAGATTCATACCGTAATTGGAGCAGGTGCAACGTCTGGAGGAGTAATGGATGCCTCAAATTTATTAAAGCCTACTTTAGGAAAAGGTAGTTTTACTCTGGTTGGATCTACAACTTACACTGAATACAGAAATATTTTTGAAAAGGATAGGGCATTATCAAGAAGATTTCAGAAAGTAGACATTGAAGAGCCATCTCAGGAAGAAACTTTAAAAATTCTTGAAGGTTTAAAATCAAAATTTGAAGAGCACCATGAACTTAAATATTCAAAAGAGGCATTAAAATCAGCTGTAGAACTTTCATCAAAGCACATAAATGACAAATTTCTTCCAGATAAAGCCATTGATGTTGTTGATGAAGCCGGTGCAAGGTTAAGACTTCTAAAAAATAACAGAAGAAAAACTGTTTCTGAACTAGACATCCAAAAGGTTATTTCATTGATGGCTAGAATACCTGAAAAAAGTGTCTCTAAAGATGACAAGGTTTCTTTAGGTAAACTCGAAGAAAACTTAAAAAGAGTTATTTTTGGTCAAGATGACGCTATTGAAAAATTAGTCAGCTCTATTGTTATGTCTAGAGCAGGCCTTGGTAACGAAGAAAAGCCAATTGGAAGTTTTCTATTTGCCGGACCAACTGGTGTCGGAAAAACAGAATTATCAAGACAATTATCATTGTCTATGGGCGTAGAACTAATCAGATTTGATATGTCTGAATATATGGAGAGACATACTGTTTCTAGATTAATTGGAGCACCTCCTGGTTATGTTGGTTATGATCAAGGTGGATTATTGACAGAAGCAGCTGTAAAAAATCCTCACTCAGTAATTTTATTAGATGAAATTGAGAAGGCTCATCCCGAAGTTTTTAATGTCTTACTTCAAGTAATGGATCACGGTACATTGACCGATAACAACGGTAGAGTAGCCAGTTTTAAAAACGTTGTCTTAATCATGACAACTAATTCAGGCGCACAAGAGATGGCTAGGAATTCTATGGGATTCCAAAAACAAGATAATTCATCGGATGGTGCTGAAGTTATAAAAAAAGCTTTCTCTCCAGAATTTAGAAATAGACTTGATGCAATAGTTCAATTTGATTCTTTACCTGAAGAAGTTATTCTTACAATAGTTGATAAATTTTTAACAGAAGTGCAAGCTCAACTTGATGAAAAGCAAGTTACTTTAGAAGTTGATGACGCTGCAAGATCTTGGCTGTCAAAAGAAGGATACGATGAAAAAATGGGTGCAAGACCTATGTACAGGATAATTCAAGATAAAATCAAGAAACCGTTAGCTGAGGAATTAATTTTCGGTGAACTTTCAAAATATGGCGGTAGCGTTATGGTTTCAGTTGAAGATGATGAATTAAAAATCGATCTTAAATCTAGTCCAAGAAAAGAAGAGAAGAAAAAAGAAAAGGTTTAATTATTTACCCCTGTAAGTAATCCTACCTTTAGATAAATCATAAGGTGTCATTTCAACTTTAACCTTATCTCCAGTGAGAATTCTGATGTAGTTTTTTCTCATTTTTCCCGAAATATGAGCCGTTATCACATGATCATTTTCAAGCTTAACTTTGAATGTAGTGTTGGGCATGGTGTCGATAACTTCGCCTTCCATTTCTATTAGATCTTCTTTTGCCATAAAATATGTTTGTATATGACTATTATGCCAGATGAAAAAGGAAGATAAAAAGTTTCATCTTTGGACGTTACTTTCTTCGCTAGGTGCGATTATTATTCTCCTAGCTATAGTTAGTTACTATATTGATCTAATTTACTGAAATGAAAAATCTTAGTGACTCAGATATTTCACGGGTTATTGAAATGGCCTGGGAGGATAGAACACCTTTTGATGCTATCGAAGCTCAGTTTTCTTTAAAAGAACAGGAAGTAATAGAGATTATGAGACGAGAAATGAAAGAAAGTAGTTTCAAAATGTGGAGAAAAAGAGTCAACGGTAAAAACACGAAGCATTTATCAAAACGCTCTTTTTCTGTTGGAAGGCATAAAGCAAAAGTCCAAGGCAAGCTAAGGTAGTTAAAAATAAGTTTTTAAATTTTTAAATAAAATACCCTTAATTTCTTTATTTGTGCGTTTGGAAATTCCAACAAGTCTTTGCCAAAATGGAAACGAGAGAGTGTTCAAAATAAATTCTTTTTCTTCCCATTTTTGGTCTTTTATTTCGGGAAGAAATTCAAAAATATAGTTGCTGCTTCTTTTATTCCACTCAACGATATTCATCCTTACATCTTTTGAATACCATAAATTTTTAACTGTCCAATGATATACATACTGATATTTTTCATATGTATTGCATGTGAACTCAATGAGTAATTTCAACCTTGAATTTACATCAACATTCAAATCGATTTTTGGTTTAGATGATTCAAAGTCATTCAAAAGCTTATTATGCATACCGATAATTAAAGAATTCTTATCTTTAAAATGACGGAATATAGTACGAGTTCCGATTTTTGCTTCCTTGGCAATTAATTCATGAGTGATGTTTAAAATGCCTTCATTAAGAAGGGAAAATGCCGTGTCTATAATTAATTCAGAAGTATCTTCGCTTCTTTTTTTTCTACCGTCTATAGATGTAATTTCCATATAATTATCTTTTGACATGTTTTATGTCATATTATATATTTTTGAAAAGATTAACTCAAATGAACGAAACACCCATTAAATTAATAGGTAATCCAGCATCACCTTATACAAGGAAGATGATTGCATATTTGAGATATAAAAGAATTCCACATCATGTTATTTGGGGAGATGTATCTGATGTCCTAAAACCAATGAATATTGATCCACCGAAACCAATTTTATTACCAGTTTTTCTTCTTCCCAGAGATGGAAAATTAACTGCGGTAACTGATTCAACGCCATTAATTGAAGAATTTGAAAATTCTTATCCAAATAGATCTGTTTTTCCTGAAGATCAATCTTTAAGATTTATTAATTATGTTCTTGAAGACTTTGGTGATGAATGGTGTACAAAATATATGTTTCATTATCGTTGGCATTTTACTGAAGATGCTGATAATGCCGGAACTCTTTTACCATTAGGAATTATGAATAATATTTCTGATGATGAGCTAGCTTTTTTTAAAGACCACTTTGCAAAAAGACAAATAGATAGATTATGGGTTGTTGGATCTAACGACGAAACTGCCCCCTTTATTGATCATAGTTATAAATCGTTTCTTGAGATTTTAGAAAATCATTTAAAAATCCAACCGTATTTACTTGGATCATCTCCATCCTCGTGTGATTTTGCTGTATACGGTCAGCTTAACCAACTTATAGGATTTGATCCTACGCCTCGTAAAATTACTCATGAATTAGCTCCAAGGGTAATTGGATGGGTTAGATCTCTTGAAGATAGAAGCGGACTTGAAGTTCAAGAAAATAATCTAACGCTCTCGGATCTTCCTCAAACAATTCATGATTTATTTAAAGAAATGAGCACTTCCTATGTACCAACCATGATTGCAAATAAAAAAGCAATTGATGAAGGCAATGATGAGTGGGAAATTGACTTAGATAAAGGTAAATGGAAGCAAAAATCTTTTCCGTATCAAGCAAAATGTTTAGCATGGATTAAAGAAGAATATGAGAAACTAGATACTGAAAAAAAAGATGAAGTTTTCTCTTTTTTACAATTAAATCATTGTGAATCATTGGTGACATCAAATGAATAGAATTACTGAAATGTTGGGTTGTAAATACCCAATAATACAAGCTCCTATGGGGTGGATAGCAAGAAGCAACCTTGCATCAGCTGTATCCAATGCTGGTGCATTTGGCATTATTGAAACCTCTTCTGGAGAAGTAGATCAATGCAAGGAAGAAATTAAAAAAATGGCTACATTAACCAACAGCCCCTTTGGAGTTAATTTGCCAATATTATTTTTATCTGACGAGAGCATGCTTGATGTTGTTATAGGTGAAAATGTTAAATTTGTAACAACCTCTGCAGGAGATCCAGCTAAATATATACATAAATTAAAGGAGGCAGATATCAAGGTATTTCATGCTGTGCCGAGCCTTGCTGGTGCCATGAAAGCAGTTGATGCAGGAGTTGATGGTTTGGTTGTTGAGGGGACAGAAGGGGGCGGTTTTAAAAATCCCGAGGAAGTTGGACTTCATGTATTAATTCAATCAATCAAGAAACACACTGATCTTCCTATTGTTGCAGCTGGAGGCATCGTGGATGGCAGAGGAATGGCAGCTGCTTTTGCTGCTGGTGCAGAAGGCATTCAAATGGGTACAAGATTTGTATCTTCCTTAGAAAGTCCAGTTCATGATAATTTTAAAAATGCGATCGTAAATGGTAATGAGCAAGGTACATATATTCTCAACAAAAAAGCTAAACCTTGCATAAGAGCATTGAAAACTGATTTTACAGATAAAATTTACGACGATGGCCTGATGGACATGAGTGCGATGTCTGGAATTAAGAATCTATACTTTGATGGCGATATGAATGCTGCACCTGCATTGGCAGGTCAATCAATAGGATTAATAGAAGAAATAAAACCGGTAGAAACAATTATTAATGAGACGATTACAGAGTTTAATGAAATTTGTGATTCTATGGCTTCTATAAAGTTCTAAAGGATGAAAATTTTAAGGACTCCGGATAGTAGATTTAAAAACATAAAAGACTTTCCGTATGAACCTAATTACACCGTCATAAAGACTCATGACGATTCTGATTTGAGAATACATCATATAGATGAGGGTCCAAAGGATGGTCCAATTCTTTTAGTGATGCACGGTCAGCCTGTGTGGAGTTATTTGTACTCAAGGATGATTCCTTATCTTGCTAATGCTGGAATTAGAATTATTGCTCCTGATTTACCTGGCTATGGTAAATCCGATAAACCTGCATCAAGAGAAGACTATTCTTATCAACGACAAGTGGATTGGATGACCGATTGGATAAAAATTAATGATCTAAATAATCTCACTTTTTTTGGCCAGGATTGGGGAGGTCTTATTGGATTAAGGGTTGTTGCTAACCAACCAGATAGATTTCTTAAAGTAGCCATGGGGAATACAGGTTTACCGTATAACCCTGATGTCCCTCAAGACGTCATAGATAAAATCAAAGCTTTTAGAAATAGTGATATAAAACTTAATCCAATATCAATGCAAAGAGAAATAAGAAAAATGGATGGCAAAAATATTTCGGGTAGCGATTCATCACATCATCCAGCTTTAAGTTTTATGTATTGGCAGAAACTATGCTGGGATACCGAAGATCTTCCTATTGGATTTATGATGTCGAGCATGATGGAAAGAAACTCACGCATCAAATTTTTAATTTATTTTATATTTCTTATACTTGGCTTAAGGAAACTATTTCCTTTTAAATCAAATCTTGATAAAGCCTACGAAGCACCATTCCCTGATCCGTCCTATAAAATGGGTCCTAGAGCTATGCCCAGTCATGTACCGATGATTCCTGATCAATCATTAGAAGCGCAAAAGAAAGCAAGAGAATTTTATAAAAGTTGGCAGAAACCTTTTTTAAGTGTCTTTGCGGGCGATGATCCAGTTACAAATGGAGCCGAAAAAGACGTGTTGAAAATGTGTCCTAATGCAAAAAGTGCACCGAATATTGGAGGAGGGCATTTTTTTCAGTGGACTAAAGCAAAAAAACTATCAAATATACTTATTGATTTCATAAAAGAGTAATAACTCATGTTTGCTATGTTGTTTCCCAAGATTGCTGATAATAATTATCTTGGTTCTAGATTGGTGGTTTACATTTTTATTCCTTTTCTTTTATTAATGACCTGGAGATCAATTATTCATCTCTTCTACGCAGAATTTGGTTTGCACGGTATAGCAAATATGATAGTGATAGATGGCTCTCCTGATCCAATGCCAGTTATCTATGCATTTTTTTCGCTATGGGGATTAATTCAATTATTATTTTGTGCTTTTGCTTGGGTAATTCTTTTTAGATACAAGTCTCTCTTACCTTTAACTATTTTAGTTTTTTTAATTGAGTGGTCAGCTAGAGTTATAAATGCTTCAAATTCTCCTCTCAATTTAGCTGAATATAAAACCGGCACAACTCCAGGAATTGAATCTGCTCCTTATGTCACTGTTTTCTTATTAATTTTATTTATTACTTCACTTTTAAATAGGAAATCCTGATATGAAAAAAATTACTATCTATCTAATTTTGGTTATTTTTATAATCGCTGGAATATTATTTTTGCTGAGTAGAGTGCCAGCCGTACAAGATGCTTTGTTTCAACGACTTGCTCAAAGTTTAATAAGCACCGCACCAAATATTTTTCCAGAAGAAGATTCCTTAAGTGCTTTGGTATGCGGTTCAAAATCTCCTCTACCTCATCCAACTAGAGCAGAGACTTGCGTAATGATAAAAGCTGGAAAGGAAACCTTCATTTTTGATGTCGGTAATAAAAGTATAGATAATTTAAGAAATTGGCGTGTTCCCTTGAACCAAATAAATGGTATTTTCATTTCTCATCTTCACTCTGATCATATCGCTGAACTTCCTGAAATACATATGTGGAATTGGGTAGGAACAGGTCGACAGTCTAAATTAAAAGTGTATGGTCCAGAGGGGATAAATCAGGTTCTTAATGGATTTACTGAAGCCTATTCATTAGATTGGAAATATCGTAATGACCATCATGGAGATCAATTTGCTCCTTTAAAAGCAGCAGGTTTTGATGGATACGAAATAACTGACTTTAGCAAACCTGTATACGAATCTAATGGAATTGTAATTACAGCTTTCTTGGTTGACCACAAACCGATTGATCCTTCATTAGCCTTTAAGATTGAATATAAAGGAAGATCTATCGTTTTGAGTGGAGATACTGTTTACTCAGAAGCAATCTTAAATAATTCAAAGAATGTTGATGTCTTATTCCACGAGGCTTTTCATAAAGGAACTTTAGACATGATGTATAACGCCCTTCCAGAGAACTCCTCTTCCAGGATTGGTATTGTAGATATACAAAATTACCATACCAACACTATTGAAGTTGCAAATCTAGCGAAAGAAGCAAACGTTGGCCATCTTATTTATTACCATTTAATTCCCGCACCAAGAACTGATTTAGTTGCAGATATTTTTACTAGAGGAATAGATGATATTCTTTCAAATTGGACTTTATCTGACGACGGAACAATGGTTATATTACCTATAGATTCTAAAGAAATTATTATTACGTCAATTAACTAGGAGAGTTATGAAAACAAAAATTACTGAACTTTTTGATATAGAGCATCCCATTATTCAAGGTGGAATGCACTATGTTGGATTTGCTGAATTGGCAGCTGCTGTATCGAATGCTGGTGGCTTAGGAATAATCACTGGTCTTACTCAAGGCACTCCAGAAAAGTTAGCAAATGAAATAGCAAAATGTAAGGATATGACAGATAAGCCTTTTGGTGTGAATTTAACTTTTTTACCTTCGTTAACACCACCAGACTACCCAGGCCTTATTAAAGTTATCATTGAAGGAGGAGTTAAAATAGTAGAAACAGCTGGAAGGAGTCCTGCTGAATATATGCCTGCCTTAAAAGATGCTGGAATTAAAGTTATTCATAAGTGCACATCTGTAAGACATTCTTTGAAAGCCCAAAGCGTTGGGTGCGATGCTATATCTGTTGATGGATTTGAATGCGGAGGCCATCCAGGCGAGGATGATATTCCTAATTTTATTTTGTTGCCTAGAGCAGCAGATGAATTGGAAATTCCTTTTGTTGCTTCAGGAGGAATGGCTGATGCCCGAAGTTTAGTTGCTGCAATGGCTTTAGGGGCAGAAGGCATGAACATGGGTACAAGATTCATAGCAACTAAAGATGCTCCAGTTCATGAAAACGTTAAAAAAGCTATCGTAAATGCATCTGAGTTAGATACAAGATTAATTATGCGATCACTTACCAATACTGAAAGGGTGCTAACAAATCCCGCAGTTGATAGATTGATGGAAAAAGAAAAAGCACTTGGGGAAAAGTTAACTTTTTCCGATATTGTTGATGAAGTTGCAGGAGTTTATCCCACAATCATGATGGATGGTGATATGGATGCAGGAGCTTGGTCTTGCGGTATGGTTGCAGGCCTGGTTTATGATATCCCTAGCGTAAAAGAACTCATAGATAGGATAATGAGTGAAGCAGAAGAAATAATTCAATCCAAACTCAAAAAAGCTGTTTAATGAAGTTTGAAAATAAAGTAATGCCGAATGATGAACAAATGGCAGAATTTCTCGACCCCGGAAATGATGAACCAATTTATATGGTAAATCTTCTCAAGTTTAAAGATAAAGCCGAATATCCTGATAAAAGAGAGACAGATTTATCAGGAAGAGAAGCTTATGCTATCTATTCTGAGGAAGTGAAACATCATCTAGCTAAAGTTGGGGCAAAAGCTATATTTGGTGCTAACGTTAAGAGATTAATGTTAGGTGTAGTGGAAGAACTTTGGGATTCTGTTGCGATAGCTTCTTATCCAAGCAGAAAAGCAATGTTAGATATGATCTCTGATCCAGAATATATAAAAAGCGCGCAACACAGAGTTGCTGGATTAAAGGGTCAGTTAAACATTGAAACAGTAATTCCCTTAGAGAATGACTAAAATAAAAAAAGCCTACTTCAGATTTTTGCTTAGTTTATTACCAAGATTTTAAATTTGGAGATAATTGATTTAAAGATTAATCAAGACGAAGAAATATTTTCATCGTTCTACGAAATCAATCAACAACAAGTTCCTAAAGTTGGATCTGTATCTCTAGAAGAATTTATTTATTTAATAAAAATATCAGATATTTCCTATGGATCTATAAAGAAGGGTATATGTTTGGGTTTTGTCATCTGTCTCAGAGAAAACACCAATTATAAATCTATCAATTATAAATTTTTTCAAAATAGACATAATAAATTCTTCTATATTGATCGTATTGCAATAGCCAATAAATATCAGTCTTCAGGTATCGGAAGTATTCTCTATAAAAAATTATTATCAATTAAAGTCAAATTTAATATACCGATATGTGCAGAAGTAAATATTGATCCACCAAATGAGTCATCTATTAATTTTCATAGAAAACATGGATTTTCTGAAATCACTGAAAGCACGTTAAAAGAAGGGTATTCGGTTGTTTATATGGAAGTTAACTAATTTATATAACTTTACATAATATATATTATACGAATATATAAAATATTAATTAATTTCTAAGCTTAAAGAATTCACTACTTTTCCCTTATTAGAAGTAAGTTCCATAACTACTTTGTCTTCAAAAATACGAACAACGCCAAAATTAGCTTTTCTGTAGGTTGAACCTATCCTTAATGGACCTTTCTCTTCTGTATTGAATGGTATTGGTAGATTTAATGAACTTGATGTGAATTCGAAAATATCATTATTATCATTAGTCTTAAAGCGATAAAAGCCGCCCCTATGTCTATCTCCAGAAAGAATAAAAAGATTAGATACATTAGATTCGTCTATGAGATTAAAGAGTCTTTCTCTTTCTAAGGGTAATTTATCCCATGATTCCCATCCATGCCCTAAACTCAAAATCTGCAAACTAGATAAGATAATTTTTATATCGCTATCTTCGTTTAACTTGTCCTTGAGCCATTGCCATTGTTTTTTCCCCAATAATGTCTTTTCAGGATCGAAATCTTTTACATACCTCTCTTTCCCTTCTTTATTAAATTCATCTGTTAATTTCCATTCAGATTTAAAGGATCTGTTATCTAAAAATATTAAATGAACTTTAAGACCATTTTTTTTAATCATTTTATCGAAATAGAGACCATCTCTAAGTCTGCGTGGATCTTTAGATGGAATTTTCCAAGTCTCTAAAAAAAGTTCTTTTGCTCTGCCCTTGTATCGATAATTAGAACCACCATCATTTAGTCCAAAATCATGATCATCCCAAATAAACTCTGTACTTACATTTTTTAAAAAATTTTCTAGATTGTTGTATTGTTGCTTATAGGTTCTAATAAGTTTGTCTAATTCTCCATCTTCTTGATCTCCGTAGACGTTATCTCCGATAAACATAAATAGATCCAATTCTTTCTTTTCTATTGTCTTAAGAATGGCCATGCTTCTGTCTTGATGCAGACAGGAGCCAAAACCTAAGGTAAGTATCTCTTGGTTTGAATATGAATTAACTGAAAGAACAAATAAGAAAAGAAAATGAATAATTTTCATTAAATGATCATAGACGATAAGGAAAAATAGTAAATTGAAAACTACTTTAATTTATTAAAAAAAATAACTTATACTTAATTTACAAAAAGGAGAAAATTATGGAAATGATAATAGGATATACCTTGCTGTTGGCCTTGTTTCAAATTTGGCTTATTCCAATGATGTTGAATTCAAAAAACTTAAATTGGCAACTTTCTAATAGAGACAATGAACCTGAACACCCGCCCTCTTTAATGCTCTCCAGAGCTACAAAGGCAAAAGATAATTTAAAAGAGACACTTCCAATTTTTCTTGCCTTAGCAGTTTGGTCTATTGCTGCGGGAGTAGATATAAGCGGTTTAGCAATGTGGTGGTTAATATTAAGAATCGCCCATGGAGCCTTATATATGGCTGGCATAGGTGTTTTAAGAACGCTAGTTTGGCTTCCTTCAACAATTATTCTC
>JAOIOC010000006.1 GCA_028140145.1 SAR86 cluster bacterium | reverse complement strand
AGACAATTTTGGAATTAAGCCTGAAGTGGAAGCCGGTCATTTGGCGGAGGAAATTAGAAAATACATGGTTAGTAACTATGGAAAGAAAGTATACAAAGATGGCTATGAAGTTTATTCAACAATAAATGCAGAACATCAACTCTCTGCCAATAAAGCCCTTAAAACTGGAATAGAGGGTTATGAGGCTAGACACGGATTTAGAAAGCCGAAGAATTATGAAAATTTGATTCCAAATAAATTTCTCAATAAGTCCGAAGTGTTCTATCAATTTTTTTATCAAGATATAGATTTTTCTGATGAGTATGGAATAGAAAAAACGGATGTGCATCCTTTTAAGGAGATTGAATCTCTTTATCAGTCACTCCCAAAATACAAAAATTTCGTCCCCGCTATATTTCTCTCAGTAGAAGATCAAGTTGTATTTCTTATCAACTCTAATCTCGAGCTCATAAGAATCTTTAAAGAGGACTTGAGTACGAAAATTAGACCAAAAATAGATGAAAATAGAATAGATAGAGAAGTGCAGGAATTCTCGGATTTCTTCTCTCCTGGAGATCTCGTTTGGATGAATGAAAGAAGCGAAAAAGTAGAACTTTCTCAATATCCAGAGATTCAATCATGCATCGTGAGTCTTGATCCAAAGGATGGAAAGATCTTGGCATTGGTCGGTGGATATGACTTTTATTCAAGTAACTACAATCGAGTTTTTCAAGCAAAACCTCAGCTTGGTTCTAACTTTAAACCTTTTTTATACAGTGCTGCCTTTGAGAATGGTTATAACCCATCCTCAATAATTCTTGATGCGCCTATAGTTTTTGAAGATGAGAATTTAGAAGACGTTTGGCGTCCAAAAAATTCATCCGGAAGATTCTATGGACCAACAAGATTAAGAGAGGCATTGGTTCAGTCAAGAAATATAGTTTCAGTGAGACTTCTTCAGGAATTAGGTATCGATAAAGTAAGAAGTCATGTACAGAAATATGGATTCCAAGAAGATGAAATTCCGAATGATTTGTCTCTGGCACTAGGATCTTATAGCTCAACTCCTCTACAAAATGCAAAAGCCTTTTCTATCATTGCTAATGGAGGAAAAGCTATAGAACCTTATTTCATTGAAAAAATTGTTCTTCCTAATTCAGAAATATTAGATTTCTCAAAAACTAAAACTTTAGATTTAAGAACCTCAAGATTATGGAATGGATACAATGAAAAAAATAATGAAGAAGAAATCATTGATCCTAGAATTACATATGTAATTAACGATATTTTGATAGAAGCGGCAAAAAGAGGAACAGCAAGCAATATAAAAAAATTATCCAGAGATGATTTTGCAGGAAAAACTGGGACAACTAATGATGCAGAAAGTACTTGGTTTACAGGCTTTAATAATAACTTCTTAGCAACAGTTTGGTTTGGATATGATCAACCTAAACCACTTGGGGAGAGAGAGTTTGGAAGTACAACTGCTCTACCTATCTGGATGGATTATGTCTCCGAGGTTGAGAATTATATTGACAAAGGAACGCAACCAAGACCCAAGAATTTATCAGCAGCAAGACTAAATAAAAGTACAGGAGAAATTGCTAGACCGGATGAAAAGAATATCTTCTTTGACTTTCTTATAAACTAATTAAATTACTTATAAATTGTTAGCTTTAATCTTGAAGAATATTCATTCCATTCTTCTAATACTTTTCTTTTAAAATTTGATCTTACAAAGCTTTGAATCTTTCCCTCTAGAATAGAAACGATCAATCCAGCTGAATCAGTTGGAGTTAAGTTGAATTTTGCTTTGCTGGATTGTTCGTAATTTTGGAAGGCAAGTTTTATTTCAAGCTCGAATCTTTCAAATAAATGATTTACTTTTTCTTCAATTTTTATTTCATCTGGAGTAAGTACTTCTCTAGTCAAAATTTTACAAATACCTTTGTTCTTCTCACAAAACGCTAATATTAGAGTGCAAATATTAAAGGGAGTTTCTGGACTGGAAACTTCTTTTTTGATGGATGATATTCTTGGAAATATATTTTCCTCACAAAAATCAACTAAACCTTCATATATCTTTCTTTTGCTTGGAAAATGTTTATAGATGGCAGCTTCAGTTATCTCACATCTTTTTGCCAATTCAGCAGTAGTAATTTTTATCGGTTCCTTACTTTCAAGCATGGAAACCAAAGTCTGCATAATATTAATTTGTCTATTTGTCAGAGTTTCGGTCATTTTATTTAGTTATCCAAGTTCCAACGCCTTTGTCTGTAAGTATCTCAACTAAAACTGCATGCGGCACTCTACCATCAACGATATGAGCACTTTTCACGCCGCTTTCTAGACTCTTTATCACAGATGAGAGTTTTGGAAGCATTCCTCCTTTTATGGTTTTAGCAATTTTTTTAGCTTTTTTGATATCCATTTCAGAAATTTTCTTCCCTGTATTTGACAACACTCCTTTTACATCCGTCATCATAATTATCTTTTCAGCCTTTAATTTTTCAGCAACCTTGCAAGCCACATGATCAGCATTGATATTGTAATGCATTCCAAATCTATCCCTGCCAATTGGAGCAATTACAGGAATTTTTCCATTAAAAATATTTTTCCTTATCAAATTACCATCAACTTTTGTAATATCTCCCACAAAGCCAAGATCCATCTTTGTTTTAATTTTTTTACAGATAAGAATACTTTCTCTTACGTCATTGAATGTTTTTGTTCTTGCTCCCCAAGTTTTGATTAGTTCAGCAATATCTCCGTTTACTTCTCTTAGAGTTTTAACAATAATTTTTATTGAATTTTCATCTGATTTTCTTAGACCATCAATAAAAATACTCTTTATATTGCTCTTCTTTAAATTCCTTTCAATTTGAGGACCGCCTCCATGAACTAGAACAGGAAATATTCCAATTTGTCTCATCAAAGCAATATCTCTAGCAAAATTTTGCCTTAATTTGTTCTCTTTCATAGCGCTGCCACCGTACTTAATGACCACTATCTTCCCAGAAAACTTTTGTATGTATGGCAAAGCTTCACTAAGAATTTTTGCTAGTGATTCTGCTGATTTGCTATCTTTGATCATTAAAAATTTGTTTTGATCGTATTATCTACTTTTGAAATAGCATTTTTAAATACATTTTTTATGTCATCCAAATCTTTAGGTGAATTTCCTTCAAATCTCAAAACTAAGTTTGGAGAAGTATTTGATGCTCTAATAAGGCCCCAGCATGAATCTTTATCTATTCTGATTCCATCTAAGGAGCTAATTTCTCCATTTTCCTTCTCCAGTATATCTTTTAGTTTGCTTACTATTGAAAACTTATTTTCATCTGAAACGGATATATTTATCTCTGGAGTAGAAAAATTTTGAGGCAGCTCAGAAAAAATTTCTGATGAACTTTTTTCTTTTTCGGACAAAATTTCTAGCATCCTACTCCCAGCATAAATTGCATCGTCGAAACCGAACCATCTGTCTTTGAAGAAAATATGCCCACTCATTTCTCCTGCTAAAAGAGCATTCTTTTCAAAAAGATTTTTCTTTATGAAGGAGTGACCAGTTTTTGACATGTAAGCTATGCCAGAATTTTCTTCAATGAAATTTTTTAGGACGTTAGAACATTTAACATCAAAAATAATTGTCGCGTTTTTATTTTTTTCTAAAACTTGACCTGCATAGAGGATCATTTGAATATCCGGATAGATAACTTTTCCTGAGTTATCAATAATTCCAACTCTATCTGCATCACCATCTAGGGCTATACCAATATCAGCATTTGATTCTTTTATCTCGCTCTGCAACTCTTCAAGATTCTTAGGATTGCTAGGATCAGGATGATGATTTGGAAAATTTCCATCAACTTCGCTGTAAAGTTCTATAACTTCACAACCAATTGCTTTAAATGCTTGTGGCGCAATTACTCCTCCAACACCATTTCCGCAATCAAGACAAATCTTCATGGGTCTTTTTAATGAGATGTTGCTTCTGAGCTCATTAATATAATCATCCAAAATGTCTATCTCTTCTAAATTACCTTTCTTTGTTTCTTTTGAGTATCTACCTAGCAGTATGTCATTTTTAATATCTTGAATTTCTTGCCCAAAAATAGTTTTGCCACCCATAATTATTTTAAAACCATTGTATTCTTTAGGATTGTGGCTTCCTGTGATCATGACTCCATTCTCAGTACTGAATTTCTCAACTGCAAAATAAAGTAAAGGTGAGGGTACCATACCCATATTTATCACGTTTATGCCATTATCTAAGAATGATTTAACCAAGGCAGAGCAAATTCTTTCTCCAGATAATCTTCCATCGCGTGCTACAGCAACTTGTTTTGAACCTATTTTTTTAATTTTATGACTCAAAGCTGATCCCAATGACGAAACAAATTCATCGTTCAGGTCCTCAGATGCAATACCTCTGATATCATATGCTCTAAAAATATTTTGATTAATTTTCATTTAGTTCAAATTTAAATATGGATACTTCAAAAGGCCTCGATAATATAGATGGCATAGTATGGTTTGACGGCCAGTATGTTGACTGGAAAGATGCCAAAGTTCATGTTTTAACTCATACTCTTCATTACGGATTAGGTGTATTTGAAGGTGTTAGAGCATATTCTACCACGCAAGGACCAACGATTTTCCGTCTTAAAGACCACACAAATCGCCTTTTTGAATCTGCAGAAACAGTTAAATTAAAAATTCCTTATTCGAAAGACGAAATAAATAAGGCACAAATAGAAGTCGTAAAAAGAAATAAATTAGAGGAAGCTTATATAAGGCCAATGTGTTTTTATGGTTCTGAGGGTTTAGGACTCAGAGCTGATAATCTTAAAGTTCACTGTGTTGTCGCTGCTTGGTACTGGCCAAGCTACCTCTCTCCAGAGCTTTACGAGAGAGGAATCAAAGTAAAATTATCTAGTTATACAAGACAAAGAGGAAATAAAGTTTCGAGATCAAAAGTTAACGGAAACTACGTTAATTCTATTGTTGCACTTAATGAAGCTCTTGAAGCAGGCTTTGATGAAGCATTAATGTTAGATACAGAAGGCAACGTTGCTGAAGGTTCTGGAGAAAATTTTTTCATGGTGAAAAATGGGAAAATATTCACTCCTGATGTTGAAGCTTCACTTAATGGTATAACAAGAAAGAGCATCATTGATTTAGCCAAGAATGAAAAAATTGACGTCATTGAAAAGAATATTTCTCCAGAACAGGTAATTCAGGCAGATGAACTTTTTTTTACAGGAACTGCAGCAGAGGTATTACCAATTACATATGTTGATAAAAATAAAATATCAAATGGTCAAAGAGGACCTATTACCAAGATTCTTCAATCAAAATACTCCAGTCATGTGAGAGGGGAAAACATTTTATTTCCAGAATGGTTAACTAATATTTCTGATAATTGAGAATCTTGATAATAAAAACTTCTTCTCTGGGAGATATAATTCATTCCTTTCCCGCTATTGAAGATATTAAAAAAAAATTTCCTAACTGCAAAATTGATTATCTAGTTGATAATGTTTTTCTCAGAACAGCGAGACTTAATAAAAATATTGATAATTTTCTTACTATTTCTCACAGAGAGAAAATGAACAAGTCAATTTTCTTAAGAATTAAAGATTTTGATAAAGAACTTAATTCAATATTTAAAAATAGATACTATGATCAAATTATTGATTTACAAGGATTGATTAGAACTCAAATACTTGGTGCAAGAATAAGAAAAATCACTGGCTCAAAACAATTTAATGGATATGACTTCAAATCAGCCAGAGAATCATTGCTTGTTTTTTTATACGATAAAAAAATTGGAGTTTCAAAAAATTTGCATGCAGTGACGCGCATGAAAAATTTAGTTGCATCCTGTTTAAATTTCCCTCAGGAGAAAGACATTAATTTTGGATATGAGATCAACAATCTTAAAAGAGAAAATAAGGTTGTTTTCATCCATGGTTCAAGCAAAAAAAGTAAAGAATACTCCACTGAAAGTTGGAAAAAAATTGCACGTTACCTTAAAAACTATATGGTTGATATCTGCATTCCGGTAAATGACAATGAACAAAGAATTTTTTTTAATGAAATTAATGGATTAAATAAAAAAGCTTATAAATTAGAGACTGAAGACTTAGAGAAAATAAAAAATGAATTAGCAAAATGTTCTTTTTTTATAGGTGTCGATACTGGTTTTACTCACATATGCTCAAGTTTTGGTATGTCCGGGATATTTCTTCTTGCTAAAACAGACCCAATAAAGGCCGGACCTATCTTTAACCATCAAAAAGTTATAAGACAAAAATCAATGGATAAAATAGATCCAGAAGAAATAATTTCATTTCTTAAAGAGGAAAATTTTGATTGATAATAAACTTAGAATAGGTCTCATCACTTATAGAGGTAATCCTTCATCAGGAGGTCAAGGTATTTACATAAACTATCTAAGTAGAGCTCTATCAGATCTTGGCCATGATGTTACTGTAATTTCCGGCCCTCCCTATCCTGAAATAAGAAAAGATATCGAACTAGTTAAAATACCCAGTCTTGACTTATTTTCAAAAAAAAACAAATTTCTTGACGTTAAATTTTCAAAATTATTATCTTTAAATAACTTTAAAGAATGGATAAGCGCAAACACTGGCGGTTTTCCTGAACCTCATACTTTTGGCCCAAGATTAGAGAAATTTATTGAAGAAAATGCTGACCAATTTGATTTGATTCATGACAATCAAACTTTATGTAAAGAACTAATTTCTCTTCAGCAGAAGCTTCCTTTAGTAACAACCATCCATCACCCAATTACGAAAGATTTAGAATTTCAGCTAAAAAGTACAAATGATTTTTTCTTAAAACTCCTCATAAAAAGATGGCACTCATTTATTCCAACTCAAATAAAGGTTGCAAAAAAATTAAAAAAAATTGTTGTGCCCTCTGAATCATCTGGAAAAGATGTTGTGAAGGATTTTTCATTGAAAGAAGAAAGCATAGAAGTTGTTCACAACGGTATAGATTTAGGTTTTTTCTATCCCTCTGAAAAGCCTTATGAGGAGTACAAAATATTATCCATAGCAAGTTCTGACGTACCGATGAAAGGTTTAGATTTCATGATCAAAGCTTTTCCAGAAATAAAAAAAAATTATCCAAAAGCTAAATTAATTGTCTTAGGAAAAATGAGAGAGAAAGGACATACAGAGAGACTGATAAGCAGTTTAGATCTCAAAGATGATATAAATTTTGTATCAGGTCTATCTCATTCAGAATTAAGAGAACAATATTGCTCATCTCATGTAGTAGTTATCCCTTCCTTGTATGAAGGTTTTGGTTTTGCTGCAGCAGAAGCAATGGCTTGCGGAGTTCCCGCAGTGGTATCCGATGGCGGATCTTTAAAGGAAATCATTGGAGAGGCGGGAAAGGTTATTATTCCTGGAAATGAAAATGCTATTGTTGATGCTGTAAATGAATTATTTTCTTCAGAAGATTTAAGAAAAAACATTGTAGTCAAAGGGATCTCTAGAGTTAAAGAGAAATTTACATGGCACAATGCTGCTTTAAAGCTAGAAAATATTTATCAACAAATGATAGAGAATCATGCAAACAATAAATATTCAAAAACTTAATCTTTTGGATAATGCAAAAGTTCTTGATCTAGGTTGTGGAGAAGGTCGGCATTGTTTTGGTGCATACATGCATGCAAATTTAGATGTTTATGGTTTTGACCTAAATCCGAAGGATGTTCAGAAAGCTATTAAGAATTTTCCACAATTTGATGAAAAATCTGATAGAAAAAGTTGCAGTTTCGGATGTACGGATGCTACAAAACTCCCTTTTGCCGACGAGACTTTTGATTACTTGATTTGCTCGGAGGTGCTAGAGCATATTCCAGAAGTTGATTGTGCAATTGATGAAATTATTAGAGTTACCAAGCGAAGAGGTAAAATTGCTGTGAGTGTTCCTTCTTTCTTTCCAGAATGGGTTTGCTGGTCCTTGAGTAGAGATTACCAATTAACACCAGGTGGACATGTAAGGATTTTTAAATATAAACAACTTAGAAAAATGATTGAAAAAAGGAATTGTAAATTCATAGAGAAACATCGTGAACACGCACTTCATAGTCCGTATTGGTGGTTAAAATGTTTATTTTGGAAGAGCCAAAATAATTCATACTTAGTGAACAAATATCATGACTTTCTAGTATGGGATATGATGAAAAAACCTTTTATAACAAGACTTCTAGAAAAAATATTGCAACCACTGATTGGTAAAAGCACAGTTATTTACTTTGAAAAAAAATAGAATCTAGTTTTGAAATCTTTATCTGAGTTAAGTCATCTTTCGCAATACATTGCGGAGAGTCAAGATGAATTGGGAGGAATTCCTTCAGAGAAAGAGAAAATCCTTGATCCTTGGGATCATATTGAATGCTGCATGGCTTTGGATGTTTTCGGAGAGAAAGAAAGATCTTCGCTTGGTTTCCAATGGCTTATTGATCATCAAGAGGATGATGGATCATGGTATTCAGAGTATCAAGCAAACAAAAATATTTCCTCAAGAAAAGAATCGAACTTCTCTTCGTATATTGCAATTGGAGCACTACATAATTACGAGAGCTATGGAGATTTGAAATTCTTAGAAAACTTGTTTCCTACTCTCGAAAAGTCTCTTGAATTTACTCTTTCAGCTCAAACTTATTTTGGGGAATTCTCTTGGGCCATGGAAAATGGAAAATGGTTAGACGATGCTTTAAAAACTGGTAACTCATCGATTTATATGAGTTTGAAAGCTTATAAAAAAATTTTTGATTTATTAGGTCAAAATTCTAATCAAATAGAAACTTCACTGATAGCCTTAAAAAAAGTTTTTTTAAATAACACTCCTAGATTTGATAGAAATTGGGATTCAAAAGAAAGATATAGTATGGATTGGTATTATCCAATTTTGGCAGGAATTTATGATAAATCTGAGGCCATTAAAAAAATTAATTCTAAATGGGACATCTTTATTAATGAAGAGTTTGGCTGTAGATGTGTGAGCGATAGACCTTGGATTACTGTAGCTGAAACATCAGAATTAATAATAACGCTAAATAAAATAGATGAGATAAAAAAAGCCAAAGATCTATTTGAAAAAGTAAGCGAATTAAAAGATCCTAAAGACAACATTTTCTGGATGGGTTATGTTTTTGACGATGAGAAATATTGGCCAATTGAAAAACCTACTTGGACTGCAGCAGCATATATTCTCGCTGCGAATGCATTGAATAGATTTACTCCGGCAAGTGATTTTTTTAAGAAGTTATAGGTTAAATTTTTTTAATATTCCCAAAGTTTTGTATAGTTCCATAAATTTGAATTCCTTTGTTTCTTTAACATATTCAAATAATTCATAGGGCGGCCTACCTCCATCATTTGGATTAGGAAAAACATCATGGATGAGCAAATAACCATCTTTGCAAATGAAATCACTCCAAGCTTTAAAATCTGCAAAGGCTGATTTTTTGCTGTGACTGCCATCAATAAAGAGGAGACTGATCTCATAATTCTTTGGCCAGAGTGTACTTACTTCTTTTGAATCACCCACTGCAGGCAATATAGATTCTTTGTAAGGAAAATTCTCTATATAAGACCTAAAAACAGGATAGGTATTAAATTTATTAATTCTTTCGTCATAAAAATTTTTATCAAAATATTCTTCGCCAGGCTGATGCTCTTCGGAGCCTATATGATGATCGACTGTTATTAAATAACTATCATTAGCTGCACAGGCTTCGGCAATGACCAACGAAGACTTCCCGCAATATGTTCCGATTTCAAGGCAAGGGCCTTTTCTTGATGCTTCTGAAGCTAATTCAAAAAGTCTTTCTGCTTCAGAAAAATCAAGGAAACCTATATGATTACTAAAATTTTTAATCCAATTCACTTTAAAAATGTTTACTAGAGAAGTCTACACGAATTCAAAAGGAGAAGATTTTTCTTATCTGACTCATGGGAACCAAGCAGCAGAAAACATAATCTTTTTCTTTCATGCCACTGGTTTTAATGCCGAGACTTACAATGAATTTCTAAGCAATCTATCAAAAAAATTGGGCTACAATTACAAAATAATTTCTTTAGATCAAAGAGGTCATGGATTATCTTTAGCAAACGCAAATCCCAGTAAGCTAACCACATGGAATTCATTTGTTGATGACGCAAAAGACTTCGTTCAAAAATTTTCCTCAAATAAATTATATTTTTCTGGTCATTCAATGGGAGCAATTATTGCGTTAAAGCTTTCAACAGAGTTCTCAGAAATTTCTAGATTATTTTTGATAGATCCTGTTTTACCGGGTCCCAAATTTTCTGCTTATGGAAGATTAAAAAAATTTTTTAGATTGAATAAAACTTCTCATATGGTCTTGGCTGCTAAAAATAGAAGGTTTGAATTTGCATCAAAGCAAGAAGCATTCAATCATTTTAAGGGCAGAGGTGCCTATAAATCTTGGAATGACGATATTTTGCAAGATTATTTAAATGGAGGAATGATTGTCGAAGAGGATAAATCATATTTAAGTTGCCATCCTCATTGGGAAGCACAGGTCTTCAACACCGCATCACTGGATACATGGCGCTACATAAAAAAAGTGAAGTGTAAAGTATTCGTACCCTATGCATTAATTGCTTCAACCATGGGAAATGGTGCAAGAAAAGGTCTCCAAAAAAACCATAATTTTAGGCTTAAACCATACGATGCTTCTCATTTCCTGCCAATGGAAAAAGGTGATCAACTCAGTTCCGATATAGAATCATTTATCTTGTGATTTTGATGCAGAATCTTTGAAATCAATTAATGAAAGTTCCCACCTTGAGGGTAACTTTGTTTTGGCAATCTCTGCAAAATTGGAAATACAAGACTAATAAATAATACTTTTTTTCAATCTAGCCTTTTTCGTAAAAGGCTCTCATCATAAATATCTTGAGTATTTTTAGGTCGATGTTTGAATCTTCTATGAATCCAAAGATATCTCTCTGGTTGTTCTTTTATTGATATTTCAATCTCTTTATTAAGCAAGCTTAAGTCTTCATAAAGATTTTTACCCCTCATTTCTAATTCTTTTAAATTTATTTTGTATCTATTCTTTATATCTTCCAAATAAAGGAAATAAACTTTGCACTCAGCCCTTTTTTTAGCGATTGAAGGAAATTTAACGGTTAATGAAGGTATATTGAAATACGGTACAAATATTGAGTGATCATATCCATAGTCCTGATCTGGCAAATAAAGTAAATTTTCTCCTTTTTGCAAAAGCCTCATAGATTTTAAAACTTCGTTTGGAAATAGAATTTGTTTGAAATACTTATCTCTTGAACTAAAAATAAAATTATTCACTAACTTACCTTTTTGTTTTTTTGCCATTGCATTTACGTCAAACATCATTGCTGCTACTCGACCTGTGATTTCTAGGTCCGTTGTGTGAGGAATTAAAACAAGATTACCTTGCAACGATTTTCTGAGCTCATCTAAATCAAATTCATCAAGATTTATAAGAAGCTTTTCAAAATTTTGATTGCTAAGAATCCAAGCTTTAAAACCTTTAAAAATTGAAGCACCAAGGTGAAGATAATGTTTATTTAGAATTTTGGATCTATTTAATTCATTTAATTCTGGAAAACAAACTTCTAAATTCTTTTCGGCTATCTTTCTTCTTATTTTTCCAAAAGTTTTTAAAAAATAGGCAATAGGTTTTGAAAAAATAAATTCAAAAAGGTTCAATAGATGCAGCATTTAAGACATTTAAAATTTTTCCCATTATAGTAGCATTTGAATAAATTGAAGATTCGGAGCATTTTATTTTCTTTTTGTACAATTTTTTAATTTCTCTAATAATTCCTTTTGCTTTGTTGAGGCATATGCTCAAAGCAAGTTCTTTCGGAGAAAAAAAACTTCGAGCTTTTGAAAAGATTGGTTTTTTTCAAGGAGAGAAAAATGTAAATAAATCAATTTGGATCCATGCTGTATCAGTTGGCGAGGTGAATGTTGCCTTAAAGTTAATTCAAGACCTAGAAGAGATCTTAGAAAGTCCTAATTTTATTTTATCTACAACAACCTTAACTGGAGCAAGAAAAGCTAAAGAAAATCACAGTAAAAATTTAAAACATGTTTATTTTCCTTTCGATTTAAAATTTATCTGTAAAAAATTCATAAGTTTTTATAATCCCTCGATACTCCTTCTTGTAGAAACCGAAATCTGGCCGAATCTCATTAATGTATCCAATGAATTAAAGCTACCAGTTGTTTTAGTCAATGGGAGACTATCTGATAAATCCTTAAAAAAATATCAAAGATTGAGCTCCTTCTTCAAAGGTAGTTTTAATAAAATTGATCACGCTTTTGTTCAATCAAAAAATGATTTTGAAAGATTTTTTGAGGCTGGTATTGATAGGGATGCAATGAGTGTGAGTGGATCAATTAAGTTTGATATCAACTTAATGGCTTTAAAAAACTTTACCGAAAATGAAGTTAATTTTTACAAAGAAAAATATCTATTTGTTTGTGGTAGTACGCATCCAGGAGAGGAAGAAATCCTTATTGATAGTTTTATAGATTTAAATAAAGAAAATAAGCATTTAGTCTTAGCGCCACGACATCCAGAAAGAGTTGGTGAGATTAAGGAATTAGTAAATAAAAAAAATTTATCTAACATTTTATATACTGAAATTTCTTCCAATCCTAATATCAAGAGCGATGTCACTATAGTTGATGTATTAGGAAGGTTATTAGATTTTTATGAGATTGCAGATTGTGTTTTCATTGGAGGAACTTTAGTGGATCATGGAGGACAAAACTTCCTGGAACCAGCTTTCTTTAATAAGCCTATTATTTCAGGAAGAAGCACCTACAATTTTGATGAAATATCTAAGAAATTAAGTGATTTAGGATTATTAAAATTTGTTTCCAACAAAGATGAAATATCCTCCGCAGTTGAGAATATTGAAGCTATTTCTGATTCTCTGAAAAAGGATACTAACCTTTGGCTGAATGAAAATAGAGGTGCGTCAAAGTTTATTAGCAAAAAAGTCTGCAAAGAATTTAATTTAATTTAAATTTTTTTTTAACATAGAAACATTTTCTAAAATATTTATAGTAATATTTAGACTTACATTTCTGGGGAAAATAAATAATGAAATTCATCGTAGCTATAATCAAGCCAGCTAAGTTAGAAGAAGTGAGGTCTTCTCTGTCGGAAATTGATGTTGCGGGATTAACCGTATCAGAGGTCAAAGGATTTGGTCGTCAAAAGGGACAAACAGAGCTCTACCGAGGAACTGAATATAAAGCAGATTTTCTTCCTAAAACCAAAATCGAACTTGCTGTTTCTGACGATCAAGTTGAAAAAGCTACCATTGCAATCTCTTCAGTTGCAAACACTGGCAAAATTGGTGATGGGAAGTTATTTGTTTTTGACTTAGAAAAAGTTATTAGAATTAGAACTGGCGAGACAGGCGAAGAAGCTTTATAGAATTATTTCTTTCAGAGTCAGATCCTTCTCATTATTCCTTTTAATGATTTATCACTGCTCTTAATTTCTTATGGGATCCTATTTGAACTAGCTCAAACACGATTCAGCAAATTCTTTTGCCCATTTGTAATTAGCTTTTCCATTTGGTGCCCTCTTTACCTCTTCTGTTAGAAGAATACTTTTTGGAACTTTATAGCCGGCTAAACTTGTTTTTAAGAAAGCAGTCAGTTCTGCTTCGCTAGGATTATTATCTTTTTCTGAAGAAACAACAGCGACAACTTTTTGACCAAATTTTTCATCAGGCAGGCCAACAACAAGACAATCGTAAACACTATCGTTAAGCTTTAAGGCTTCTTCGACTTCCTCAGGATAAACTTTCTCTCCAGCTGTATTGATGCAATTGCTGCCTCTACCTAATAGCGTAATCGATCCATCTTCTTCGAGAAGAGCATAATCTCCGGGAAAGCTATACCTTATTCCATTGAATTCTTTAAAAGTCTCAGCAGACTTAACAGGATCTTTATAATAACCCTCTGGAACTAGGCCGCTTGTGCCAATTTTTCCTCTTATACCTGAACCAGGTGAAACTTCTTTACCTTCATCATCTACAATAATTACTCCTGGATTTATGCTGAATTTAGCTGTTTTCGCTGGATTATCTCTAGAGGATGTTGATGAACCCATTCCACCTTCCGTTGATCCCATCGCATCAATTAAAACCATATCCTTATGCTTAAGAAGTCCATCTTTTACTTCAGAGCTCCACATAACTCCGCTAGAAATTATTGTTTGTAAACTTTCTATAGAATAATCATTCCCATCATCTGAAGCCTTATTCAATGAATCCAACATAGGTTTTGCAAATGCGTCACCAACTATTACAACACTAGTAGCCTTTTTAGCTTCTACTTCTCTCCATAAACGATCTGGATCAAATCCTAAAGAGGGCATGGTCACAACACTCCCGCCGGACAGATGAGGCAAAAATGCTCCTAACCACATTCCTGTTCCATGCATTAAAGGGCACCCAACAAGACTGACCGGTAATTCATTAGATCCAGCCTTTTCTTTAATTAGAGCCTCGATATCATTTATGTCCTCAGGGACGGAAAAACCCATCGCAAAAGCTGTTTTCATCATTGAGCCAAGAAATAAACCTTGCTTATACATAACTCCTTTTGGCATTCCAGTAGTTCCGCCGGTATAAAGCATATAAAAATTCTCTTCAGATCTTTCTCTTTCATCCTGCCTGTTTTCTTTTTGAATAATTTCTGAATATTCGTCTGATCCTTCTAAAAGATCTTCACTACCGTCCATCACTTGAATATAAGCTTTAATTTTTGGAAGCTTATTTTTTATGGCTTCAATTCTATTTGAGTAACACGCTTGGTAAAAAATGGCCTCTGCATCTGAATTATTCAATAAGTAAATTAACTCATCTTCTTGATAACGATAATTCACATTGATGGGAACACATTCATTTTTAAAAGCGGCAAACTGGGCTACGAGGTATTCACTTGAGTTATGAAGGTAAAGACCAACTTTCGAATCAAAAGAAAGGCCTTTTTTTTCTAAGTAATTAGCTAACTTTGCCGCTTGATCTTCGTACTCGCGCCAAGTTACTACTTTATCTTCGCAAACGAGAGCCGGTTCTTCAGGAATGATCCTTGAAATTTTTTCAAAAACAGATGCAAAATGCATGTTCATATTTCCCCCAAAAATTTTCTTGTGTTTCGTAGTGTTAAATTAGTTAATAATTAACCAAAATACAATAGTTTGAAAATATTTTGAAAACCTTATCCCCAGTCATTTGTATTCTAGGACCGACAAACTCTGGAAAGACAGATTTATCGCTGAGACTTTTTGATGAAGTATCCGCAGAGTTGATAAGTGTTGATTCTGTTCAAATTTACAAACATGCAGACATTGGGAGCAACAAAATATCCAAAGAACTACAAAAAAAATATCCTCTTGAGCTTATCGATATTATTGAGCCTAATGAAGTTTATTCCGTTGGTGAATTCTTAAAGGATTTGAAGTTCTCCATGGACAAATCAACTGAGTCAAATAAAGTACCAATTTTAGTTGGCGGATCAATGATGTATTTTTTTTCATATCTGGTTGGATTTGATGATCTTCCTAAGTCTGATCCCGAAATTAGAAGAAAAATTCTTCAAGACATTGATGAAAAGGGTAAAGAAATTGCTTACAACGATTTGATAGCAAAAGATCCTGAGGCAGCAAAAAATATTCATCCTAATGATACTCAAAGATTAGTTAGGGCCTTGGAAGTTATAGAAATTTCAAAAACGACTATGAGTTCTTTTTTTAATAGAAAAAAAAATTTTATTCCTAAGGTTTTTCCTATCGTAATTGATAAAGGCAGAGGTTCAGATTTTGATGCCCAACTAAAAAATAGAGTCATAGAAATGTTAAAGAAAGGTTTTATTGACGAAGTGGATGAAATAATAAAAATTTACAAATCTAACCAATTACCCCTTTTAAATTCTGCTGGGTACAAAGAAGTTTCAATGTTTTTAGAGAATAAAATTAAAAAGGATGTTCTTATTGAAAAAATATTTTTTGCCCATAAGAAATTAGCAAAGCATCAAAGAACTTGGATCAAAAAAATCCCTAACTTAAAAGCTTTTCAAACTGTGGATACTGCAAAGAAAGAAATTATGGAATATTTATCTCATTGAGTATCTTTCTATTAATCTTATCTTTAGAATGTGATTTATGTCTTGGAATAACAACGGAAATAATGGATCAAGAGATCCTTGGGGAGGGAAGGATGGCCCTCCAGATATTGATGAAGCTTTAAAAAAATTTAGAGAACAATTTAGTTTTTTATTTGGAAAAAGATCTAGTTCTGGAGGTGGTGATTTTAAACCAAGAAAAATTCTAACTTCTACCCTAGCGGTTATTTCTATCTTATACGCAGCTTTAGGGATTTATACTGTAGATGCTCAGGAACAAGCGGTCGTCCTTAGATTTGGTGAGTACGTTAATACTAAGGGCCCAGGCATACATTGGAATCCTCCCATTATTGATACAAGAACTATTGTGAATACTGAAAAATTGTTCACTCATACAGCGACTTCCTCGATGCTAACTAAAGATGAAAATATCGTTATTGTTGAGATAGGAGTTCAGTACAAAAAATCTAATCCAGTAAATTATCTATTAGAAGCTTCAACGCCAGATGATAGTCTTGCACAAGCATCCGAGGCTGCCTTAAGGCACGTTGTAGGCAGCAACATTATGGATGATGTTCTGACCACTGGAAGAGAACAAATTGCATTCGACGTTAAAGATAGATTACAACAAAGACTTGATGATTACTTAACTGGAATTGAGGTTGTTACAGTCAACGTTAAAGAATCTAAGCCACCCGATGCGGTTAGAGAAGCATTTGATGATGTAGTAAAGGCTCGAGAGGATGAGGTTAGATTGAGGAACCAAGCTGAAACTTATGCAAATGAAGTGGTTCCAATAGCCAGGGGTGATGCACAAAGAACTATTCAGGATGCAGAGGGTTACAAGAACAAAGTAATAGCAGAGGCAGAAGGTGATGCCTCTCGTTTCAGTCAATTACTTGTTGAATATAAAAAAGCACCGGAAGTTACCAGACAAAGGCTTTACCTGGATGCGGTTCAGTCTGTAATGGACAGTAGCACCAAGGTTATGATCGATGTACAAGATGGCAATAACATTCTCTATTTACCCTTAGATAAAATCGCATCTGCTGCAGTAGCTGCAGATAGAAATAATTCATCATCTAATAATGACCAAGATATTTCTATAGGAGATATCACTGATCAAGTAATAGAAGAAATAAGAAAAAGACAGGAGAGAAGATAATGGGCAGGCTTGGTTTATTTATTGTATCAGCAGTTGTTATAACTGTTGTGATCCTTGCTAATACACTCTACATAGTTACCGATAGAGAAACGGCAATCAAACTAAGATTTGGTGAGATTATTGATTCTTCAATTGAGCCAGGACTGCATTTCAAAGTTCCAATCCTTCACACAATTAAAAAATTTGATGAGAGAGTTTTAACTCTAGATAATTTACCTCAACCTTACTTCACTGCTGAGAAAAAAAGATTGATTGTTGATTATTTTGTTAAGTGGAGAATTACAAATGATGAGCAGTTTTACATCACTACATCAGGCGGTCAACTTTCCGCCCTAAGAGCGCTTTTGACTCAAAGAGCTGATGAAGGTTTAAGAAATCAATTTGGTACAAGAAGTGTTCAAGAGGTTGTTTCAGGAGAAAGAGATGAGCTTATGGCAAATCTAACTACCAATCTTAATCAAACAGTTGGCGATGAATTAGGAATTGAAGTGATTGATGTAAGGATAAAAAAGATTGAACTACCTAATGAGGTTAATGACTCAGTCTATAATAGGATGAGAACTGAGCGTGAAAGGTTGGCTCAAGAGCTAAGGGCTCAAGGTAACGAAATTGCTGAAGAATTAAGAGCTACAGCTGATAAAGAAAGGACAATAATTCTAGCTAATGCGTATAAAATTTCTGAAGAGCTGAGAGGTGAGGGTGATGCAACTGCAGCTAACATTTATGCAGATGCATTTAATGAAGACCCAGAATTTTATGAATTCACTAGAAGTCTAAAAGCTTATCAGATGTCTTTTAAAAACAAATCAGATGTTCTTTTAATTGATCCCGATAGTGATTTTTTCAAATACTTGGATAGCTCAAAAGGTAATTAATAGGTATGTCAGATTTCTGGAATCTCCCGGATGGAGTCGAAGAAATCGTTCCTCCTCTTTCTACTGACTTAGAAAAAACAAAAACTGAGTTGCTAGATTATTTTCAAAATAAAGGTTTCGATCTCATTTTTACTCCCCTGGTCGAATATTCTGATTCTATTGGAGGTCTAGCAAATGAAGAATTATCAAGGTCAAGTTTTCAGTTTTCAGATACAAACTCGGAAAGATCTCTTGCTTTAAGACCTGATATTTCACAACAGGTAGCTAGAATAGATAGAAGGTTTCTAACAGAAAAAAATAAAAAATACTGTTACTACGGCGAAGTTACAAAAAAGCCACTTGGCTCTTTTACTAAAGCAATTAGCACCATGAAAGTTGGACTAGAAATTTTTTATGACAGTGAGGCAGGTGTCAAAGAAGATATTTTTAATTCTTTATCTGGAGCTCTTAAAAAATTAGGCCTCAAAGATTATGTTCTCACCATTGGTGATATTTCTATTCTTGATGAAATACTTGATAAACTAAGATTTCCTTTCGATAAAAGAATTAAACTAAAGGATATTTTATCCTCAAGATCAAAAAGTGATTTGTCTGAATTTCTAAAGCAAGAAGGTAAAGGAAAAAGAACTTTATCAATTTTGTCGGAGCTGCTCGACATTATTGGCGATTATGAACAGGAATTTAAGAACCTTAATTTAATTTGCAAGGAACTAAAAATTGATCCTAAAAAATTAAAAAGTATTAAACAATCTTTTAATATTCTTAAAAAAAATAAAATTAAGAATGTTTTAGTTGATATGGTTGATTTTCCTGGTTACTCGTATCACTCTGGTATAGTTTTTTCTATCTTTCAGCCAAAGACGGGAGTTCCCTTGATTAATGGTGGACAGTATAAAACCCCTTTTTCAAAAGCAAATAAAAAAGAAAGAAAGGGTATGGGTTTTGATATAGATTTAATATCTATTTTAAAATTGCAGAGTAAATGACAAAAACGCAAAATTTTGCAGTTCTTGGTCTTCAATGGGGAGATGAGGGAAAAGGAAAAATAGTAAACTTCTTGTCTCCAAATTTTCATGCAACCTGTAGATTTCAAGGTGGTCATAACGCTGGTCATACTCTTATTGTGAACGGCAAAAAATTAATTCTTCATCTACTACCATCCTCTATCTGTGAAAAAGATGCTCTTTCACTGATTGGTAAAGGTGTGGTTCTTTCACCCAATGACTTATTTGAGGAAATGTCAGAAGCCAATACTTTTTTAGAAGGTGTCGAAGATAGATTAAAGATAAGTTCTGCCTGTGTTCTTATCCTCGATCATCATAAAAAATTTGATCAATGCAGAGAAAAATCTAATTCATTTAAAACTATTGGAACCACAGGGAGAGGTATAGGTCCTGCATATGAAGATAAAGTAGGAAGGAGAGCGATTAGATTGGTTGATTGTTTTTACGAAAAGATTTTGGAAGAAAAATTAAGAGAAAATTTAGATTTTTATAATTTTATGTTTAATAAACTTTTCTCAGTTGAAGAGGTAAGTTTTCAGGAAACATTTGAAAAGGCCTTAAGTTATGGTGAAAGATTGAGACCTATGACGAAAGATATTTCGAAACTTATTATAGAAATGAACAATGATGGAAAGAAGGTTCTTTTTGAAGGTGCTCAAGGAGCATTACTAGACGTCGATAATGGAACTTATCCTTATGTTACATCAAGTAACTCATCCGCAGCAGGCATTGCTTCTGGTTCCGGCTTAGGACCGCTATCTGTAATTAATATTTTAGGTATTGCGAAAGCCTATACTACCAGGGTCGGTGAGGGACCAATGCCTACAGAATTGTTTGATGACATTGGCATTCATATTGCAGAGAAAGGTGGCGAGGTAGGGGCGACCACAGGAAGGCCAAGAAGATGCGGATGGTTTGATGCAGTTGCTATGAAAAAGGTTATTCAGTCCAATAGTATTAAAAGCCTGTGTATTACAAAACTTGATGTTTTTGATGGAATGGAAAGTGTTAAAATTTGTGATAGCTATGATAATTCAGATGAATTCTTTGAAGAATCTCTCAATTTAGATCATGTAAAGCCTCAATATATTGAGTTGTCAGGATGGAAAAAACCCATTCATGGTTTAAAAACTTTGGATGATTTTCCAAAAGAAGCTATAGAATTTATTTCTAAAATCGAAGAGGTTTGCGGCGTATCTGTTGACATCATTTCAACTGGGCCAGAAAGAGAAAGTACTATATTCAAAAACGAAGTTATCTAGTAGCAATATAAGAGTCCAGTACTCCATTTATGAATCTAAAACTATCCTCTTGGCCAAATTTTTTGGCTAATTTTACAGCCTCATTAATTACTATTGGATAATCTATTTCTGAATTTTCAATTTCATAGATAGATTGTCGAAGAATTGAAATTTCTATTTCACCGATTGACTTAATTTCAATGCTCGAATTATCAGCGATACTTTTATTCAATGAATCATTATTTTTACTTATTCCCTTTAATTTTTCGGCAACGTTGGAAATATCAAATTCTCTATATGCTTTCTTGAATTGATTAATTAAATTAGTATTAGAAATTTCTGATATTTCTTTTTGATATAGAGCCTGTAAAAGAATCTCTCTGGTCTTTGTTGGGGAGATCTTTTTTTTAACCAGCGGCATCTTTAGAAAATAAGTCAATCATCATAAGAAGACTTTTCGCATACTCAGATCCTTTAACCTCTGCCCTTTGTTTTGCCTGTAATTCATTATTAGTAGTCAATACTCCAAAAATCACTGGTTTCTTATTTGAAATGCTTACTTGAGATAAGGACCTTGCAGTTTCATGAGCAAGCACCTCAAAGTGATATGTTTCTCCTTTGATGATGATGCCTAAAGCTAAGACTGCATCGTATGAACCAATAAATTTTTCCGCTGCTTGGGATAACTCAAATGCGCCTGGTACCTCAATGCTATCAATATGATTGACGTTAAACCCTTTTAGTTTAGAAATTGCATCCTCTTGCATGACATCTATGATCTCTTTATTCCAGGAGGTTGAGATTATTAAAATACGATAGTTAGAATAATCTTTTTTATCGACGTTAATTTCTGTTTTACTAAAGTCAGTCATGATCAATTTGAAATAAATTCAATAACTTCTAAATCAAATCCAGATAGCGATGGATATTTAGCTTCTGCGCCAAGGAGCCTAATTTTTGACACGCCAAACTCTTTTAGTATTTGTGAACCAACACCTATCCTTCTTTTATCTGAATCTGAAGAATCATTTTTTTCTTCAATATCATCGTCAGGCTGAGTTAAATCTGAACTAATTAATACGATTAAACCATTTTCAGATGCAGATATTTTTTTCATCGCATCCTCAAGAGACCATCTCTCACCAAAATCATTGGATTTAAAAATATCATGCTTAATATTAATTTGTTGGACTCTAACAAGGGTTGGTTCAGATGACTTTATTTCTCCCATTTTTAAAGCATAGTGGACCTCATTTAAAAGAGAGTCTTTATAGACAAAAAAACTGAAATCTCCATATTTATTTTGGATAAATGATTCACTGATTAATTCAATGGATTTTTCATTCGTCAATCTGTAGTTAATTAAGTCCGCGATTGTCCCAATCTTGAGATCATGTTTTTTGCAGAATTTCTCTAAATCAGGTCTTCTGGACATTGAGCCGTCTTCATTCATTATCTCGCAAATTACTGCAGCAGGATGGAATCCTGATAATCTTGCTAGATCAATACTAGCTTCTGTATGTCCAGATCTATTCAAGACTCCCCCATTTTCTGCTTTAAGTGGAAAAATATGCCCTGGTTGAACTATGTCTGAACTATGAGCTTGAGGATTTGATGCAACCTCTATTGTTTTTGATCTATCTTTGGCAGAAATGCCTGTTGTTATTCCACTCGCGGCTTCTATGGAAACTGTAAAAGCAGTTTCATGCTTACTTTTATTAGTCTTAACCATTTGATCAAGTTTTAGTCTGTCGCAATGATCTTCTGTTAATGCAAGACAAATAAGGCCTCTTCCATGCATTGCCATAAAATTGATGGCCTCGGGAGAAACATTTCCTGCAGGTAAAATTAAATCTCCTTCATTCTCTCTATCTTCATCATCCATTAACACGACCATCTTTCCTTTTTTAAGGTCAGATAGTAATTCACTTGTAGTATTAAGAGGCATTTTTCTTTCTAAGCACTAATTTAAGGTCTCTTCCAATGGATTTTTCTTCAACGATTTCTAATTCAGGAGAATTCAATATACCTTCTAAATTTTTATTTGTATAAAAACTATTTGCTTTATTCCCTAAAACTTTAGGCGCAATGTAAAAAATATATTCATCAATAAGGTTTAAATCAATAAAACTTGAGATCAATCTAGGGCCCGCTTCTAGAAGAACATCTTTAACATTTATAGAACCAAGGTAGTTGAGCACCGAAGGAATAGATATTTGATTAGCATCAGATTCAATCTTAATTATCTCTGTATTTAAAGTTTCACCGAATTTCATTTCTAAATTTTCATTATTAGTAAAAATAATTTTTTTGGAGTTATCTTGAAAGAACTTTTTATTGTAATCAATGTACGATTTTGTTGATAATAAAGCTTTGAGAGGTTGTTTAAAGTCTTGATCATTAACTGCCTCTTCAAGTCTTACGTTTAGAAGAGGATCGTCTATTTCTAAAGTTCCTGATCCAGTGATAATTGCCCCTGATATGGCTCTATAAAAATAACCATCTTTCCTTGATGCTTGAGTTGTTATCCATTGCTCATTATTGTTTTTAAAAGCAATTTTCCCATCCATAGAGCAAGCTATCTTAGCTCTAACATAGGGCTTTCCTTCCGCTAAATGTTTAAAAAAACCGTTATTTAAAACTGAGTTATTTAGGCTTAACTTTTCAATCCCAAAACCCTTTTCTTTTAGAATATCTGATCCCTTTTGGGATGGGTCGCTCTGCATATAAATAATTTCTTTGAAAGAATATTTTTGAATCAAATCTGTGCAAGGCGGCGTCCTTTTTTCTGTAGAACACGGCTCAAGAGTTACGAACAAAGTACTCCCATCAAGGACATCTTTTGTAGAATCTTTAAATTTCGATTCAGCATTGAGAATTGCATTTACCTCGGCATGGTTTGAGCCTGGGGAGACATGCCATCCCTCTGAGATTACCATACCGTTCTTATAAATAAGACATCCCACGTTAGGATTTTCTCTTGTTGTAAAACTTCCTTTTAAAGCCAAATGGACAGCTCTTTCCATCAAAGCTGATTTATTCATTATTCGTTAGAAAGTTTTTTAACCTCTTCACTAAACTCAAGCGGATCTTGGAAGCTTCTGTACACAGAGGCAAATCTTACAAAGGCTACTTCATCAATTTTTCTTAAATGCTTCATGACAGTTTCACCGATAACTCTAGATGAAACTTCTCTTTCACCAAACCCTCTTATATCTCTTTTAATTTGCTCAATTAGTGTTTCAAAGTCTTCTTCACTTACTGGTCTCTTTTCTAAAGAACGCGAAATCCCCTCTTTAAGTTTAATTTCATCAAAGGGAACTCTCGATTTATCTTGTTTAACAATTTTGGGCATAAGCAGTTCTGCGAGCTCAAAAGTAGTCCACCTTTCATTACACTTATTACACTCCCTGCGCCTTCTGATTTGGCTACTGTCTGCAACCAGCCTTGAATCAATTACTTTGCTTTCTTCGTATGAGCAAAAAGGGCACTTCATGGATTAATTTTAGATGATTCATAAACGGGGAAGGCAGCACAAAGATCTTTTACCTCTGATTTTGTGCTTTCTATTAAATTATCGTTTTTCACATCTAAAATTATATTAGAAATCCAATCTGAAAGAATATCCATTTCATCTTCTTTAAAGCCTCTTCTTGTAACAGCTGGAGTTCCAATTCGTATTCCTGAGGTAACAAAAGGAGATTTTGGATCATTCGGTACTGCATTCTTATTAACAGTTATGTTGGCTCTACCTAACGCATTATCAACTTCCTTTCCTGTAAGATCTTTACTTACAAGATTAACTAGAAACATATGATTATTTGTTCCATTGGAGACAATATCGATACCTTTCTCCATAATTTTTTTACTCAAGTATTGCGCATTTTTAAGAACTTGATTTTGATATTCTTTGAATTCAGGTTCCATTGCTTCTTTGAAACATACTGCCTTTGCTGCAATCACATGCATTAAAGGCCCTCCTTGAGAGCCAGGAAAAAGTGCTGAATTTAATTTTTTGTGAATATCCTCATTTTCTTTAGCCAAAATAAGTCCACCCCTAGGACCTACAAGAGTCTTATGAGTTGTTGTTGTTACAACATCTGCATAAGGAACTGGTGAGGGATAAATGCCAGCAGCCACTAATCCAGATACATGTGACATATCTGCCAGTAGATAAGCTCCAACTGAATCGGCTATTTCCCTGAACCTATCCCATTTAATAATCCCAGAAAATGCACTAAATCCAGAGATAATAATTTTGGGGTTATGTTCATCAGCTAAAGCTTGGACCTCGTCGTAATTAATGTCTCCACTTTCATCCAAACCATAACTGAATGACTCATAAATTTTTCCAGAAAAATTTACTTTAGCGCCATGCGTTAAATGACCTCCCTGATCAAGACTCATTCCAAGAACTTTATCTCCAGCATCACATAAAGCTAAGAAAACTGCCGCATTAGCACTTGCCCCAGAATGAGGTTGTACATTGGCATAATCTGCTCCGAATAATTCTTTTGCTCTATCAATAGCAAGTTGTTCTGCAACATCAACATATTCACATCCTCCGTAGTATCTTTTTCCAGGATATCCTTCAGCATATTTATTTGTAAGAACAGAACCTTGAGCTTCCAAGACTCTTGGCGAAGTATAATTTTCAGAAGCTATAAGCTCTATGTGTTCTTCTTGACGTTTTTTTTCATTTTCTAAAGAACTCCAAAGTTCTTCATCAAAAGATTGAATAGATAAATTTTCTGTGTACATACGAGAATTATAGCTTCTAAAGCAAATTTTCTAAGCTTTATTGGTTATAACCTTCTTCTTTCTTTTTGGAAATAATTCGGTACACATGAAACATATGGTTCCATCACATCCCCTGGCAGTACAAAATTGTCTTCCATACAAAATAATTTGTATGTGCAATTTGCCCCAAAGTGATTTATCGAAGAGATTTTTCAAATCTTTTTCAGTTTGTACTACGGATTTTCCATTTGTAAGATCCCACCTTTGTGCCAATCTATGAATATGAGTATCTACTGGAAATGTCTCTATTCCAAAAGCTTGATTCAGAACTACAGATGCAGTCTTATGCCCAACTCCTGGAAGATCTTCTAATGCCTTTATATCTTTTGGAACTCTAGAGTTGTGCTGATCTATTAACATTTTTGAAGTTTCAACTATCGCCTTAGTTTTCTTGGGGGCAAGCCCACAACTTTTTATGTAGTTGTATATCTTGTCATGGCCAAGAGACAGCATTTGTTCTGGAGAGGAAGCAACTTTAAAAAGTTCTTTAGTTACAATATTGACTCTTTCATCAGTACATTGTGCGCTTAGTAAGACAGCAATTAAAAGAGTAAATGAATTTTTATGATTTAAAGGTACCCTAGGATTGGGATACATTTCTTGCAACCTATTAGCAATAAAAACAGCCCTTTGTTTTCTATTCATAAATTTGCAGGAAGAATTACTTATACTTTCTTAAAAACTAGATTAGTATATGCTTTCGTCAAATAAAAATAAGTAAAATTTATATTTGTTTTATTTTACGGTTCAATTAATTTAAGGAGAATTTATGAGAAACGTAGTAATCGTTGATAGTGTTAGGACTGGTTTAGCAAAGTCCTTCAGAGGGGGGTTCAACCAAACAAGAGCTGACAATATGACTGCTCACTTAGTGAATGCACTTTTAGAAAGAAATCCATCACTAAAACCTGAAATGGTAGAGGATATGATTTTAGGATGCGGAGCGCCTGAAGGTGCTCAAGGTCATAACATAGCAAGAAATGTCGCAGTATTATCAGATCTTCCAATTGAGGTTGGTGGAACAACAGTTAATAGATACTGTTCATCAGGTTTACAAACCGTAGCAATGGCTGCTAACCAAGTTGCCAGTGGTTTTTCAGACTGCATAATGGCGGGAGGAGTAGAATCAATAAGCACTACTCAAGGCCAAACTAACATGCACATGTATGTTAACGATAAGTTAGCTGAAGACGTACCAGGAATTTATCATGCCATGGGTCAGACAGCTGAGTGTGTAGCAAAAAGATACAACGTCACTAGGGAAGCTCAAGATGAGTATGCTTTGTCCAGTCAGCTTAGAACCGCAGCAGCTCAAGAAGCCGGTTTTTACGATGATGAAATTATTCCAATGGATACTGTTATGAAACTCGTCAACAAGGAAACTGGTGAGGAGAAAGATGTTGAAGTTACTGTAGACAGAGACGATTGTAATAGACCAGAAACTACTATTGAAGGTCTTTCATCTCTGAAGCCCGTTTTCGATCCTGAAAACGGTTCTGTCACTGCTGGTAATTCCTCCCAGTTATCTGATGGTGCATCTGTTACTTTAGTCATGAGCGAAGATAAAGCTAAAGAACTTGGCTTGGAACCTAAACTCTATTTTAGAGGCTTTACTGTTGTGGGTTGTCAACCAGATGAAATGGGAATTGGTCCAGTTTATTCAATACCTAAGCTGTTGAAATCAGCTAATCTATCTATCGAAGATATTGACTTATGGGAACTTAATGAAGCTTTTGCCTCTCAAGTTGTATACATAAGAGATACCCTCGGACTACCTACTGAAAAGCTTAATGTAAATGGTGGATCTATCTCTATTGGTCACCCTTTTGGAATGACCGGTTCTAGACAGGTAGGACATGTCGCAAGGGAGCTAAACAGGCGAGGCGGCAAATACGGTATTGTCACCATGTGTGTTGGTGGCGGAATGGGTGCCACTGGTCTATTTGAAGCTTACAATTCTTAATAAAAAATTAAATTCGTCTATCTGTAAATGTCACAGGTAGACGAATTTTTTTTAATTGATAAATATTTTAAAGATATTGGATCAAAATTTTTATCTAAAAAAAATTTTATTCTAGGTTCCGGTGATGATTCAGCTGTTTTCAAGAGCAAAAACAATCTCTGTTACTCGATTGATCAAAATTACGAAGGAATTCATTTTCCTAAATCTTTACCGCCCGAATTTATAGCAACAAGATCAGTTCTGCGCTCTTTTAGCGACATTTCAGCGATGGGAGCTAGACCTCTTTGGTTTAGTGTTGCTCTTGCATGTGATTTTGATGAGAAATTCATAAATGACTTTTCAAAAGGCTTAAATAAAGTATCAAACTTATTAAGTGTTCCTTTAATTGGCGGTGATTTAATAAAAACAAGTCAAAAGGCTGTGACTGTCTCGGTATCTGGAGAAACAAAGAAAAACAATCATCTTTCGAGATCTGGCGCCAAACACAATCAAAATATTTATCTAACTGGAGAATTGGGGCTTGCCAGAAAAGGTTTAGAAGAAATTACAAAAAATTTTAATAACAATATTTACAGAAAAAAAAATGTAAAAAGATTTATTTTTCCTAAGCTGAGATTAGAAATTTCTAATTCCATTTCACAGTATGCATCATCGTGCATCGATGTTTCAGATGGATTTATTGCAGACTTGGAAAAAATCCTAATTCCCAGCAATCAAGGAGCAGTAATCTATCTTGATGATATTCCTAGGGTTGATAAGTCATCTCTTCAAGATTTTATATTTGGAGATGACTTGGAATTGATTTTTACAGCAGATAAAAAATATCATAAGAAAATTAATAAACTTTCTGTTAACTCCGGAATTAAGATTAACCTGATTGGACATACTAAAAGAAATGATGAAATTAAATACTTCCTCAATAATGAAGAAGTACAATTTCCAAGAAAGAGGGGTTGGAATCATGGAGAAAAATAATTTTCCTAATATAAGGAATATATTCCACTTTATCGCTGTAGGCTTCGGTTCAGGACTAATTAGAATTGCTCCGGGAACTTGGGGATCCACTGTCGCCTTAATTTTGTTTATTATTGTAGAAGGTTTTATAGATGAACTCTTGCATCTACTTATCTTCATCTCCTCCTTGTTAATAATATTTTTGATTTCATGCATAGTTGCCTCGAAAGATGCAGACATAAAGGATGACTCAAGAATAGTTTCCGATGAAATGGGCGGAATGCTGCTCACCTTATTCTTGGTGAGTATCATTTCAGATGAAATATTTGGTTATTTTGTAGGTTTTGCACTTTTTAGAGCTTTTGACATAGTCAAGCCCTGGCCTATTTCTTACGTAGATCAAAATTTAAAAAATGGATTTGGAGTTTTTTTAGATGATTTGATTGCAGGATTTTTGAGTTTTCTTGTATTTATTTGTTTTTATTTGTTACTTACTTAATTTCTCTTTAATTTTCCTTACTATTTTATCTCTATCTAATTGATAATCTTCCCTCTGTTCAGATATGCCTCCGATCGATGGGAAATCATCAGAAATTCCAAAATTTATTGCCTTAACTTTAATATCTTCTTCTGCAATAAATTCATTTATGGCTGAACCGGCACCTCCGGCAACGACATTATCTTCTAGTGTTACAAGCAAATCAGAGTGATTTGCGCACTTGATAATGCACTCAGTATCTAACGGTTTAACAAATCTCATATCTATCAAATTTGCATCCAAATCTTTACTTATTTCATCTGAGAGTGACAACATAGAGCCAAAATTTAAGATAGATATTTTATTCGACTCAGAAAATTTGATTTCTTTTGCTTTTCCAATCTCAATTTCTTCAAATTCATTAGGTAGATCTGTTCCTAATCCAAAGCCTTTGGGATATCTAACTGCAGCCGGACCTTCAAAATTATAACCGGTTTCCAACAACCTCCAACATTCCGCTTCAGAAGAGGGAGTCATAACAATCAAGTTAGGAATACACCTCATGAAAGATAAATCAAATATGCCAGAATGCGTTGCCCCATCCTCGCCAACTAATCCAGCTCTATCAATAGCAATTAAAAGATCAAGGTTTTGAATTGCTACATCATGGATTAATTGATCATATGCCCTTTGTAAAAAGGTAGAGTATATAGCTAGAACAGGTTTTTTCCCTTCGCAGGCAAGTCCAGCAGCAAAAGTCATAGCATGTTGTTCAGCGATTGCTACATCATAGAAACGCGATGGGAATTTATCCGCAAACTCAACCATCCCTGAACCCTCTTTCATAGCAGGAGTGATTGCAACAAGTGAAGTATCAACATTTGCTTTTGAAGTTAGCCAAGATCCAAAAACATCTGAATATTTCATGCCAACATTTTTCTTCTTTGATGAATTAGGATTTTCCATTTTTGTGATCGCGTGGAATCCAATTGGATCGTCCTCTGCGGGTTTAAATCCTTTTCCTTTTTTAGTAATCAAATGAAGAAGCTTAGGACCAGAGGTATCGTTAAGATTTCTTAAAGTTCTTATTATTTCTTTAACGTTATGCCCATCCATGGGTCCAACATAGTTAAAACCAAGTTCTTCGAATAGTGTTCCTGGTGCAACCATTCCTTTGATATGCTCTTCAGCTTTACTAGCAAAGTTTCTCGCAGAAGGTATCAATCTTAGCGCCATTTTCCCTCCCTCTCTTATCTGCGTATACCATCGACTCGACCAAATTCTTGCCAGGTAATTAGATAACCCGCCAATATTTTTCGAAATTGACATATTGTTATCATTAAGAATTACTAACAAATCCTTATTTAGATTGCCAGAATGACTCAAGGCTTCAAATGCCATACCGGCAGTTAATGCACCGTCGCCTATAACTGCTATAGCTTTTTCATTTGAACCGACTGTCATACCAAGAGCGGCGCTAATAGAAGTACTTGAATGGCCCACACCGAAAGTATCAAAGATGCTTTCTTCTCTGGAAGGGAAGGGATGTAAACCATTTTTTTGTCGCATGGATGACATCAAGCTTTTTCTCCCAGTAATAATTTTATGAGGATAGGTCTGATGACCAACATCCCAAACTATCTTATCTTTAGGAGAATCGAAGACATAATGAAGAGCAACGGTTAGCTCTACAACACCTAATCCAGCCCCGAAATGTCCACCCGTTTGTCCAACTGTGTATAGGAGAAATTCTCTAAGTTCATCACAGAAATCTCCTAATTGATTTTCTTTAAGCTGTTTTAAGTCTGAAGGTGAATTCACTCTATCTAGTAAAGGTGTATCAGGGCATTTATCTGGAATGGAATCAAATATTTTCACTCTATTTTAATGTGTTCTCTCAACTATGAATTTTGATAACTTAATTAATTTTTCAGTATTGTAAGGGAGAGAGTTTAAACACTGAATAGCTTCATTGCATAAAGAGTCTGCTCTTGAATTAGATTCTTCTATACCAATTAATTTTGGATATGTATTTTTTTTTAAATTTTCGTCGGAATTTGCTGGCTTGCCAAGATCTTCTGTTGATGAGGTGCAATCTAAAATATCATCTTTTATCTGAAAAGCTAGACCAATACATTCTGCAAACTTAATGAATGCTTTCATATCATTTTCAGGTAAGTCTTCCTTCAACAGACAAGTGGCATGAACGCAGGCAGAAATTAATTTGCCTGTCTTTAGAATGTGAATCTTGTCCAGTTCTTCCAGAGAGATATCAATATTTTCAGATTTAATATCTCTATTTTGCCCTTCTACCATTCCAAAGGGACCACAAGCCTTTGAAAAAATACTAATAATTTTTATTTTGGTTTCAGCAGATAAATTAGGATCATCAATGTCAGTAATTATTTCCAGTGCCAGAGGTTGGATAGCATCGCCAGCAAGAATAGCTGATGCCTCACCAAATTTTATGTGACAGGAAGGTTTGCCTCTTCTCAAATCATCGTTGTCCATGGCAGGCAGATCATCATGGATCAAAGAGTAACAGTGAATTAGTTCTCCAGATGCTGCCATAGCATCAATGGTTTCATCTTTAAGATTTAAATTAAGGGAATCTGCAACAAGATATATTAGTTGCGGTCTTATTCTTTTCCCGCCATCTAGAACAGAATAATGTATAGCCTCTGTGATATTTGAAAAATCTTTTGCAGGCAATGCTTTATTTAAAGCCTTCTCAATTCTTTTTTGATTTTTTTCCAGAAAAGAGAAATCATCAATCATTCGATATATCCTCAAAAGAAACATCTTCTCCTTCTTTAGAGGATAATTTTTTAATTTTTAACTCTGCATCCGAGAGCATTTTTTGACAAGCTTTAGTTAGAGATATGCCTTTCTCATAAGCTTCTATTGAATCTTCCAAAGATAAGTTTCCATCTTCCAAGCTCTCGATAATTTTCTCTATTTCGCTGAGAGTAGATTCAAAATTAAGGGATTTCTTTTTACTGTTGCTGGACATTTACTTTTTTACTAAACATTTCAAATTTTGAAAAAATTTCTTTAAGCCTGGAAGGCAAAATCAGCCATGCTGGGGTCACAAAGAGAGTTAGTATAGTAGCAAAAGATAAGCCCCAAACTAAGCCAAAGGCAAGAGGTTGCCAATAAACTGCTACTCTTCCACCTAATCCAATTTCTCTTGATATGAAGTCGACACCGATACTGCTTGCAAGAGGTAATAGTCCAACCACCGTAGTGAAGGAAGTAAGGAAAACGGGCCTTAACCTCTGAGCACAAGTTCTAATTAGAATATCTTTCTCTTTCAAATTAATTGAGTTGCGTTTTAGGACATTATAAGTATCCACCAGAACTATATTATTGTTTACAACTATCCCCGCCAAAGCTACAACAGATAATCCTGTGAACAACACACTGGTAATAGATTGTGTTAGGAATAATCCTAGTTGAACGCCCGCAGTAGACAATATGATCGCAAAAACTATAACGAATGCTTGATAAAAGCTATTCAGTTGAGTAACCAAAAGCATAGCCATTAAGAAAATGGAGATTATTCCAGCCAAAGCAAAAAATGATGCAGCATCTTCAACTTCTTCTTGCTCACCACCAAAAATAAAGTTTATATTTTGGAACTCAATGTTCTCATCAATCCATTCATCAATTTGTTGAGTTACCAAGGAAGGTACGGCATTTTCAAGATAATCTGCCGTGACAGTAAACGCTCTCTCTCCATCAACTCTTCTTATAGAAGGGACATCAAATTTGGGGTTTATTTCAACAAAACTGCTTAAAGGCATTAATCCTTGTCTGGTTGGAATATTTAATTGACCTAACTGATTTATCCGCCTTTCAGACTCAGGGTACCTAACTCTAATCTCAACTTCATCATCAACGTCTTCGGGCCTGTACTCGCCGAGCTTAAGTCCGTTTGTAAGAAATTGAACGGCTGCACCTATTTCTGTGGTTGATACGCCAAATAAAGATGCCTTCTCTTTATCTATATCCACAGACCATTCAATTTTTCTCACTGGTATAGTGGTCTTTACATTATCCACACCTTCAATAGAATTTTTCATAAATTCTTCTAAGGCGAGAGTAGCTTCGAAGACAACTTGAGAGTCTCTTCCAGAAACGTCTATTTCAATTGGGGAATTAACTGGAGGACCACCTTCCTCTCTTCTTATAACAAATTTCAGTCCCGGGAAGTCTTTTTCCATATTTCTCAAACTATCCAAGACTTCATAGCCATCCCTTCCGCCTGGCAAAATATCCTCATCCAAGAATGGCAGTTCAACCAAAAAGCCACCGATACCATCAGAGGAACCTCTGCTTCTGGGATCGCCTACTGACTCTCCTTTGGTATACATTGAAAGTCTGAGAATTTCAGGTATTTTAACCATCTCATTTTCAATCTGTTCCATTAATTCTAATTTTTCAGGAGCATTTAGGTTTCCCCTTGCTTCAATATTAACGCTTAAAAAGGTCGGTTCTCCATCAACAAAAAAAGTTGAGCCCGCCCCATGACGTCCTTGAAGTAAGAAAATTGTGTAAACCAATAGAATGGTAAAAAATAAAACTTGCAGAGGCCTCTCAAGGATGAAATTTAGGGTTCTTGCATAAGAACCAGTAATTCCAGGAAGTTCCGTTGGATCCCCATTTTCTAACTTTGATGTGTTTTGAATAGATTCTTGGCTTCGATTGCCTATGCTTCCAAACAAAGATCCAATTGCTGGCGTAAAAAGCAGAGCATATATAAGAGAACCTCCTAGAACCGCAAAAACTGTGACGATTAAAGTTCTTAAAAAAGAGCCTGATAAAGAATCCCAGAATAATAAAGGGAAAAACGCAGCAAGAGTCGTTAGATTCGAGGCAATTACCGGCCAAAACATTCTTCTAGCTGCCAATTTGTAAGCAGTGGTTTTATCAAGTCCCTCAGCCATTTTTCGGTCTGCGAATTCGATTACAACTACTGCTCCATCTATCAACATGCCGAGAGAAATTAAAATACCAAAACAAACTAAAAAATTGAAAGAAGTTCCGTAGGCATTCAGGATAATCATGCCAAAAAAGAAGCACAATGGTATTGCAGCTCCTACCATCAAAGAAGACCGTATACCCATAGTTGCGAGTGCTACCGCCATCACCAAAACCAATGCAGTAATCACATTTCCCATAAGCTCTTTCAACATTACAGTATTCCAAGCTGTTCTATCTTCGGTTACAACAATTTCAAGAGAAGGGGGATAACGTTCATTTTTTTCTGCTAAAAGATTATTTATCAATTCAACAGCATCAAGTTCATTAGCATCTGTTTTTTTTACAACTTCAACTGAGACAGTATTTTTTCCATTAACTTTTGCAAAACTTTGTTGATCCTTGAAGGACCTTCTTATTGAAGCAACATCTTCAATTCTGATTACCGCGTTATCTCTCTTTATTAAAGGAATTTTTCTGACGTCATTAACTTCCTCAAAAATAGAGGGCACTTTTACAGCAAATGTACCTGTTCCGGTATTAATTATTCCAGCAGGAATAACCCTGTTATTTTGTGAAATAGCGTTGTAAAAATCTTGAGCAGTAATACCAAAACTTTCCAGTCTGGTTCTATCAACTTCTACTTCTAGTAAATCTTCAGGAACACCAACTACATTAGCTTCCAAAACCAAAGGTATAGCTTCAATATCTGATTGCAAATCCTTAGCGATAAAATTCAATTCTCTTTTGGAAAGTTCATTAGAAACTAAGTTGACTCTCATAATCGGCACAAGAGCAAAGTTAAAGTTACTGACCGTTGGTTCTTCAGCCTCTGCGGGTAACTTAAATGCAATTTCATCTACAGCATCTCTAATATTAGTTTTGGCTGTATCAGGATCAAAATCATTTGGAAATTCAACAATAACAGTAGAAAAATTCAATCTACTGTATGACTGAACGCCTTTAACATCCTCGACTGTTAAGAGTCTTTTTTCAATAGGTCTGGAAATTAATCTTTCAGCATCTTCAGGAGAAACTCCCTCATAGAAAGTGGAAACAATTACGAAAGGAACATCAATATCAGGTTCCGAAGCATTTGGGATTTGACTATAAGAGTACATTCCTAGTGTTAAAACTAGAAACATCATTGTTAATGTGGTTCTGTAGCGATCTACAAAAAAATCAATTAATCCTTTCATTCAAGCTATCGAATCTTGTATCTAAGGCAATTCCAACTTTTTCACCCTGTGAAACATAATCCTGACCAACTGTGATGATGGTTGAAATAGTCTCTAGGCCAGTAATCCATGCTCCTACACCAGTATCCTCAATAATGTCGACCTCTCTAAAAGCCACGAGACCATCCGTATCGATCGTCCTAATTCCTAAATTTCCTCGGTTATCTAGCCTGAGAATGGATACCGGAACCAAATGAGCAATTCTTTCTATACCTTTGAGGGATACCTCAGCTGTCATACCATCCTTTATATCTGATTCTGGATTAGGAACAGATATCTCTACTCTGAATGTTCTAGTAAGTGGATTCGCTGATGAAGAAATAAATTTAACTTCACCCTCAAAGACTTTTCCATTATTTAATTCAACTTTTGCTAAAGAATCTAGAGAGATTTCTGACATGTCATTTTCAGAAATTTCTGCAGAAATGAGAATTGGATTTAGATCTAAAACTGTAGCGCAAATGCCTTGTCTTGGTAAGAAGTCACCTACATCAAGATCTATTCTATCTACTATTCCATCAAAAGGCGCCTTAACAGAGGCAAAATCTAGATCTTGGAAAGCTCGCTCGTATCTTGCTTTTGCTGCTTGAAGTTGACTGTTGGAATAGAGACCCTCATCAAAAAGTTTTTTGGCAGTTTCGTAATTCAAAGAAGCTTCTTTTGCCACTTCGTCTTTGTCTCCGACAAAGATTTGACATATTGGACTGCCTTTTTTGACAAATTGACCTTGTGCGACTGGGAGGCCAATTACTTGACCGGATGTTTCTGCTCTAAGTTGAACATTTTTGTCTGCTTCTGCTGAGCCTTTTAGAATAATATTTCTTGAGAAAGGTTGTGCTGATTGTTTCATCACTCTAACAGTCGTCTCTTCTAAAACTATCTGCTTAGTTGGTATTTCATTCTCAACAAAAAATCCGGAAATCATCCATATAGAAGCAAAAAAAAGGAATATTCCAGCAGATTGAAGATTTGATACTGAAAGGATGGATTTTAAGATTGAGCTCAAAAATTTCATGTATTTAATATGGAGACGAAAAGGATTATATCAACTTAGCCAAACAATATACGCTTTTTATCTTATGACAGTTTATATGTCAATTATCAATATGAATGCTTTTCTTTTAATTTTTCAAGGAGTTGAATTTGTTCTTGCTGAGATAAATTTGTTTTTCTTTCCTCAGTTACATTTAACTCTGGAAGATAAAAATTACTGGCATCGCTAAGATAATCTTTTATCGAATCGGACATGAGAGATTGAAACTTTTCAAAACCTATTTTCTCTTCTGAGCGTCTTAGATCGGCCCAACCAAAATTTTTAGCTGTTTCATATACTAAAGGATGTGACCATTTGAAATTTTCAGGATCATCTGATCCTAAGCAAGCCTCAGCAAAAGCAGATTCAATAGATTTAATTCCTTCTTTTTTTAAATAATGGTTTTTAATTTCTTCTAGAGTTTGACTTAACGACGGAAGAAATTTTGATTTTGAAGTTAATTCATCAATTGCTTCAAATATCAAATCCAGAGAGAATATTTCTAATTTTTTTAGCCATAATTGTTTTGCTAAATTTAAACTAACTTCATCCTTAAAAGCTTTATGAAATTGATTGTGATAAGTGATTTCCAATTGAGCAAAAATTAGATTAACCAACTCTATGTGGTTGTTAGGAATTTTTATTTTTTCGCCCATTCAGTGTTCGCAAGCCTTTCCAATATATTGGAACTTTTTTTTGAATCCTTTTCCCAGGAATTTTTTACAAAGTTTATAAATTTATTATTCCAGTTTGCAGAAATTTCTCCTGCATCAATCCAATAAAGTCTAAATTCAGGTAATTTTGATTCTATAAAATCTACGGGAATATTTGTTACTTCCAATACTTTTATGCAATCCTCACTGGGGGCCCAGTTTTTTGACATAGGATGATTTTCTTTGCCACTATCTAGCTTAAAGCTCTTTTTAGCCCATTGTTTTTTTACATGATTTAAAAAAGTAGAATTCCAAGAATTGGATTTAATTCTTTTCTCTTTCCAAAATAAGATAAATTCTGGTAAAAGGCTCTCAAAGAAAGAATCATTTATGTCTAGACTTTTGAGAATAGATATTGCATCTTCTGAAGGCCGCCAGTTGCTATCTATAAGAACTTTTTTCGATTCTTGATATTCAATTTTTTCCTTCTCCCTCCAATTTTTTAAAGCATATTGAAGAAATTTTGACTCCTTTAAATGTGGCTTTAAATCTTTTCCTTTCCAAAATAAATTAAAACTTGGTAACTGATCTCCTAAGAAATCCTCTTCGATTCCTAAATTGCACGCCTGCTTAATCAAATCATCACTTGGATAAAAATTCATGGTCTCATCTGGCTCGGGCGAACTATCTTCTGTAGGAATAATCTTGAAAAGGCCTAAATTATTTAATTTTTTATAAGAATTTTCTATTTGCGAAACATCCAGGAACCTAAACTCATTCTTCAAAGTATCCAAGGAAAAGTTTTTTGGATTATTTTGAAAAAATTCTAGAATTATTGCTTCAGTAATACCAAGAGATTCAGCAATTTCTCTTGAAAACGTATATTTCTTTTCAGACATTTATGCTGAAACCTTCATATTCTGTCTTCGATTTTTGACAGCACTAGAAAGCAAGTTCAGCATAATTTCTGTATCTTCCCAACCCACACAAGCATCGGTGATACTTTGTCCGTATTCGAGCTTATCTTTTTTATCGGAGCTTTGGTTTCCCTCAATTAAATTGCTTTCGATCATAACCCCAATGATATTTTTAGATCCAGATGATATTTGGTTACAAAGGTCTTGATTTACTATTAACTGTTTTTTGAATTGTTTGCTGCTATTCCCATGACTCATATCAACCATGACGGAATCTATCAGTCCATTTTCTTTAAGTATTTTTGATGTTTCTTTTATATCTTTGTCTTTGTAATTGGGCTCGCTTCCTCCTCTAAGGATGACATGACAATCTTGATTGCCCGCCGAGTTGAAAATAGCTGACTTACCTTCTTTGGTGATTGAGAGGAAGATATGTGAATGACTAGCGGCCTTTAAAGCATCAACAGCTACTTTTACTGAACCATTAGTACTATTTTTAAAGCCAACAGGACAAGACAAACCAGAGGCTAATTCTCTATGAATCTGACTCTCAGTGGTTCTAGCTCCAATGGCCCCCCAAGTTATTAAATCAGAGATATATTGCGGAGTGATAATATCGAGATATTCTGTTCCCGCAGGCAATCCTAATTCATTTATTTCTAAAAGAAGTTTCCTGGCAGTTTTCAGTCCTTTATTAATATTGAAACTGTTATCAATGTCTGGATCGTTTATCAAACCTTTCCATCCAATTGTGGTTCTAGGTTTTTCAAAATAAACCCTCATGACTATTTTGAGCTCTTTCGATAAAGCATCAGCAAGTGGCTTTAATTTTTTTGCATATTCAATGGCAGCCTTTGGGTCATGAATTGAACAAGGACCTACTACAACTAACAAACGGTCATCTTCTTGCTTAAGAATTGAGGATAATTCATTTCTTGATTCGTAAACCAGCTTTGATGCTTTTGAGGACAGCGGCAACTTGTCAATTAGCTTTATTGGAGGTGTGACCTCCAAAAGCCCTTTTATCCTAGTATTGTCCGTTAAATATTGCATAATCTTTTAAGTGAAAGCATTTTATATATAATCTCTTCAATTTAAAGGTTTTAATCTAAATATACAGTGAAAATTTCTCTAGTACAGGAAAATCCCGTTGTTGGTGATATAGAAGGAAATGCTTCTATAGCAAGAGATTATATTTTGAAATTTGACTCATCTGGTTCAGATCTCATTGTATTTAGTGAGCTCTTTATTACAGGTTATCCTCCTGAAGATTTGTTATTGAGAGAAGATTTTCTTATTTCTGCACAAAAAAGTGTTGAAAATTTGTCATCAACAATAAAAAAATCAAAAGTTTTAATTGGACTGCCAACATGGAAAGACGGCAAAAGATACAATTCTGCTGCTTTACTCGATAAGTCTGGAATCATTCAAATCTATGATAAGCATGTTCTTCCCAATTACATCGAATTCGATGAAAAGAGATATTTTTCCAATGGCAGCTCCAAGAACTTCTTTCAATTTAATGATCTCAAAATAGGACTTTCAATTTGCGAAGACATTTGGGATGAAGGATTTATAGATCTGCAAAAAGAAAATAATTTGGACCTTCTCATAAATCTGAGTGCTTCACCATTTACTACCAGCAAGAAAGAAGAGAGAGGTAATATTTTTACCAAGATCTCAGAAAAATTAAACATTCCTTTGATTTATGTAAATCAAACTGGCGGGCAGGATGAACTGGTTTTTGATGGCACGTCCTCGGTAGTCAACAAGCAAGGGGATGTAACTTTTGAACTTAAAAGCTTTGCAACTGACTCTATTCAATTTAGTCATGAAGAAATAAACAAAAGTTCAATCAAAGAAAAAACATCTAACAGATTGAAAGATCTTTATGATTCATTAGTTTTGGCTACAAAAGACTACGTAGAAAAAAATAACTTCAAAGGCGTGCTAATTGGTTCATCCGGCGGCATTGACTCTGCCTTGACAGCAACGATTGCAACAGATGCCCTTGGTTCAGATAAAGTTAGAACGATTATGATGCCTTTTAAATATACTGCAGACATCAGTATCAATGATGCAGCGCTTTTGGCAAAGAATTTAAAAATTAGCCATCAAGAAATCCCGATAGAGATGGTTTATGACGCTCATATGAGCAAGCTCTCTGAAATCTTTAACAATAAAAAAATTGATAAAACCGAAGAAAATTTGCAGTCTAGAATCAGAGGAGTGACTCTGATGGCAATTTCAAATAAAGACGGTTTATTAGTTCTCACAACAGGAAATAAAAGTGAAACTGCAGTTGGCTACTCGACGTTATATGGTGACACTGCAGGTGGATTCGCAGTTTTAAAAGATGTGTCAAAGACTTTGGTTTATGAACTATCAAAATATAGAAATGGATTAAATGAAGTGATTCCAGAAAGAATCATTACAAGGCCTCCAAGCGCTGAACTAGCTCCAGATCAAAAAGATTCTGATTCCCTGCCAGATTATGAAATATTGGATCCAATAATAGAGCTCTACGTAGAAAAGGATTTTTCCGTAAAAGAGATAATCCAAGAAGGTTTTGATAAAAAGACTGTAGAAAAAATAATTGGACTTATTGATTTTAATGAGTACAAAAGAAGACAGGCTCCATTGGGAGTGAAAATATCCGATAGAAATTTTGACAAGGGTAGAAGATATCCTATTACCAATTCATGGAAACCCAATATATAGGGTTATTAATAGAAAAAATCACTACATTTTGTGCTTTTGAAGGCAATTGAGCTATAATTCGCTCAAAACAGCTGTGGATACAATAAAAGACATCAATAAAGCTGAACAACAAGAATTGCCTCTAAAATTGCAAGGCGAGAATATATCTGACCTTCCCGAAGATTTATATATCCCACCTAATTCTTTGAGGATATTTTTGGATTCATTTGAAGGCCCGTTAGATCTCCTTTTGTATTTTATTAAAAAGCAGAACCTTGATATTGCCAACATAGATGTTTCTTTGATTACTGATCAATACATTTCATACATAAACCTCATGGAAGAACTTCAGTTTGATTTGGCTGGAGAATACCTAGTAATGTCTGCTTATCTTGCAGAGATAAAATCTAGGATTTTGCTACCTTCGCTATCTGAAGATGATGAGATGGAGGACGATCCGAGATCAGAATTAATTAGAAGACTTCAAGAATACGAGAGATATAAAAAAGCATCTGAAAGCTTAAATGATATTCCAATGGTAAATAGAGATTTTTATCTCGCTAGTGCTGCAAAACCTGAATTTGAAGCATCAAAAGAAAAACCAAAAATTACCGGAGAAGACTTAGTGCTTATTTTTAATGAGCTTAAAGAAAGAATAAGTCTTAATAAAAGTCATGTTATTGATTTTGAAGAACTTTCAACAAGAGAAAGGATGACCGAAATTCTTGAATTACTGCAACAAAGTGACTTGATAGCTTTCAATGATTTGATAAAGAAGTCAGAAGGAAAAATGGGCGTCGCAGTTGTCTTGTTAGCAATTACGGAGTTGCTTAAAGATTCATTAATAAAGGGGATTCAAAACGAACCTTTCGGAAAGATTCATCTTTCAAAAAAAATTACAGGCGTCCACTAAATGAATACGATCACACTTTCAAAAATTATTGAGGCGATACTTCTATCGTCTGGCAGACCTTTAAGCGAAAAAGAGATCACTAATCTATTTGACGAAGAGGAAAAACCATCTCATTCAGAATTTAAAGACGCTTTAGATTTGATTGAGCAAAACTCTCAAAATAATTCTTTTACTTTATCAAAGGTTGCAAGTGGATTTAGACTTCAAGTTGATCAAGCTTATGCCCCTTACATTGCTAAAATTTGGCAAGAGAAGAATCAAAGATATTCCAGAGCGTTAATGGAGACTATAACTTTGATAGCCTACAAGCAGCCCATAACAAGAAGCGAGATAGAGGAAGTAAGAGGAGTTTCAGTAAGCAGTAATTTAATTAAGAATTTATTTGAAAAGGGATGGATTAAAGTTGTCGGTATTAGAGATGTACCTGGAAAACCAAGTTTGCTGGGGACTACAAAAGAGTTTCTTGATGACTTAGGGCTCAAGAAACTATCGGATTTGCCTTCTTTACCTGAAATAAATATTTCTACTGAATCTACCATGCCATTACCTTTGGAGGATCCAGATCAAAATTCCATTGAGGGAAATGAGATAATCCAGTGAAAGAAAGAATCCAAAAGGTTCTTTCCGATTCAGGCATCGCATCTAGACGGCAGATTGAAAAGTTCATTCAAGAAAAAAGAATCTTTGTTGGTGACAGACTCGCCAAACTTGGTGAGAAAATTTCAAGAGAAGATCAAATCTTCCTTGATGGAAAAAAAATTACTCTAAATGTAAATAATAAGTTAAGAATATTAGCTTTAAATAAACCTGAAGGTTTTGAATGCACTAGATCAGAAAAAAGCCCTAAGAAAAAAATATTTGATTTGTTGCCACCTGAAAAAAACTTCAGATGGATATCAGTAGGTAGATTGGACTTAAATACTTCGGGCCTTCTTTTGTTTACAAACAATGGCCAAGTTGCCAATCAACTAATGCATCCCTCATCAATGCTTGATAGAGAATACATTGCTCGTATTAGGGGGCAAGTTGAACCAGCTGATATAGATAAATTAAAAAAAGGTATTCAAATTGATGGAAATAGAATGAAATTCAATGATTTAGTTGAAGGCAGGATAACCAAATCTCACTCTTGGTTTGCTCTTGTTATACAAGAGGGAAAAAATAGAGAAGTCAGAAAGCTATGGAATGCATTAGGCTACGAAGTAAGTCGCCTCAAGAGAGTAAGATACGCAAATATTTTTTTACCCTCAACGTTAAAGCAGGGCTCCTATAAAGAACTGAGTCAAAAAGAAATTGATAACTTAATTAAGAATCTCTCTTAGGGATTTAATTTTAACAATATCATTTAGATCCTCATCTTTGATAGAGTTATTATGATAGCCATATTCTGCAAATATAAATGAGGTTTTCGCACGTTTTGATGCTTCAAAATCTTTGAAATGATCTCCAAAAAAGAGAGTATTTTCAGGAGAACAATTTAACTTCTTTATAGCTAAATTTATACCGCTTGGATCGGGTTTTCGTCTGTTCTCAGTATCTTCTGGAGAGATAACTATATCTGCCATTTCATTCCATTTATAAAAATTTGAGATTTTATCAGTGAGGAATTTAGGTTTATTTGTAACTATCCCCCACTTTTTATTATTATCTTTGATGAATTTTATAAGTTCTTCAAAGCCTCCAAATGTTACGGAGTCAGTGCATATTTTTTCGTACTCCTCAATAAGCTCTTTCCTTAAACTTTCGAAATTAGCATGATTATCTGAAATTGAGAATCCAAGTGAAATCAAGGCTCCAGCACCCTCAGAAACAATTTGTCTTACAGATGAAAAATCTTTTTCAATTAATTTCTTTTGCTGAAGCAAAAAATTAAGAGACACATGAAATTCTTTAGCAGTATCCAGAATGGTGCCATCTAAATCAAAGAGGTATAGGTCAATATCAGTATGGTTTATGAGCATGAACTAAATAGTTAACTGTAACATCATCACCTAACCAATAATTGCCTGAAAGTGGGTTATAGCTCATTCCAATGATTTCTTTAACTTCTAACCCTGAATTTGTCATAAAACCATGAAGTTCTGATGGTTTTATGAACTTATTAAAATCATGGGTGCCTTTGGGTAATAAGTTAAGGATGTATTCAGCACCAACAATTGCAAACAGAAAGGATTTTGGATTTCTATTGATAGTTGAAAAAAACACTTCACCTCCCGGCTTACATAAATCTGAACAAGTCTTCACGAGCAATTCAGGATCGGGAACATGTTCTATAGCTTCAAGACAAGAAACGACATCAAAAGCTTTTTTATCAAGAAGTAAGCTTTCAGCCTCTCCAAGGATGTAGCTTATGTCCTTGTTGTTTTTTGAGGCATGAAGTTTCGCTGTTTCTATTGCAACTTCTGATATATCAACTCCTGTGACTTGAGCTCCAAAATCATACAAAGCTTCTGCTAATAATCCGCCACCACAAGCAACATCAAGAACCTCTAAATTATTTACGTTTTTTTTGTCATTAATATAATTTGAACGTAAGGGATTAATTTTGTGAAGAGGTGCAAATTTTCCAGAAGGATCCCACCACTCTTCTGCTATTTTATTAAACTTATCTTTTTCTGCTTGATCGATATTCATATTTCTGACAATCTGAATAAGTATATTGAATTACATTGTAAAAAAAAGTTAAAGCTTCATTTATATTAAGCTTAATACTTTGTTTAAAATTAATTTTTAATTTTTTGCTTAAAACTTGAAATGAAAATATTCTTTCCAAAGGAATCTGATAAAGAAACAAGATCTGCTCTGGATCTTGCTTCTGCTCAGAGATTGATTGATCTTGGAATAGAAGTTTCGTTTGAATCAGGAGTCACTCAAAAGATAGACATCGCAGATCAAGATTTAGAAGATATAGGATGTAAAAATAAATCTAGATCAGAGGGTTTGTCTAACTCAGAAATTATTTCCTCAGTAAATCATTTGCCTTTATCAGACTTGGATTCAGTTTCTGAAAAGACACTAACAATAAGTTTTCTTGATGTATTTAATGAAAAAGAATTTTTAGAGAAGCTAAAGCAAAAAAAAATTACTTCAATTAGTATGGAATTAATTCCAAGAATTACAAGAGCTCAAAAAATGGATGCATTGTCATCTCAAGCTAATTTAGCTGGGTATTCAGCAGTAATGTTAGCCTCATCTGAAATGAATAAGGCAATGCCAATGATGATGACAGCTGCAGGAACAATTTCTCCAGCAAGAGTTTTTGTAATTGGTGTTGGAGTTGCAGGACTTCAAGCTATGGCAACAGCAAAAAGACTTGGAGCTCGCGTTGAAGCATTCGACACTAGACCAGCAGTTGAAGAACAAGTGAAGTCTTTAGGTGCAAGATTTATAAAAATAGATATCGGTGAAACTGAAGAGACTGATCAAGGCTATGCAAAAGAATTAACAGAGAAACAATTAGAGTTACAAAGAGAAGGAATGAAAAAGGTTTGTGGATATTCAGATATTGTAATAACTACGGCACAAGTTTTTGGTAAGCCAGCTCCTAGAATTTTATCTGAAGATATGATTTCCAGCATGCAGCCGGGAAGTGTCATTGTTGATATGGCTGTCACCACAGGTGGAAATGTCGAAGGTTCAGTCTTGGGTGAGACTGTTGAAAAAAATGGGGTGAAAATAATAGGGCATGAAAATCTTCCAGGGTATGTTCCGGAACATTCCACTCAAGTATACGCAAGCAATATCTATAATTTAATTGAAGAGTTTTGGGATCAAGATGCAAAAAAACTCGAATTAGATGAATCAGATGAAATTTTAAAAAGCTGCATAGTTACAAAAGATGGTAATTACATATCAGAAATTCTAAGGAGTTAATTTAATGGAAATGATGCTGCTACTGTTTGTCCTTGTCCTTTCAATATTTTTGGGTTTTGAGCTTATTAATAAGGTTCCATCTACTCTTCATACTCCTTTGATGTCAGGTGCTAATGCGATTTCTGGAATAACCCTTGTTGGAGCAATTTTATCTTCGGGGGGCGACTCTTCAAGTATTACTATCGCCTTAGGAACAGTAGCTGTTTTCTTGGCAAGTCTTAATGTTGTTGGCGGATATTTAGTCACAAATAGAATGCTTAGAATGTTTAAGAAAAAATGATTTTGGAAGCCTTACAGAATAATACTTTTATCAACCTTAGTTATATCTTGGCTTCGGTTTTATTTATATTTGGCTTGAAGATGTTGAGCTCACCCGATACAGCTCAAAGAGGAAATTTTGTATCTTCTCTAGGAATGCTTCTTGCTGTAGTTGTAACTTTATTAAGCAAAGAAATAGTTTCATTTCAATTTATCTTTTTAGGTCTCATTGGAGGCGGAGCAGTTGGAGCAATTGCTGCATTAAGGATAAAAATGACATCAATGCCTGAATTAGTTGCTTTATTGAATGGCTTTGGTGGAGCATCAAGCCTTCTGGTTGCCTCTGCAGAATTATTTGCTTTAACAACTTCTAATCTAGTGGCAATGATTGCAATAGGAATCGCAACTATCATTGGTGGGGTAACTTTCTCAGGAAGCTTAATTGCATTTGGGAAACTTTCAGAAATTATGCCCGGTAAACCTTATTTATTTATCGGTCAAAAAATTCTCACTGGATTAATAATTTTATTACTTCTTCTATTACTTTTTCAGTTTTGTTCGGGTATTTTCTTTGCTGAAATTCTTTTTGGCTTTGATTGGATTAACGAGCAATATGCATTAATTCTCCTAATAGCATTATCTCTTTTGCTGGGAATTTTATTAGCCATACCTATAGGTGGTGCTGATATGCCTGTAATTATTGCTCTTCTTAACAGTTATTCTGGCCTTGCTGCATGTGCAGCAGGATTTGTAATAGGGAACAATGTATTGATTGTTGCTGGTTCATTAGTAGGGGCAAGCGGATTGATCCTTACTAATATAATGTGTAAGGCAATGAACAGATCATTGCTTAACGTTCTTTTTGGAGGTTTTGGAGCGACTGACTCCTCCTCGTCTTCGGGCGAAGGAAAGGTTCAAGGTGATGTAAAGCCTATCAACATTGCAGATTCTTACCTCATATTAGAGGCTGCTTCATCAGTTCTTATCGTTCCAGGTTATGGGATGGCTGTTTCTCAAGCACAACACTCTGTAAGGGAGTTAGGGGAGTTGCTTCAAGATAATGGTTGCGAAGTTAAGTATGCAATTCATCCAGTTGCTGGCAGGATGCCAGGACACATGAATGTGCTGTTAGCAGAAGCAAATGTTTCATACGATGTTCTTGTTGAGCCTCAAGATGTAAATCCTATTATGGATACCATAGATGTATGCATTGTCATTGGTGCTAATGATGTTGTGAATCCTGATGCTAGAGAGGACGAATCAAGTCCTATATATGGCATGCCCGTCATAGAGGTTGATAGAGCTAAAACAGTCTTTGTCCTAAAAAGATCCATGGCTTCTGGTTTCGCAGGAATACAAAATAGTTTATTTTTTAAACAAAATACTCGCATGCTTTTTGGTGATGCAAAAGAGTCTGTAAGTGGCTTAGTTTCTGAGTTTAAGTCATAAAATAAACCCCCTAACAATACGTTAGAAATGCTATAATTTGTCTAGTATTTTGAGCTTATTTTCTATTGATTTTTCTTAGTATCATTTCATTGAATGACTGACATTTTTGACGATAAAGATTCCACTATAAGTATTGAGGAAGAGCTTAAATCTTCCTATATGGATTACGCAATGAGCGTAATTGTAGGAAGAGCATTGCCTGATGCTAGAGATGGGCTAAAGCCAGTTCATAGGAGAACATTATTTGCCATGAATGTAGAGGGCAATGATTGGAATAGGGCTTATAAAAAGTCAGCAAGAATAGTTGGTAACGTCATAGGTAAATATCATCCTCACGGAGACGCTGCCGTTTATCACACGCTTGTTAGAATGGCGCAAGACTTTGCTCTTCGTTATACCTTAGTTGATGGCCAAGGAAATTTTGGATCTATGGATGGAGATCCGCCAGCAGCAATGAGATATACCGAAGTCAGACTTTCAAAAATTGCTCATGAACTACTTGCAGATTTGAATAAAGATACAGTTAATTTTGTGGAAAATTATGACGGCACTGAGTTAATGCCTGAAGTTCTTCCTACAAAAATCCCAAATCTTCTTGTTAACGGATCATCTGGAATTGCAGTAGGCATGGCTACAAACATGCTTCCTCATAATTTAACTGAGTCTATAGAAGCATGCTTGTTGCTTATTGATAATCCGGATGCTGATATTGATTCCCTTTTAGAGATTATACCTGGTCCAGATTTTCCAACCGGCGGGTTCATTAATGGAAGAGCTGGCCTTATAGAAGCAGCAAAAACTGGAAAGGGCAGAGTCTATCTCAGAGCAAAAGCCGACATAGAAACAGACAAAAGAGACCGTAGTAAAATCATAGTTTCTGAAATTCCATACCAAGTAGATAAATCAAGATTGGTAGAGAAAATTGCTGAACTTTCCAAAGAAAAAAGAATTGAGGGAATTTCTGAAATAAGGGATGAGTCTAATAAAGATGGCGTCAGAATAGTAATTGAAATTAGATCTGGTCAATCTCCAGAAGTTATCCTTAATAACTTATATGCATTAACTCCTTTGGAAAATGTTTACGGGATCAATAACGTAGCATTAATAAACAACGTCCCAAAACTTTTAAATTTAAAACAAATTCTTGAAGTATTTATTGATCATAGGAAAGAGGTAGTAACCAGAAGAACAAAATTTGATTTAGAAAAAGCAAAAAATAGATCTCATGTTCTCGAGGGACTTACCGTAGCTTTAGAAAACATAGATCCTGTTATAGATCTGATTAAAAAATCAAAGGATGGACAAGAGGCCAAGAAAAAATTGTTATCAAAATCATGGAAAGCCTCTAATGTGGTTAAGCTTCTCAAAGCATCTGGCGCTGATATATCCGGAAGTAAAAAAAATGATTTTGGATTGTCCGGAAATAAATACCAACTATCGGATCACCAGGCACAGGCAATATTAGATCTCAGACTTCAAAGACTTACTGGACTTGAACAAGAATCATTAAAAGAAGAGTATGCTGCAATATTAGATCAGATAAAAAAACTACAAGAAATTCTTTCTGATAAAAATAAGCTAATAAGCGTTATCAAAGATGAGCTAAATGAGATTAAAGAAGAGTATGGAGATGCTAGAAAGACTCCTATCGAGGATAAGTTGGATCTTACTGATGAGGATTTGATAAAACAGGAAGATATGGTTGTGACTATCTCCCACCTAGGTTATGCAAAAACTCAGTCTCTTGAAGTTTACAGATCTCAACGAAGAGGCGGTGTGGGTAAAACGGCTGCATCTGTAAAAGATGAGGATTTTGTAGAGCAGCTTATAGTTGCTAATACTCATTCAACGCTTTTATGTTTTTCTAATTTAGGCAAAGTATATTGGCTTAAGGTTTATCAAATCCCTGCAGCATCAAGAGTTGCCAAAGGTAGGCCGCTAATTAACTTAATAAATTTAGATGAAGGAGAGAGAATAACGAGTTTATTGAACGTTGAATCATTTGAAGAGCCAGGATTTGTTTTTATGGCAACGAAAAAAGGTGTGGTAAAGAAAACTTCATTAGATGAATTTAAAAGACAATGGAAAGTTGGAAAAAGAGCTATAAAACTTGATCCTGATGATGAATTAGTAGGTTCAACTTTAACCGATGGAGAAAAATTCATCATGCTAGTTTCTCAATCTGGCAAAGCAGTTTTTTTTGATGAAAAGGAAGCTAGATCAATGGGAAGGGCTGCTAGGGGAGTTAAAGGAATTAATTTAGGGAAAGATGATAAGGTCATATCTCTTCTTGTTCCTGAAAAAGAAAATACAATCTTCACTGTTTCTGAAAACGGTTATGGGAAAAGAACAAATGTCGATGACTTCAGAAAAACTAGGAGAGGAGCCAAAGGTGTTATCGCAATGCAAACCTCCGATAGGAATGGATTACTTATAGGCGCAAATCAGGTTATTGAAGACCAAGAAATAATGTTGATAAGCAACAAAGGAACCTTAGTCAGAACTAAAGTTGATCAAATTAATGTTATCGGAAGAAATACTCAAGGAGTAACTGTTATAAAACTTAAAGACTCAGAAAAGCTTGTGGGGCTGGCTTCAATAATTGAAGATACAGATGACTAGGGCATTTAATTTTTGTGCAGGTCCAGCTGCGCTTCCTGAAGAAGTCTTGAAGGAGTTACAAGAAGAAACTTTAGATTATAAAAATCATGGTTTAGCGGTTATGGAAATGAGCCATAGAAGCAAAGAGTTTGTATCCATAGCGGAGCAAGCAAAGCAGGACTTCATTGATTTATTATCTATACCTAATGAGTACGATGTTTTATTCATTCAAGGAGGCGCCAGTCTTCAATTTTCAATGATTCCAATGAATCTCGGAAATAAGAACCAAAAACTAGATTACTTAGAAGTCGGATCGTGGTCTAAAAAAGCTATAGCTGAAGCTAAAAAATTTCATGACGTTAACATAACTGCATCTTCAAAAGATATTTCTTTCAAAAAATATCCTTCAATAAATGACTGGAATATTACAGAAGATTCCTCATACATACATATGGTAATGAATGAGACAATTGAAGGAGTCGCATGCAGGTCATTAAATGATTTACCAGAAAAAGTAATAGTTTCTGACTGTTCTTCCAACATACTCTCTGAGCCTCTAGATGTAAAAAAGTTTGGACTCATTTATGCAGGCGCTCAAAAAAATATTGGTCCAGCTGGGCTAGCAATTGTAATTATTCGAAAAGACTTAATTCAGAAAAGAGATGATCTCCCTGCTTTAATGAGTTATCAGACATATGCAGATTCAGAATCAATGTACAACACGCCTCCTACATTTGCTTGGTATCTTTCAGGAAAAGTTTTTTCTTGGCTTAAAAGAAACGGTGGTCTTAAATCAATTGAAGAAATTAATCTGAGAAAAGCAAAAAAACTATACGATTACATAGACAAAAGTGATTTTTATTACAACGATGTATCTATCGAGAGCAGGTCTATCATGAACGTTCCATTCTTGTTGAACGATGATTCCTTAAATGATTCATTTCTTAAAGAAAGCGAAAAAGAAGGTTTACTGAATCTTGCTGGTCATAGATCAGTTGGAGGGATGAGAGCTAGCATATACAATGCTGTGCCAGAAGAAGCTATAGATGCTTTAGTTTCTTTTATGGATGTATTTGCAAGTAAGTATGGCTAACTCAAAATTAGAAAAATCATTAGGTTTAATTCGTAAGAAAATTGATTTAATTGATGACCAGATGCTCTCTCTGCTTGAAGAAAGGGTCTCCTTGGTTATTGATGCTGAGAACTTAAAAAAAAATACATCGAAAGGCCCTTTTTATCGTCCAGATAGAGAAAAAGAAATTATTAGGCGTTTACAATCTTTGAATAACTCGCCGCTAGAGGATAATAAAATTCGAACAATTTTTCAGGATATTATATCTGCTTGTTTTTCAACAGCATTTGAAATTAAGGTCGCATATTTGGGGCCTGAAGGTTCATTTTCAGAAAAAGCAGCAAAAAAACACTTCGGGTCCTCTACAAACTTTGTTCCCTGCGGATCTATCAGAGAAATTATAGATTCAGTTGAAGAAAATTCTGAATACTATGGAGTTTTGCCAATTGAAAATTCAACTGAGGGCCTTGTTAATTCTACTTTAGATGAAATCATTGAAAGTAATCTAAAGATTTGCAGTGAGATAAGCATTCCAATTAATTTAAGCCTTATATCAAAGAAAAACATTGCTCTTTCGAGCATTAAAACTATCTACGCGCACAGTCAGGCTTTTGCACAGTCCCAGTCTTGGATTAGTAAAAACATACCTAAAGCTACAAAAAAAGATGTAACAAGCAATTCTCAAGGTGTATTGCAGTCAAAAAGAACAAATTATTCCGCTGCCATAGCTTCTACCGAGGCTGCAAAAAAGTACGACATGAAAGTTTTGAAGCGAAATATTCAAGATTACAAAAATAATAAAACAAGATTTATTATTGTTGGAAATCATGATGTTTCAGCTACCCAAGAGGATAAAACCAGCATAAGCATAATAACAAAAAATAAGTCTGGGGCACTTTCAGATATTTTAGAAAAGTTCAAAGATCAAAAAATCAATCTTACAAATATTCAATCGAGGCCAACTAAAAAGAACAACTGGGAATATATGTTTTTTATAGAATTAGATGGGCACACGACTGATAAGAATGTGGACATTGCGCTAAAAAAAATATCACGGCTCTCACTAAATTTAAAAGTTTTGGGATCCTATCCCAAAGGAATTTAATGAAAAAGACTTTTCCAGAAGATAGTGTAAATATTGGTGTAAATAAGATAACTCCTTATAAACCTGGGAAATCATCCGATAGCCTTAACATGAGCAAAGAAAAGCTGATAAAGCTTGCCAGCAATGAGAATCCTATAGGTCCTAGCAAGTTAGCTACCAAAGCAATTAGTCATATTGTTGAAGAAGCGCATAGATATCCTGATGGAAATGGAACAAAACTAAAACAAGAAATTTCAAAGTTGGAAAAAGTTCCACTTGATTGCATCACGTTAGGAAACGGATCCAATGATTTGATTGAGTTTTCAGCTAGGGCTTTTTTAACTAATGGAGATAATGCACTTTTTTTCAAACATGGATTTGCAATATATCCCCTTGCCATCCTAGCAACAGGAGCAGATTTAAGAGAATTGCCTGTGACTAAAAATTATAATCAAGACTTAACTTCAGTCATTAATTTCATTGATGAAAAATCTAAAGTAATTTTTATCGCATCGCCAAATAATCCTACAGGATCAGCAAATACATTATCTGAAATTGAAGCAATGCTGAATGATTTACCAAATGATTTAATCGTCTTTCTTGATCAGGCTTACTTTGAATATATAGAAGATGAACATTACAAACTACCTTTTGATTTGATCGATAAGTATCAAAATTTAGTAATTTCTAGGAGTTTTTCAAAGGCGCACGGCCTTGCAGCTTATAGACTTGGTTACAGCATCTCATCTCAAAAAATCGCAGATTATTTAAATCGTGTTAGACAGCCATTCAATGTGAGTTCTTTTGCCCTTGAGGCGGGTATTGCATCTTTAAATGATAAGGAGCATTTAAGAAAATCTATCGATTTAAACCAAAGAGAAAAAAATAAATTAATGCAATTCTTTAAAAAAGAAAATATTGAATATTTGCCCACTCAGGGCAATTTCTTTTCTTTTAGTTTGGATACAGATTCTGATGAAACCTTTGAAGCCTTTTTAAATGAAGGAATCATATTGAGATCTCTCAAATCATACAATATGGATAGATTTGTAAGAGTAAGCATTGGTCAGGAATATGAAAACGATGCTTTTATTGAAGCTACAAAAAAGATTAAAGGTTCAAGGAATTGAAAGAACAAATACTAATATTCGGCTTAGGTCATATTGGAGGATCTATAGCCAAATCTCTTTGCAAACAGGCAATTAGAGTTTATGCAGAGGATTTGAGTAAAAAAACAATCTCATATGCAATAAAAAATAAAATTATTAAAGGAACATTCTCAGATTTAGACCTTTCAAAACCCTATTCAGTTATTTTCTCAACTCCTCCAATTGTTACCAATAAATTAGTTAACGAAAATAAAGATCTCATTAAAAATGCTGTTCTATTTACTGAGACATCCAGCTCTAAAAATAAAATAAAAAAGAATGCTTTTATCAATAAAATTGAAAATGCTATTCTTTCGCATCCAATTGCAGGGAACGAAGGAAGCGGGATAGATGCATCTGACATAAATCTTTTCGAAAACAAAATTTGTATTCTTTCTCCATTGAAAAAGACGTCAAAAAATTCAATTACAAAGGCCCAAAAATTATGGAAATCTTTAGGCTCTAATTGCATAAAAATGGATTTAAATTCCCACGATAAAATATTAGCGGCTACCAGTCACTTACCTCATGTAATTAGTTTTAGCTTAATGAGATATATCGAAAAATCCTCAAATATAAAGAATAAAATTCTTATGGGAGGTGGACTTAAAGACTTCACTAGAATTTCTTCAAGTGATCCAGAAATGTGGAGTGATATTTTTGATCTAAATAAAAAGGAAATTTTAAATTCAATAAAAGGTTTCAAGAAAGAATTAGAGGTAATGGAAAAAAATATTTTAAGAAGTAGATCTAAAACTAAAAACTTAATTGCTGAATCTAACAAGGCAAGAAAAAAAATAATTGATTGAATGACTGCATCTTTAAAGTCGTCAAAGAAAAATAACCTTTCGGGAGAGATTGTCATTCCAGGTGATAAATCTATCTCGCACAGAGCAATCTTATTTGGACTTTTAAGCAAAGGAAAAACGGAAATTCATGGCTCACAAAATAGCGAAGATGTTCTTAATTCGCTCAATGTAGCTAGATTTCTTGGAATCGAATCCAAAGTTAAAAGCTCTACTATTTTTCTTGATTCTCCTGGCATAGAAGGATTGTCTGCTCCAAAAAAAGATCTCTATTTTGGTAACTCTGGAACAGGCATGAGACTTTTTGCAGGATTTTTAAGCTCGTTAAGCTTTTCATCCACATTGACCGGAGATGCCTCTCTTTCAAATCGGCCAATGATGAGAATTATTGACCCATTGCAAAAAATGGGAGCAAAAATTTCTGCGACCAATGATGAAAATCCACCTCTTAAAATTAGTCCCTCAACTGGTTTAAAAGGTATCACTTTCAAAATGCCAATTGCAAGCGCGCAAGTAAAATCTGCAATTTTATTGGCAGGATTAAATGCGGAAGGTAAAACTCAGGTACAAGAAAAATATACAACTAGAGACCATACAGAAAGGATGATGAAAACTTTTGAAGCTAATATTTCATCTTCGAAAGGGATTATTGAAATTGAGAGAAGTGATTTAAAAACTCCAGGGCAGATTGAAGTTCCTGGGGATTTCTCATCAGCAGCCTTTTTCATAGGTGCATGCTTAATTTCAGAAAATTCTGAAATAAAAATTAAAAATGTTGGAATAAATAAGACTAGAAAAGCTTTTCTTGACTGTCTTTTAGATATGAATGCAAGTATTGATCTTACAAATATTAGACAATTAGGAAACGAAGAAGTGGCTGATTTAGTCATAAAGTCATCGGACTTATTGCCAGCAAAAATAATGGAAGATATCGTTCCTAATTTAATTGATGAGCTCCCATTATTTTTCTTGATTGCAAGCTTGATTGAAGGAGAATCAGAATTTAATGGTTTATCAGAATTGAAGCACAAAGAGAGCGATAGACTTTCAATCATGATCAATAACCTTCAAAAACTAGATGTTGAAGTTCAATTAAATGAGGATAGTCTAAAAATAATTGGCAAAAAGGATAGAATTTTTTCTGATGAAGTATTTGACTCGCATGGGGATCATAGAATTGCGATGACAATGTTAGTAGCAGGGCTGAGATCTTCTGAAGGTTTAACAATTACCAATGTCGAGTGTATCAATACTTCTTTTCCAGAATTCATCGATCAAGCAAAATTGTTGGGATTCAGTTTTAAAAATGGATAATTTAATAACCATTGATGGCCCAGGTGGTTCTGGCAAGGGAACAGTAGCTAAATTGTTAGCTGCGAAACTAGGATGGAATATTCTAGATAGCGGAGCTCTATACAGGCTAATAGCCTTGATTTCTGAGAATATTAAAGAAACTGATCCCGATTCAATTGGAATAGAACTCAAAGATAAGAACATCTTTTTTAAGCTTAAAGGAGACCAATACCATCTTTTTTTTGATGGTAAGGATGTAACAGATTCCATTAGAAGAGAAGAGATAGGGACAAAAGCTTCAGACCTGGCACATAACCAACATATTCGAGACCTTATTAAAGATACCCAAAGGTCCTTTTATGATCCAAATACAGGTTTAATTGCTGATGGAAGAGATATGGGATCGGTAGTTTTTCCTGAAGCTGAGATAAAAATTTATTTAGATGCATCAATCGAAGAGAGAGCAAAAAGACGTCAAATTCAGTTGAAAGAAAAGGGTATGGAGGTTAACATGCGCAACCTTATCTCAAGCTTAGAAGATAGAGACTTAAAGGATAAAAATAGAGATGTATCTCCTCTTTTGATTCCGGAAGGAGCAAAAGTGATTGATTCCACAAATCTATCAATAGTTGAGGTAGTAAATAAAATAATGGATTTAATTTAAATTATGGAACAAGCAAACTTCGGAAAACTTCTAGACGAGAGTCTATCGACATTAGATTTTCAGATAGGAACTATCATTACCGGAGTCATAGTAGATCTGAAACCTGACTGGGTCACTGTTCATGTAGGTTTAAAATCAGAACCGGTTTTGGCTCGAAGTGAATTTTTAGCAGACGAATCTGATAAGGAACTTGAGGTAGGTGATGAAGTAAAAGTTACTTTAGAGGCTGTTGAAGATGGCTATGGTGAGACTAGGGTTTCAAGATTACGTGCAATGCACGATGAAAGTTGGCTTAATTTAGAGGAATCACTCAAAACAGGCTCAATAGTCAAAGGATACATAACTGGCAAAGTTAGAGGTGGAATGACCGTAGACGTAGCAGGAGTAAGAGCTTTTCTGCCCGGTTCTCTTGTCGATTCAAAACAACTTGAAAGTTTTGATCATTTAGAAAAAACTTTTCAAGACTTTAAAGTCATCAAATTAGACAAAGATAAGTCTAATGTAGTTCTATCCAGAAAAGCTGTTCAGGAAGATATTAATTCTGAGGAAAGAGAGAAGCTATTTGCAACTATTGAAGAAGGTTCAACTATAGAAGGTGCTGTTAAAAATCTAACAGATTATGGAGCCTTTATTGATTTAGGAGGCATTGATGGTCTTCTTCACATCACAGATATTACTTGGAAAAGAATTAATCATCCATCTGAGGTTCTTAATATTGGAGATCAACTTAATTTAAAGGTCACAAATTTTGATAAGGAGAAATCAAGAATTTCTTTAGGATTGAAGCAAATGTCTTCAGATCCTTGGGAGACAATAGAAACTCTTTATCCAGTAAACTCAGTGCATAAAGCTAAAGTTTCAACTCTTACAGATTATGGTTTCTTTGCTGAGCTTGATAAGGATACTGAAGGTTTAGTACATGTTTCTGAAATCGATTGGACCAATAAAAACATTCACCCATCTAAGGTTGTATCTCCGGGAGATGAGATAGATGTTATGGTCTTAGAGCTTGACTTAGAAAAAAGAAGAATTTCACTAGGAATGAAGCAATGTCAGGAAAATCCTTGGCTGATCTTCTCTGAAAATAATTCTGTAGGAGATACTGTCAATGGTTCTGTTAAATCTATAACTGATTTCGGTATGTTCGTTGGTCTTGACGGTGATATTGATGGATTAGTTCATCTTTCAGATTTATCTTGGACAGAAGCAGAAGAAAATGCGGTGCAAAAATTTCAAAAAGGCCAAGATGTTCAAGCCCTTATTTTGGCCATGGATCCACTAAAAGAAAGGATATCTTTAGGCATTAAACAACTAGAAGATGACCCAGTTGAAAACTTCATCAAAGATCACCCAAAAGGAACTTCTGTTACGGGAATAATCTCAAATATTGAGGAGGAGATTTTGAAATTAACTGTAAATGAAAGCATATCTGTTTTTATGAGAAAAAGAGACTTTATAGAAGATGAAAGCTCTACAATTGAAGAAGGGAATGAAATAAGCTTTTTGATTTCAAATATAGACAGAAAAGAAAGAAAAATCTGGGGTTCTATGAAAGCGCTTGAAAAAAGCAAGGAAAAAGAAATTCTGAAAGAAAATGAAATGAAAAATAAAGAGATTG
>JAOIOC010000050.1 GCA_028140145.1 SAR86 cluster bacterium | reverse complement strand
GGAATTTTGTTGAGAGTTTCCTTCATTAGATTAAAAATATCAGGATAGTCTTTTGATAAATCATACTCTTCAAGTGGATCCTCTATGATATTAAATAATTCATAGTAATTAACTGAATTTCTTCCAGCTGGACCTTTTTTAAAGTAAAGCTTCCAATCATCATTGAACAAGGCAATTTCTTCAAAAGCTACACTGGCAGCTAAAACTGAATTTTGTGGTTTATCAACTGTTCGTGTAAGCAAAGAATCCCATCTACTGGTACCTTCAAAAAAACTGTTTTCATAATCAATTTCAGCTGCACTCAATAAAGTTGGTAAGACATCCTGTATGAAAAAAAACTGATTAGAAGATTCATTTTTAAATTTACCTTCCCACATCATAAATGCTGGAACCCTTATACCACCTTCATATGCTGACCCTTTACTACCTTTTAATCCTCCGCTGCTCCCTTTAGCATTCAATAATTCTGGAACAACTACTGCTCCGATTGGATCAATGTCAAAGACAGGACCATTGTCACTAAAAAAAAGTATCAGGGTATTTGACGAAAGCTTTTCATCTTTTATGCTATCGATGATTCTCCCAATTTGTTTATCTAGAATACTAATATTTGCTGCATAAATTCTTTCTTTTGGATCATCAATATATCCAAACTTTTCTATGTTCTCATAAGGAGCTTGAATAGGGGTGTGAGGAGCATTGAAAGCTACATATAAGAGTAAAGGTTTGTTATTTTGTTTATTTTGTATGACTTTTATTGCTTCGTTCGCAATTAGGTCTGTTGAATAACCTTCTTCTCTCAAAGGCACACCATTCTTATGCCAATCAAGTCTTCCTGACATTGTATGTTTAAAATAATCGATCCCTCCATTCATAAAACCATAGGTAGTATCAAAACCTCTTTGACCTGGTAAATATTCTTTAGAGTTCATGCCTAAGTGCCATTTTCCAACTAAAGCTGTTTGATACCCCGCTTCTTTGAAATACTCAGGAAGTATTTTGTATTCAAGTGGAAGCCCCGTGGGATTTGTAGAAGGATTACTAATTGGTCTTAGAATACCTACAGTATATGCTTCTAGTCCCGTCATTAAAGACGCTCTTGTAGGACTACATATTGGATTTGAATAAAATCGATTTAACTCTAAACCTTCATTCACGAACCTATCTATATTCGGAGTTGGAATAATGCTTTCATGGTATGAAACGTCACCCCAACCCAAATCATCAGAAACAATAATGACAACATTTGGCTTTTCAAATGGAAAAATAAAATTAGAAAATAAAAGGAAACAGAGAAGTGTAAACCTTAAATTTTTAACCAATTGACTCTAAAAAGTTAGCTAAATTCTTTCCTATTTGATCAGGAGAAGTTTCCTGAATAAAGTGATTTCCTTTTACGGTTACTTCTGTAAGATTTTTCCAACTCCTTACAAATTCTCTTTGATCACCAACAAGTATTGATCCTGGATCAGCATTAATAAAAAGTTTAGGAATATCAGAGTCTTTATGGAAATCTGCATTTTTTTGTACTTCATCCACAACCTCAGGAGGCTCTCCCTCTAGAGGAATTTGTCTTGGCCAAGTCAGAGTAGGGCGTCTATCTTCTCCACTATTAACAAAAGGTCTTCTGTATTCGTTTTTATCATCTTCAGTAAGTTTAGGAGCATCTAAAAATAAAATCATTTCTACAAAATAATTCTTTTCAAGAATTAATTCTTCTCCAGCTTCAGATCTATAGAGACCAAAGATCTTTCTAGCCATTTCAGGCCATTGATCCCAGACCATAGGCATTACAATTGCTTCCATAAAAGTAATGGATTTTATTCTTTCAGGATTTTCCCTCGCAAATTGGAAACCCATAGCTGATCCCCAATCGTGAATTACTAAATTGATATTATTTCCAAGATTTAATTCTTCTAATAAAGAAGTCAAATAATCATACTGCCCATGATATTTGTAACCTGGATCATCTATATTATTTAGTTTTTCTGAGTCTCCCATGCCA
>JAOIOC010000005.1 GCA_028140145.1 SAR86 cluster bacterium | reverse complement strand
CCTGACCAGCTTTGGCATTTTTTACCGCACCCGAAACATCTTTTGTTACCGTTTCTGACTTAGGATTAGGCATTAATCCTTTGGGTCCCAAAATTTGACCCAACGGACTTACAACTTTCATCGTATCGGGAGTAGCAACTATGACATCATAATCTATTTCCCCAGATTTCATTTCATCAGCGAGATCTTCCATGCCAACTTTATCCGCTCCAGCTTCAAGAGCACTTTTAGCCTCTTCACCCTCTGCAAAAACAGCAACCTTATATGAACGGCCAGTGCCGTGAGGGAGGTTAGATGCTCCCCTAACGTTTTGATCTGACTTCGATGGATCCACTCCTAAGTTAATACTTACATCCACTGACTCAGTAAATTTTTCAGATTTATGTTCAAACAAAATATCTAAAGCTTCTTCCAAATTATAGGAGGCTTCTTCTACTAACTTTTCTCTTAAAGGTTTATTTTTCTTAGATGTTTTCGCCATTAATCTATTACCTCTATTCCCATGCTTCTGGCACTACCAGAAATAATTTTTACTGCAGCATCCATATCAGCAGCGTTGAGATCCTGCATTTTCTTTTCTGCTATTTCCTCAACTTGTGCCCTAGTTACTTTTCCCACTTTTAAAGAGTTTGGCGTAGGGCTACCCTTATCGAGTCCAGCAGCCTTTTTTAGGAGAATGCTTGCAGGAGTTGTCTTTACAATGAAATCAAAACTTTTGTCTTCGTAAACTGTTATAACAACAGGCACAGGAACATTCTTTTCCAGGTCGTTAGTCTTAGAATTAAATGCATTACAAAAGTCCATTAAGTTAACACCATGTTGACCCAGCGCAGGTCCAACAGGAGGGCTAGGAGAGGCAGCGCCGGCAGGTACTTGAAGTTTAATATATGTATCTATCTTTTTGTCCGCCATTATGCTCTCTCAATTTGATTGAAATCTAACTCGACTGGAGTTGATCTTCCAAAGATCATCACCGCTACTTTTACTTTTCCTTTTTCTGAATCGACTTCTTCAATCACGCCACTAAAATCGTTAAAAGGTCCATCAATAACTCTAATCATTTCACCGGCTTCATAAATATTTTGTTGTGAAGTGGTTTCTACTCCAGATTCTATTTGATTTAAAATTCTGTTTGCTTCGTTTTCTGAAATTGGTCTTGGATTGGTTTTTGTGCCTCCAATGAAACCCAAAACCCTTGGAGTCTCTTTGACAAGGTGCCATGTATCGTCATTCATTTCCATCTCAACCAAAATGTAACCTGGGAAAAATTTCTTTTGTATAGTTTTTTCCTTTCCTCCTTTCATTTCAGTTATTTCTTCGGAAGGCACTTCTATCTTTCCAAAAAAATCCTCCATGCCGTTAAGGGTTATTCTCTCTAAAAGCTGTTCTTTGGCCTTATTTTCATAACCAGAATAAGAATTAAGAACATACCAAGATTTCGACATTTCTACCCCAATAATAAATTTAATCCAAAGGAAAAAAGAGAATCCAAGCCCCATAACAACAGTGAAGCAACAATTACTGCAGCTAAAACAATAAGAGTTGTTTGAGTCGTCTCAGTTCTATTGGGCCAGACTACTTTTCTAATTTCAGTTAGAGAAGTAACAATTAAGTTGTATGCAGAATTACCAAAAATTGTGAATCTAATTATTGCTAAACCCAGAATCAATAGAGCAATCACAATCAAGGTTCTGTATAAAAGAGCTACTTCAGCGTAATAAGAATTCCCCCAGACAGCAATCAGGATAACTGCTGAGCCAAGGATCCATAAAATTTTACTGCTAACTGAAGTCATATTGTTTTATCTTATATCCATCTCCGTGGCAGGCCAGGAGGGAATCGAACCCCCAACCTGCGGTTTTGGAGACCGCCGCTCTACCAATTGAGCTACTGGCCTATTGAACGATTTTGGATACTACTCCGGAACCAACAGTTCTACCACCTTCTCTGATAGCAAAACGCATTCCTTCTTCCATTGCGATTGGTGATATCAATTCAACATTAATTGCCACATCATCACCTGGCATAACCATCTCAACTCCATCAGGAAGAATGACTTCACCAGTCACGTCGGTTGTCCTTACATAAAACTGCGGTCTATAGCCTTTAAAGAAAGGAGTATGTCTGCCACCTTCTTCTTTATTTAATACATAGACTTGTGCTTCAAACTTAGTGTGAGGAGTTATTGAACCAGGCTTAGACAGTACCTGACCTCTTTCAACTTCTTCTCTTTTTGTACCTCTTAGAAGAACACCAACATTTTCACCAGCACGACCTTCATCAAGAAGTTTTCTGAACATCTCTACACCAGTGCAAGTAGTTTTTTCTGTGTCTTTTATTCCAACAATTTCCATCTCATCATTGACAGAAACCATACCTCTTTCAATTCTTCCAGTAACAACAGTTCCTCTTCCTTGAATTGAGAAGATATCTTCAATTGGCATCAAGAAAGGCTTATCTAGATCTCTAACTGGCTCAGGAATGTGGCTGTCCAATGACTCAACCAATTTAAGAATAGCTTCTTTTCCGTGTTCGCCTTCATCGCCTTCCAGAGCCTTTAAAGCAGAGCCAATGGTTATAGGAGTATCATCCCCAGGGAAATCATACTCATTTAAAAGGTCTCGGATTTCTACTTCTACTAACTCAATTAACTCAGCATCATCTACCTGATCAGCTTTGTTTAAGAAGACTACGATGTGCTCAACACCTACCTGTCTTGCTAATAAGATGTGTTCTCTAGTTTGAGGCATGGGTCCATCTGCGGCATTTACAACTAATATAGCTCCATCCATTTGGGCTGCACCAGTAATCATATTTTTTACATAGTCAGCGTGTCCTGGACAATCTACGTGTGCGTAGTGTCTTGCTGGAGAATCATATTCAACGTGTGATGTTGCTATGGTTATACCTCTTTCTTTTTCTTCAGGAGCATTATCGATCCCTTCAAAAGCTACAGCTTCACCGGAACCATGAGTCTCTGCACAAACTTTTGTTAAAGCAGCAGTCAAGGTAGTTTTACCGTGGTCAACGTGACCGATAGTGCCCACATTTACGTGGGGTTTGGTTCTTTCAAATTTTTCTTTCGCCATTGTCTATCCTCTTAAAAAATATACTGTCTGGAGCTCATAACCGGACTTGAACCGGTGACCTCTTCCTTACCAAGGAAGTGCTCTACCGACTGAGCTATATGAGCATAAATGTTCATAAATTCCGGATCAAAAAAGGATAAATACTTGTTAAAAATACAATGAAATATCCTAGACCTTTCGCTCCGGTGGCATTTATACTGTTTTCTTGTCATAAAGGCAAGAATTTCTGGTGGAGGGGGCAGGATTCGAACCTGCGAAGCCGAAGCGGCTGATTTACAGTCAGCTGGGTTTGACCGCTCCCCAACCCCTCCAGTCAGAGCGTGGTATTCTCGGAGTCATGATAGAAGTTGTCAACAAAAATCCTTTAGATAAAGAAAAAATATTATCGAAACTTAGTAATGAATTTAGATCAAAAGTTGTTCTAGAGGTATTCGATACCATTAGTTCTACGAATGACTACCTTTTAAGAAAAGAAAAAAATGAAAATAAAGATATAAAAATATGCATTGCAGAAGAGCAAACTAAAGGTAGAGGACGAAGAGGTAAATCGTGGATTAGTCCTAAATTTAAGAATATATATTTTTCCCTAAACTCATATTTGGAAAAAGAAGATTTATCTGGACTCAGCATAGCAGTAGCTTTATCAGTATCTAAAGTCCTTACAAAAATAAATGTGATGTCTTTGATCAAGTGGCCTAATGATCTTCTTGTAGGAAATAAAAAAATTTGTGGAATTTTGATAGAAACGGCAAAAGTAGGTGAATTGACCAAAGTAGTTATTGGCATAGGAATCAATGTAAACATGGAATATTCAGAGCTTATAGATCAAGAGTGGACCTCAATAAAATTAGAAAAGAAACAATCAGTAGATAGAAACTCAATTATTACAGAAATGATTAATCAATTATGCATAACCTTAAATAAGTATGAGCAAGAAGGATTTGATTACTTCCTTAACAAATTTACATCTTTAGATTTATTAAAAGATAAGGAATTTACTCTGAAAGATAAACCTAATGATACATTCATTGGAAAAGGAATAGATAAAAAAGGCCTCTTAATCGCTCAAAATTTGAAGGATCAAAGGATAGTGAAATTTAGTTCCGGAGAAGTATCTTTAAAATTAAAGAAATGAGTTTATAATTCTTTTCGTTGCTGGCGTAGCTCAGTTGGTAGAGCTCCTGATTTGTAATCAGGCGGTCGTAGGTTCGACTCCTATCGCCAGCTCCACTTTGGAGACTAAGACTCCCGTTGAATCTCCATAGACCCAATCATTTGAATTTATTATCAATCCGTCTATTTCAATAGGGGCATCTATGGAACCTCTATCTTTTTTTTCACTTTTTTTAGGAACAGAGCCAAGTGCAAAAATTCCCATATTGATTGTTTTCAAGACATCTACATCCCTGACGCAGCCGAGGATAATTATTCCATTCCAATTATTTTTACAAGCATTTTCAGCAATCATGTCTCCCAAGAGGGCGACCTCAAAACTTTTATTCCCATCGACAAAAAGAACACCTCCCTGTCCTTCTGTTGCTAATATTTTTTTAACAAAAGAATTATCGTTTGGAGCATGAACTGTTTTTATAGGCCCGTAAAGAAAATCTCTAGCTCCATACGAATTAAATTGTAAGCCCACGAATGGAACGTCGGGATTAAGATCGCTAAGGTCTGGAGTTGAAATTTTTTGCATTTCTAAAGATTATTTAAAATTGGTTTATAAGTCGATCCTTTTTCAAACTCATCCATTATTTGAGATATTTGTTTAATTGATTTGGACGCATCCTCAACGGTAAAACCTTTTCCTTCAAGAATTGATTCATAACTTTTGGTATGCAAATCTTGGAATCCTCCAGTAAATTCAAATTCATCTCCATTTATGGTGAAAGATCGATACAGAACTTCCTCTTGTCCCATTTCTTTAAGTTTTTCTTTGGATAAAACATTGATCATTATTAATACTTTCGCGTTTTCATGTTCGATAAGAACGTTAGCTTTATTGAGAGATAACTTGTTGACATTGAAATTTGAAACTTGGCCAAAAATATCAATCAAAATATCCAGATAGTGAATACCAAATTCGAAAAGAATACCCCCTGACTTATTTTCACTTCCTCTCCAGGAAGAAAAAAACTCTGAACCTCTTGTCGTAGCATATATCAGGATGACCTCATGTTTTTCATCTGACTTTTGTGAGGTTATATTTTGTTTCAATTGAATTATTGATTCATGAAATCTTAATTGCATAATTGTAAAAACCTTAGCAGCAGAAACGGATTCAGATTTTCTAATCCTATCTAAGTCTGAAACAGATAAAGCGAGGGGCTTTTCACAAATCACATTGATATCATTTTCCAAGCAAGTAATTATTTGATCAGCGTGTAAGTGATTTGGAGTGCAGATAGAAATATAGTCTAAGTTATCTTTCTGATGGAATTTGATCATTTCCTCAAGACTATCAAGGGTTTCTATGTTCTTAGAAAGGAATTCTTTTTTTTGGGCTGAGTTAAAATCCAAATCACTGACACATTTTAGATCTGCGCTAATATTATTGATTGCTTGAATATGGCGAGGAGCTATGTACCCTAGTGCTCCCAGTAATCCAAATTTGAGCTTATTACCCATTGAAAAAGTATACTTGAGTAACTCATTGAGACATAAATGTTTAAAGGAATTGTAAAACTTTCAAAAAATGGCAAAGGATCTTTATTAGTATCTGAAGATCTATCATTTAAACTTTCAAGAAAGGAATTATTCAAAGTATTTCCGGGCGATAAGGTTGAATGTTCAGTTCAGCAAGATAAAGCAACCATTCAAAAAATAATCGAGAGAAATACAACCGAAGTCATAGGTAAATTAAAAAAAACTAACAAAGGATGGATTGCAGAATCCGTCAACAATGAATTTCATCTAGAAATAGTTATAAAAAAGAATACTTCTAAAAAACTCAAAAATGGTGACTTTTGTAAAATAAAAATAAAAAAACAACCAAGCTTAAAACATAGGCCTGAAGGTTACATAGTTGAGCAACTTATATTTTCAAATATTTTTGAAGAAGCAGACGAGATTGCTTTGCAAACAAATCTTAATATTAAGAGAACTTTTCCAAAAACAATTTTGCCAGAAATAAATAGGATTTTGAAAGAACATAATTCTGGAAATTTTCCTTCTGAATATGAAGATTTAACTGACAAAAATTTTTTTACTATTGATGGTAAAAATGCAAAAGATTTTGATGATGCAATTTGCTGCGAACAAACTTCAAATGGATATAAATTATTAGTAGCGATTGCTGATGTCTCTGCTTTTGTCTCTGAGGGATCTTCCTTGGATAAAGTGGCTGCAGAAAGAGCAACGTCAATTTATTTAAATTCAAAAGTTATTCCAATGCTACCAAAAGAATTATCAAATGATATTTGCTCTCTTCGCCCCCTTGAAAAAAGGTTAACGCTGATCTGCGAAATGATTCTTGATAAAGATTGTTCTCTCAAAACTTTTAAATTTTATTCAGCAATTATCGAATCGAAGAAAAGGTTTACTTACGACGAACTTTCAAATCTTGAGAAAGATGACATAAATAGACATCCAGAATTTTCAAATGATTTAAAGAAATTGTTGGAAATATGTAAAAAAAGAATTGAAAAAAGGAAACAAAGGCTCGCAATAGATTTTGAAATGAATGAGTACCGACCAGAAGTTAAGAAAGGAAAACTAAAAGCTTTTGTTCCGGTAACTAGATATTTGAGTCATAGGGCCATTGAGGAATGCATGATTTTGGCAAACATATCTGCTGCAAAATTTATAAAGGAAAATCAAATAAGCACTATTTTTAGATTTCATGACTTCCCAGATATGGATAAGATCATTTCATTACAAAAATTTCTTCAATCAAGAGGTTTACCCATATCAGAAGATTTTAATCTTTCAAGAAAATCCATTTTCGATTGGGTTCAAAAAACCTCAAAGCATAAGATCAATGAAATCTTAGCTCTTGAAATTCTAAAAAGCATGAAACTCGCAATATACTCCTCTGAGAGGAGTGAACATTTCGCTTTGGGTTTAGATGAATATTTACACTTCACCTCACCCATCAGAAGATATCCAGATTTAGTGGTTCATAGATGTATAAAACAAATTATTCATAACAAGAAATTTAAATCTTTATCAAAAAATGATTTAGCTGACATTGCAGAAAATTGCAGTTTTAGAGAAAGAGAGGCTGATCAAATCTCTAAGGAAGCAGATAAAGTTCTGAGATCGCGATGCGGGCAAAATTATATAGGGAATAAATTTTCTGGAATCATAACCGGAGTCACAGAATTTGGAGTATTTGTAAAGCTAGATCAAATTAACATTGAAGGATTGTGTCACATAAGCGCATTCAAAAATAAATATTACAATTTTAATTATGAGATGAAATCCTTAGTCAGTAGACAGGGTACGATAAGCATTGGAGATAAAATGAGTTGCATTATCGAATCGGTGCATCCTTATGAAGGTAAAATAAGTTTAATACCAGCATAAAAATGTTCGAGACATCAGATTTAAATACGATCAAAACTTTACTTGCTAACAAACCTGAGTCAGTTAGGTTGTTGGAAGTAGATGACAATTCAATTTCAAAAAGAATTAAAGAAATAAAAAAGATCGCTTTAAAGAAGAAATTAAAAATTGAAATAAAAAAATTTAAAAATCCAGATAAAAAGATCAATCTGATTTTTAAACCATCAGAACCAAAAAATATAGAGTACCTGGAAAAATTATCAGAAAATAAAGAGGATGCCGTTATTCTTTTGCTCGATCACATAACGGATCCCAACAACCTAGGGTCAATCCTCCGCACAAGCTTGGGTGGAATGGTTGATGCGGTAGTGGTTCCAAAATCCAGGGCATGTCATTTAACTAAATCGGTAAGAGAGGTTTCAAAAGGATCAAGCGAACTTATTCCATTTGTGATTGTGCCAAACCTTAAGAGGATTGCAGAGATGCTAAAGCTTAGAGGGTTTTTAATCTATGGAGCTGAAGGGAGTTCACAGTCAGAATCTATTTACGATACTAATTTTTCCAAAAAAATAGGCTTAATAATAGGTTCAGAAAATACAGGTATTCAAGAAACTTTAAAATCAAAATGCGATAAAATAATCAAGATTCCAATAAGCGATAAATTGGAGAGTCTCAATGCAGCTATTGCAACTTCAGTAATTGTTTTTGAGATTAATAGACAAAGAACAAACTAGAAATGCTAGCTCAAAGAACTTTAACTAATCCCATCAAGGCAAGTGGCGTAGGTTTGCATTCAGGCAGAAAAATTACAATAAAACTTTTACCCGCACCTGAAGATACTGGGATTATTTTTCAGAGAGTTGACTGTGACCCAATTGTTGAGATCCAAGCTACCGTTGAAAACGTAGGAGCTACAGCGCTCGCAACAACACTGGTAAGTGGAGATATTGAAATCTCTACAGTTGAACATATGCTCTCTGCTTTTGCAGGTTTAGGCATCGATAATGCTTATGTCCAAATTAATGACATTGAAGTCCCTATTATGGATGGTTCGGCAAATCCTTTTGTTTTTTTGATCCAATCAGCTGGCATAAAGGAGCAAAAAGAAGTTAAAAAATTTATAAAAATAAAAAAACCGGTATCTGTGGAAGCTAATAATGGTGCAAGAGTATCACTTTCGCCCTATGATGGTTTCAAAGTAAGTTATGAACTTGATTATGATCATCCTGTTCATAAAAGACAGCCCAACAAGGCTACCATTGACTTCAATTCAACAACTTTTCTCAAAGAGATATCTCGTGCAAGAACTTTTGGCTTCATGAGTGAAGTTGATGCATTAAAAAAAGAAAACTTAGCTCTAGGAGCAAGTGAGAAAAATGCTATAGCAATTGGTGAAAATGAAATTCTTAATGAAGAAGGTTTGAGGTCAGAGGATGAGTTCGTTAAACATAAAATTCTTGATGTCATTGGTGACTTATATTTACTAAAACACAATCTAATTGGATCTTTTGAAGGTTATAAATCTGGTCATTCTCATAATAACCAACTTTTAAGAAAACTTATCGATAATCCTGATACTTGGGAAATAATTACTGCAGAGGAAGGCAATCAGTTCATCAGATATATCGATCCAATCATTGACCCGAGTACAGGATAAAAAATGTTTGGCTTTTTATTTGGCTCAAAACATAAAAGAGTCATCAACCGTATTTCCAAAACTGTTGATCAAATTAATTCTTTGGAGTCCTCTCTTGAGCAATTAAATGCTGATGATTTACTGGCAAAATCTAATGAACTGAGAGATCAAGTTCGTTCAGGGGAAGCCTTAGAAAAAGTACTTCCTCAAGCATTTGCATTAGTTAGAGAATCGAGTAAAAGAAATTTGGGTCTGAGACATTATGACTGCCAACTCGTTGGAGGAGTTATTCTTAATGAAGGGAAGATCGCTGAGATGGCTACCGGTGAGGGAAAAACCCTTGTGGCTACTCTACCCTGTTACTTAAACGCTTTGACCGGAAAAGGTGTTTACGTGATTACTGTTAACGAGTATCTAGCTGAAAGGGATGCAAATTGGATGAGGCCCTTGTTTGAAGGCCTTGGATTGACAGTAAGTCATGTTGTTCCAAATCAAAGTTTTGAAGAGAAAAAAAATGCCTATCAGGCAGATGTTGTTTACATAACGAATAACGAAGCTGGTTTTGACTATCTAAGGGATAACATGGCAATGGACAAAGCCCATAAAATGCAAAAAGACCTTTTTTTTGCTGTGGTTGATGAGGTAGATTCAATCCTGATTGATGAGGCTAGAACTCCTTTAGTCATAAGCGGTGTCGCCGAAGATAATTCTGAAATATATAAAAAGATTGGCCAAATAATTCCTCGTCTTAAGCAAGAAGAATTTGATTTGGAAACAGGAGATGTTTTTGTAGAAGGAGATTTTCAGATTGACGAAAAAGTAAGATCTGCTGAACTTACCGAGAAAGGTCATGAAAACGTTGAACGTCTTCTTGTACACAACGGACTTCTTAAAGAGGATGACTCGCTCTATGCGAGTGAAAATCTAAAATTATTAAATATGGTTCAGTCTTCCCTAAGAGCCTTTAATCTGTTTGAAAAAAACACAGATTATCTTGTGCAAAATGGTCAAGTAGTATTGATTGATACAAACACTGGAAGAGCTTTACCAGGTAGACGATTATCAGACGGAGTTCATCAAGCGCTTGAACTAAAGGAAAATGTAAATATCCAAGTCGAAAGTCAGACTTTAGCATCAACCACTTTTCAAAACTTTTTTAGACTCTTCGATAAATTATCTGGCATGACCGGAACTGCTGAAACTGAAGCTCAAGAGTTTGAGGAAATTTACTCTTTAGAGACCATTGTCATACCAACGAACCTGCCCATGATCAGAGACGATAAGGAAGACAAAATTTATTTAACCCTTGAGGAGAAGTACGATGCTCTTGTTGAGGAAATAGAGAAAATTAACTCTACCGGCGCGCCAATTTTGGTTGGGACAATTTCCGTAGAAACTTCTGAATTAATATCTAGCAAACTAAAACAAAGAAAAATTGAACATAACGTTTTGAATGCAAAACAACATGAAAGAGAGGCTGAAATAATATCTCAGGCAGGAGCTCAAAATGCTGTAACCATAGCGACAAATATGGCAGGAAGAGGAACAGATATCGTCTTAGGAGGCAATGAAAAGGACGCTTCTTCCAGAGAAAAAGTTTTATCTCTTGAGGGTCTGCATGTGATTGGAACTGAAAGACACGAATCAAGGAGAGTTGATAATCAACTTAGAGGAAGATCTGGCAGACAAGGAGATCCTGGTTCCTCACAATTTTTTCTGTCATTAGAAGATAGCTTGATGAAGATTTTTGCACCGGAAAGAGTTAAAAATCTTATGCAATCAATTGGAGGTATGAAGAAGGGAGAATCCATAGAACATAGAATGCTCACCGGAGCGATCGAGAGAGCTCAAAGAAGAGTTGAGGGAAGAAATTTTGATCTAAGAAAAAGAATTCTTGAATTTGACGATGTCCTTAATGAACAAAGACAGGTTATATATTCACAAAGAGAGGAAATTCTTCAGGAAGATGACTTAACAGAATTAATTGATTCAATGCGATTCAATGAAATAGCAGATTTAGTTTATTCGTTTCTGCCGCCTTCTAGTGTAGAAAGTCAGTGGCAAACAGATAAGTTAAAGAATTCCTTGTCTTCTGATTTCGCTTTTGAATTTGACCCAGCTCAGTTCTTAGATGATGAAAAGAATAATCAAGATACATTAATCGATGAAATTGTAAGTCAGCTTAAAAATAAATATCTTGAAAAAAGAATCGAATACAGCGAAGTTCTTCCTGGTCTAGAAAAACAAATTGTTTTGCAAGTCATAGATATATCTTGGAAAAATCATATCAATGCTCTTGAATACTTAAGACAAAATATAGGCTTTAGAAGTTATGCAGGAAAGGATCCCAGACTTGAATATAAAAGAGAGGCTTTTGAAATGTTCGAGGGTCTTCTCACAAACATCAATTCCGAAGCCATTAAGTTTTTATCCAAAATTCAAATCAATAAAGAAGAACAAACAGCTCAGGAAAGTTCTGTAATAAAAAACACGATAAGTCATAAAGAAGAGATTCAATCCGCTTTTGATTCGCCACAAGAACAAGTCAATAAAAATAAATCTGAACCAAATGAAGAATTTTCAGGAAACAGAAGAATGAGAAGACTTCAAGCCAAAGCCAAAAGGAAAAAAAGAAAATAGATTATGAAAGAAGTTAAAATTGGCTGTTCTTCGAGTTATCAAAAATATGGCAAAAGGCTTGATACCGCAATAATTCAAGTGCCTAACAACAGCAACATCTCTGGTTTATTTACTTCAAATAAATTTCCTGCTGCGCCGGTAAAGGTTGCAAAAAGGAATTTAACAAACCTTGATAAAAAAAAGAAAACTGCATTATTTATAAATGCGGGTAATGCAAATGCTGCAACTGGACCAGAAGGTTTAAAAGACATAAATAAAATGTTTGCTAATTATAAAGATGTAAATGTTCTGCCCTTTTCAACCGGAGTGATTGGAGAAAGACTTGATCTAGAAAGGTATGGAAAATCCTTTTTTAATGCTTATAAAAATCTTGGTAGAAGTAGTTGGAAAAATTTTGCTACTTCAATAATGACAACAGACAAGAAAGAAAAAATAGTTAAAAAGAGTATCAAGATAAAAGGCGAAACTATAAATTTCATTGGCGTCGCTAAAGGTTCAGCAATGATTGAACCTAACATGGCAACAATGTTGTCCTTTGTATTTACTGACTTAAAGATAAGCAAATTGAAGTTAGATAAAATCCATAGATTAGCCTGCGAAAGTTCTTTTAATTCAATAACTATTGATGGAGATCAATCAACAAATGACTCTTCTTTGCTTATCGCTACAGGATCATCACTAATTTCACTGTCGAAAGCCAATGAAAAAAAGATATTAGAGACTCTTCAAGATATTTTTTACTCTTTAGCAGAAAAAATAGTACTTGATGCTGAAGGAGCAACAAAGCTAATTTCGATAACTGTTAAAGGACTCAAGACTGAAAACGAATGCAAAACAGTTGCTAAAAATATTGCTAACTCTCTCTTAGTAAAAACAGCTGCTTTCGGAGAAGATCCTAATTGGGGGAGAATTTTAATGGCAGTTGGCAATACCAATATTAGCTTTGACAAGAAGAAATTTAATCTAAAGCTTGGCAAGCTCCAGGTATTTAGAAATAACAAACTTAGTTCAAGTTATTCAGAAAAATTAGGATTGAAAGAATTTAAAAAAAGAAAAATAGAAATAATCATTAAGCTGGGTGATAGCAGTAAGACAAGCAAAGTCCTTACGTCGGATTTATCTAAAGATTATGTAAGCATGAATGCAGACTATAGATCCTGATTATTTTTTTATTACACCTGAAGTGATTCCTGAGAATTACCTAGATCTGTTGGAATCGATCAAGATTAAAAAAGAATTGCTTTTGTTAAGATGTTTAGATAACTCAGAACTTAATAAAAATTTAAAAAAATTTTTATTACTAAAGAAAAAGTATCAAACCAAACTGATTTTGAGCTCTAGACACCTAGACATCTCAGAACGATTTGATGGCATTCATTTCAATTCAACGGATTTGATGAATTTATCGGACTTAGAAAGCTATCAAAATTATTTGGGTGCGTCTTGTCATAATGAGGAGGAGATCAATAAAGCAAACCAACTTAAGTTGGATTATATTTTTATTTCACCAGTCAAAAAAACAAAAAGTCATCAGGATGCATCTTCTATAGGTTGGCAAAAATTCAAGGAATTAAGATCTCTAACTGAAATTAAGACTTATGCTCTAGGTGGAATGAGAATCTCAGACTTAAATGAAGCAAAAAAATATTCTGCTGATGGAATAGCAGGTATTTCTTCTTTTATGGATCAATAGAAAGATCATCTTCATCTATTATGGGTCTGGAAATCTTGTGTTTCTCAAAAAACCAATCGCCTAAGTCAATGGCCTGACATTTCTCACTGCAAAAAGGTCTGTGATTTGAATCTTTATTCACTGAGTACATTTTTCTGCATCGAGGACATTTTTTTTTCATTTAAAAATTTCTTTTTCTAAATCATGATGAATTTTTTTAACTTTCTCCTCTAATTCCTGAAGAGATCCATCGTTTGAAATAATAATATCTGCAAGCTCATTCCTGCTTTTTCTATCTATTTGGGAATCAATAATTGATTTAATCTGACTGGCTTCAACATTATCCCTTTTTGTGGTTCTATCGATTTGATTATCTTCGCTTGTATCGACAACTATTGTTTTTGAACATAGGTCTTTTTGATTTGTTTCAAATAACAAAGGAGATACCAAAATCGCATATTTTGAACTCGCTGTTGCTAAATCATCGATGAGTATTTGATGAATTAATGGATGAAGTAGATTTTCTAACCAGTCTTTTGCAGAACTCTCTTTAAATATAATTTCTCTGAGCTTTCTTCTATCTAATTCTCCCTCAGAGTTAAGAATATTTGATCCAAATTTTTCAGCGATTTTTTTTAAAGCTGGTTGTCCTTTCATCACAGGTTGTCTAGAAGCTACATCTGCGTCCACAACTTTCACTCCTAAGCCCTCAAAGATTTCTGAGACGGATGATTTTCCTGATCCAATTCCTCCTGTTAAACCTACTACTATCATTAAAATTATTTTTCTGGATAATGATTATATTCCATGAACGGATAAATAATTCAACTGGGGGAATATGAATCCATATAGGTTACTTTTCTTTTTGACGCTTCTGAATCTTTTAAATTTTGTGGACCGTCAACTTATTGCAAGCTTTGCAAACTTTATTGTTCCTGACCTAGGCTTAACTGATTGGCAGTACGGTATTTTAACTGGATTAGCTTTTGTCTTTTTTTATTCAATTATGGGATTGTTCATGGGAACGCTGGCAGATAAGTACAACAGACCAAGATTAATTGGTTTTGGGGTTCTACTTTGGAGTATTTTTACTGCATTTACAGGTGCCGCCAAAGGATTTATAAGCATGGCTATTCCTAGAGCCTTCATTGGAGTTGGAGAATCAATCTTGACGCCAACATCCATGTCCATGCTTTCAGATAGCTTTCCAGCAAATAGGATGGGTTTTGCTGCTGGAGTCTATTATATGGGCGTTCCTATTGGAGTTGGGATAAGTCTTCTTATAGTAGGGTTTCTTGGTGAGCCTCTAGGATGGAGAAACTGTTTTTACATTTTGGGAGGTATCGGAGCAGTTTTAGGGATCATTGCATTTTTCTTTAAAGATCGCCCTAGAAAACATCTTATCGATAATCCAGATGAGGTTAATCTCTCTTTTTCAGAGATAGTTTCTACTTTAAGGCAAGCCTTGACCTCTTCTAATGCATTAATCTTAACCATAGCTGGAGGAGTTCTTTATCACGTAGCGCTTGGAGCGGCAGTTTTTGAACAACTTTGGTATGCCCAAGAAAGAGGTTTCGAAAGATCAGAAATTGCTCAACTAACTGGGATCATTGGTGTGGTTGCAGGTCTTGCTGGAAACTTGTTTGGTGGTTTAATGAGCGACTGGTGGTTGAGAACTTTCAATCAAGGTCGTCCAATGTTTCTTTTTTGGCTCACTCTGTTGCTATTGCCTCTTGGAATAATTTATAGATTCGTAGAACCAAATACTTTTATTTTTTGGCTGGGAGTTGTAATCGGTTATTTCCAACTAGGGTGTTTTTACGGCCCAACCTTCTCAACCGTTCAGGAGCTTGTTCCGCCTAAAATAAGAGCAACTGTTGTAGCATTTTATATTTTATGCCTAAACCTGATAGGTCTTACATTTGGCTCTTTAGGAGGCGGAATCTTTACTGATCTTTTAAGATCCTTTGATGTGGCTGAACCATATACAATAATGCTAGTTTCTTTTTCTTTGATCGCAGGATTAGCTATACCTTGCTATTATTTTGGTGGCAAAATCTATGAATCAGATAGAAAAAGACTTTTGGAAAAATTTAACAATTGAAATTAAAAGATTGTCATAACATTAGCGATTTAAGAAAAGCTGCAGAAAAAAGATTGCCAGCAGCAATGTTCCATTACATTGATGGCGCCGCGGGTGATGAATGGACAATAAAACACAATACGAATTCCTTTGAACAGTATGAAGTGATTCCGAACTATTTAGTTGATGTAGATAAAATTGATACTTCAACAAAAGTTCTTGGAACACAGATTGATTGGCCATACATATGCTCGCCTACCGGATATCACAGATTATTCCATCATGAGGGAGAGGTAGCAGCAGCAAATGCTGCGAGTGATATGGGTACTATTTTTTGTCTATCTACCCTTTCAACAACTACTATTGAAGAGGTTGCAGAAAAATCTAAAGGTCCTAAAGTTTTTCAAATTTATGTTCTCAAGGATAGAAGTATCTCTGTCGAATACATTGAAAGATGTAAAGCTGCTAATTACGATGCTCTCTGCTTAACTATCGATGTTCCTGTTAACGGAAGACGAGAAAGAGATCTGCGAACGGGCATGACCGTGCCGCCAAAATTAACTTTAAAGTCTTACCTAAATATTGCCAGTAAGTTTGATTGGACATTGAACTATCTTACTCATCCCCCCACTCCTTCCATGGTCAATATTGAGCATAGGTTGAAAGATGCTGCTAATGATATTTCTGTAATGGATTTTATGAACAGTCAGTTTGATAGGACCGTTACTTGGAAAGATGCAGAGTGGATGATAGGTCAATGGGATAAGGCTTTTGCGGTCAAAGGAATTTTATCTGTAGAAGATGCAAAACGGGCAAAGGATATTGGTGCTTCAGCAATAATGATTTCAAATCATGGAGGAAGACAACTGGATGGATGTCCTGCGCCATTTGAAATGTTGAAAGAAATTAGAGATGCTGTTGGAGACTCTATTGAGATTATAGTTGATGGCGGTATCAGAAGAGGGATTCATGTCATAAAAGCCCTCGCCATGGGAGCTAATGCCTGCATGGGAGGTAGACCTTACCTTTATGGACTATCAGTAGGAGGCTACAAAGGTGCTAAATATGCATTACAACTTTTAAAAGATGAAGTTGAACAAAGTATGATTCTCACAGGAGTCAAAAACGTTAGTGAATTAAATAGATCTTTTTTAAGAAGGCCTGGAGAATGAAGATTAAATTACTGATTGTTTTAGCTGTATTTAATCTTAATGTGTTTGCGGTTGAGGGTATGTGGGAACCTTCTCAAATGGGCAATTTAAAAAAGGATTTAGAAAGTACAGGGTATTCTGGAGACGCAGATAATCTTACAGATTTATTTTCTTTCCCGCTTAATGCAATAGTGAGTCTTGGTGGATGCTCTGCATCGTTTGTCTCTCCAGAAGGTCTTATTGCAACGAATTACCATTGTATCGAAGGGTCATATTTACAATTTAACTCATCTGAAAAGGAAAATTTATTCGAAACCGGGTTTGTTGCTAGAAGAAAATCAGAGGAAAAACCGTCTGCGCCTGGGTCAAGTGCTTATGTCACTCAAAGCATTACCAATGTTACCGAGGCTGTGTTGAGACAAGCGGAAAACCTTAAAGATGACCTTGATAGATACAATAAAATTGAAAGTAATAAAAAAAGCATCATTGAACAATGCGAGACAAGTGATGAAATAAGATGCAATGTCAGGTCATTTTTCAGTGGAGAGACTTATCAATTAGAAAAAAGATTAAAAATAAGAGATGTTCGATTGGTCTACGCTCCTCCTGCTTCAATAGGTGAGTACGGTGGCGAGATAGATAATTGGATGTTCCCGAGGCATACAGGGGATTTTGCCTTGTTGCGAGCTTATGTGGCTCCTGATGGAAGCAGTAAAGAGTTTGCTTCACAAAATGAACCATATAAATCCAAAAACTATTTAAAGATATCAGCAAAAGGAGTTCAAGAAGGAGATTTTGTCATGGTTGCAGGGTATCCAGGCACAACCAACAGGTTGCTTACATATAACGAAGTGGAATTTGATATAGAGGAGGGATTTAAAGGTTTCGTTAATTTTTTAAAGTCTGGGATAGACATAATGAGATCTTCTACGAAAGATGACGATGGTTCTTCTTTAAAATACAGAGGATTAATTAGTGGTTATGAGAATTATTATAAAAAAATATCAGGACAAATAGATGGTGCTGAGTCATTCAAAGTTCAAGACAAAGCTAATTCTGATTGGTTAGGTTTCATAGATTATTTAAATGAAAAAGGCTCTAAACAAGAAAAGGAGTCCTTAGATTCGCTTATTTCTTTGATTGATGATCAAAAGGCAAAAGAGTTACCTAATTATTATTATGGGAATTCAAGAATGATTTCTACTGCTCAAAGAATTTACAGATACGCCTATGAAAGAACCAAACCAAATGATCAGCGAGAAATTGGCTTCCAAGAGAGAGATCATGAAAATATTGTGAATGGAATTAAATCTCTTGATTATCGTTTTGATAAAAGAGTTGATAAAGAAATTTTTATTAACCGACTTGAAAAATATAAAACTTTTGACGGAAATTTAAGAAGGCCACAATTTAGCAATTATTTTCAACTAGATGCAGACTTTAAAAAGTCTAAAAAAATTGTTGAAGATATCTACTCACAAAAATCATTAATGGATTCTGCTGAAGATAGACTTTCCTTGATTGACTTATCTCTAGATGAACTCAATTCAATTAAAGATCCTTTCATTAACATTGCAAGGATTCTTTTTGATGAGCAAATGGAGTATGAAAACATTGCTAAGTCTGAAGCTAGCGAAAAACAAAGACTCAAATCAACTTTCATAAAATCGTTAAGAAAATATTATAAAAGTATTGGAAAGTCATTGTACTCAGATGCTAACGGAACCCTCAGAATTACCTTTGGTAACGTTAAGGGAGTATCTCTAGAAGATGGCATTACCTATGGTCCATTTACACGTTTAGAAGGTATTAATAAAAAACATATCGGAGAGGAGCCTTTTGATGCTCCAGATAAGCTAATGGATTTAATCTCTCAAAAAAATTATGGAAGATATGAGTTGGAATCCTTAGGTTCTGTTCCGGTGAATTTTTTGTGCGATCTTGATATTACAAATGGAAATTCAGGGTCAGCCACGCTAAACGCTAAAGGTGAGTTGGTAGGTCTTGCTTTTGATGGGATGCTTCAGACGATTATCGCTGACTATAAATACATTCCAGAAGCGAGAACTATATCTGTAGATTCAAGGTACTTTCTTTGGACTTTAGAGAAGTTTGATGAAGCTAGAAATATTCTTGAAGAATTATCGCTTGAATACTAAGAAATAACTGTGCTTTTAACAGGCTTGTTTCTTGCAGCCCAAATAAGTCTTAGGAATTTGATAATAAATAACCTAACAGTTCGATCATAAAAAGATATCTTTTCTTTAGTATCTTTGACCTCTGATGTTTGCTTCCCTCTTATGACTTGACCTGGAAGAGTACCGGTCGCTTGACCATTCTCATAAACAACCTCACCACTTTTAATAGTTGCTAAATAACCAAAGGATTCCTGAACAAGCCTTTTCCCTCCTTTAGGTAGATCAAAGATCATTTTTGGAAGAGAGACATTTAATTTTTCAAAATCAATAATATTGATATCTGCAATCATTCCAGTTTTGATTTCTCCCCTATCAAACAGTCCATAAGTTTCAGCAGTATCTTTTGTCTGCTTTCTAATGATTAGCTCTAAAGGAATTTTATTGCCTGCTGATCTATCTCTTGCCCAATGAGATAAATTTGTTGTGGGCATGCTTGCGTCACAAATGAGGCCGCAATGCGCTCCTCCATCACTCCCGCCAGCTACAGATGATTTAAGTTTATAAAATGTTTCGACAAACTCAAGCTTATGATTTTCATAAGAAGTGAAACATGCGTAAATCAAGCTTTTTCCGTTATCTTTAATCAATTCGTCATAAATAACTTCTTCTTCTGACTGATTTCTCTGTTCAGCTATATAAGCAATGCTATCTTCTCTTGTTGGTTCGTAATTAGGAGGATCACTTAAAATGAATTGAGTTTGATAGTTAGAGATTAGTTTTTTACCTATTTCTGCTTCAGCTTTAATTTCTTCTTTAGTCTTATTAGATTTTTGTTCTTTAGCAGCTTTTTGTAAATCTTCTCTAAAGCTTGGCGACTCATTTAAGATTTTTTGCTTAAAGGCAGGATCTCTCATGATTGAAAGTCTCTCGTTAAGGGGAAGATGAGAAATTTCTTTATAGGAAGGATGACCTATAAATGGGTGCAAAGAACTTTCTAGTCCAAACATAAGTCCCACATTTCTTCCAGGGAATTGAGGTCGAACATTTTTACCTTTAAGAAATTGTTCTTCACAGTAAAGAATTGTTTTAACGGAGTCGCCATTTGTTTGAAGCACAGTTAAACCGCAATCAGACTTTTCAACGTATTCTTTCATCCATGACATTTCTATTTCTTGGTCCAACCAATCAGATACAATTTCTAAAGTACCTTCACCTGCGCGGTCCACTGCGAAAGCAAGTTCTTTCATTTCTTCTGAGCTTGCTTCTGTGCCAGGCACATAAACACCATGAACGTCCCTGTGTAAGATAGTTCTTGATGTGCTAAATCCTAATGCGCCAGCATTGATAGCTTTTTCTACTATATCTGACATTTGGTTGATTTCATCTTTAGATGCATCAACTTGGTTTTGACATCTGTCGTAGCCCATCACATAACTTCTAACCGGTCCATGCCCAATCATAAATCCTAAATCCATTACAAATTCTTTTTTTTCAATTGCATCTAGAAATTCAGGAAAAGTTTCCCATTCCCAATCAATGCCTTCATGCAGTGCGGTACCTGGTATATCCTCAACACCTTCCATAAGTTGAATAAGGAAATTTTGATCTCCGGGTTTAACGGGAGCGAACCCAACTCCACAATTACCCATTACAACTGTGGTTACTCCATGCCAGCTCGAAGGAGTTAAATAAGGATCCCAACAAACCTGACCATCGTAGTGAGTATGAATATCTACCCATCCAGGAGAAACAAGGTTTCCATCAGCATCAATTTCTTTTTTACCGGAGTTAATGACTTCACCAACTTTGGTGATTTTTCCCTCATCAATTGCAATATCGCCAAGAAAAGGTTTTTTCCCTGATCCATCAACTATACTGCCGTTTCTAATAACTAAATCATGTATGTGCATCTCTCTCATAAACTTATTATGTATCTGTAATGAGGAAAATTGAAGTATTTTTGGTGGAGCCAGGCGGGATCGAACCGCCGACCTCCTGCGTGCAAAGCAGGCGCTCTCCCAGCTGAGCTATGGCCCCAAAAGAAGGGAGTAGATTAGAGAAAGATGCAAGAAATGTCTAACTTTTTTAAGCAGGCAGTGCATTTGAGATAGCCTCTAAGAGCGGTCTCTGATGTGCTTGCTTAGTTTTTGCATAATGAGGATGACCTAAACTAGCTAAATCTTCTGCTTTCTCCATTATTCTTTTTTCAAAATCTGAAGATGATGCTATTTCATCGAGAAGTCCAGCCTCAATACACTTATCAAAAGGATAAGGATCAGCATGATAAAGCACAGAATAAACATGCTTTTTATCGATTCTACTTTCAGCAACTTCCATAATAGGAGAAGGAATATCCATGTTGTTTCTAACTTCGTTTGCTTGTGCAACAAACTCTCCTTCTAGTGCTATGCGGTAGTCCCCGCAACAAACAATAAAAATTCCCATGGCAATAGCGTGCCCTGTTACAGCCATAATAACTGGTCTAGGAAAAGTATAAAGATCATGCAAAGTTTTCATTCCTAAGGCAGTCATTTTTTGCGCCTTTTCCGCATCTCCACTTTGAAATGTCTTGAGATCAAATCCTGCAGAAAATATGCCTTCTCTTCCTCTTATAATTAATGCACCGCTATCTTTGGAAACTTGATCTAGACAATTCTGTATAGATTCAAGCATTTCTAATGAAAAGACATTAACCTTCCCATCATCCAATGTAATAGTTGAGATATCTCCTTCTTTGCTAAGGGTTGCTGGTTCACTCATTTTTTCCTCCTGAAAATTATATTAAATCACAAGCTGCGGGCGGCATCCAATGGGCATCTTTACCATCCCACTTTATATTACATCCAATTGGGTTGGTAACTGGAACCGCAATGTCACTTCCTCTTAGATAATCATCAATTGCATTTTCCAAATCATTTATTGTTGATTCAGAGCCATTTCTTGGATTGTCAATTCCTCTTCCTGTATAAATCAATGATCTTTCTGAATCAAAGACAAAAAAATGCGGAGTTTTTAGAGCTCCATAATTAGAAGCAATCTCCTGAGATTCATCGTGAAGATAGTCCCAGGGGAACTGATGCTCTAACATGCGAGCTTGCATATTCTCAAAACTGTCTTCTTCATAGGTATTTTTACTGTTCGAATTGATACATACCAACTTAACACTCTCTCGATTGTACTTTTCAACAGTTTGTCGAGTTATTTCATCTGAACCAATTACATAAGGACAATGATTGCAGGTAAAAGATATTATTAATATTTCATGTTTGCGATAACTTGATAGATCATGAAATACATCATCAGTTCCCAAAAGATTGAAATCTGGAGCTCTTTCTCCTATTTTTAATGTATATGCCAATGTAATTTCAGTTTAAGAAATTCTTAGTAAATTGCTAAGTTTTTCAATTATTTTACTCATAGAACTAACATAAATATATATTTTAACTCTCAAAATCAAATAGAAATTTAGGTCTAAAAGTTTAATAAAATCTTAGTTAGACCAATAAATATAATCATCTCCCTCTTCGTACTCCTGTCCATCATATTTATCAATTAATATTGGAACTTCAAATGCAGATGGTACAACAGGGTCAGCTTGCTCTGAATTAAATTTATCTAATAGCTGCTCGAGAAATTGTGCTTTTTCAGGATAAACTTCGATTAGATTATTCTTTTCTGTGGGATCTTCTGCGGTATTGAAGAGCCACCGAAAATTTTCTTTTTTGCTAGTTATATATTTCCAGTTTTTATGTAAGACCGATTGATGATTACCTGAACGCCAAAAAAGCGTTTCGTGCGGTTCAGTGGATATTTCTTTATTTATAAAAGGTAGAAGATTAACACCATCTAAATCATTTAATTCTGAAGATTCAATGCCCGCAGCAGATGCAATTGTAGAAAAAATATCAAAGTGATGCACCGCGCTATTTGATTCTTGTGCAGGACTTATTCCATCAGGCCAGCTGACAATATAAGGAACTCTTATTCCACCTTCAAAGAAGCTTATTTTCCAACCTCTGTAAGGCTTATTAATATCCTCTAACTCAATATAATCAGCTCCACCGTTATCGCTAGTAAAAATAATCAAAGTTTTGCCATATATTTCGAGCTCTTTGAGTTTCTGAATTACTCTTCCTACGCTTCGATCAAGCGCGGCAATCATTCCAGAATAAACTTGTAAATTATGACCTTGCATATGGCTCATATGCTCTACATCGCTTCTCAATGCCTGCAGAGGATTATGAACTGCCCAATGACTTAAATATAAAAAGAAAGGTCTGTTTTTATTTTTTTCAATAACCTTCAAAGCTTCTTCAGTATAGTAATCGGTAACATATTTATCTGGAGCAAAAAAATCGCCTCCATTAAACATTGCTGAATACTGCCCAATACCCCAAATCATTCTGTCGATTCCAGTATCGAACTTTGCATTTACTATATCTGGATCATCTTCTGGGGCATACAAAGGTCCCACCAAAGATAAAGAATCTTTAAATCCTTGGCTTTGCGCATCCATGCCATTGGCTTGGCCAAGATGCCATTTTCCTATGTGGGCTGTGTAATATCCTGCATCACGAAGAACCTCTGCAATTGTTACTTGCTCAGTTGGCATTCCTTGCTCCCATAAAGGAGGTAACCGAGTCGCTACTTCTCTATCAACTCTGGCTCTCAGTTCTGAGTCATCCTCTTCAGCAAGCCAGCGCATAATTAATCTTCCGGTTGCCGGTACGGGAGTAAATTCATATCCAAATTTTGTGGGGTATTTCCCTGTCATGATGGATGCCCTTGAAGGTGCACAAGTAGCATTGGCAGCATATCCTCTTGAAAAGAGAATGCCGTTTTCTGCTAGCGAATCTATGTGGGGTGTTATCAAAGATCCGTCTGCTGCTCCGCCGTTATGAGCAGAGATATCGTTGTATCCCAAATCATCAGCCAAAATTAAAATAATATTAGGACGGTCATCTTGTGTAGGAATTTCAGGTCCCTCTGTCCAAGTGGTTGGAATATTATCTTGTATTGGCATAAAAATAGCCGACAGTTTCGGTATAGACCAAATAAGTATATTTATTTTAAATTCCCAGGCTGTGATGCCTAGTATGGCGAGAAGAGCAAAAGTAACTAAAGTTTTCCTAAGCATTATTGAATGATGATGTCAGGAAAATATAAATTATGACAGTTATTGTGTCAAAAGATTTTAAGGAATTTGGTGGGTCTGGCAGAACTCGAATCTGCGACCTCACCCTTATCAGGGGTGCGCTCTAACCAGCTGAGCTACAGACCCATATGAAATGGAATGCAACCTTAGCAAGCTATTATCAATAAATAAAGTTAAATTAATTATCAGAATCCTTTCTTATGACATAAGGACGGTTTTTATTCGAAAAGTAAATTCTTACGACCACTTCAGCCAATAAACCGGTCGTTAAAAGTTGGGTTCCAAACACAACAGAAAGTATTCCCCCGTAAAAAAGTGGTCTGTCGCCTAAGTCTATGCCAAGCATAATTTTTTGGGCGCTTAATATAGATAAGATAATTATTCCTAGAACCAAAAAAACTAAACCAGGAAAACCAAAAAAGTGCGCTGGTTTAGATAAAAACCTTTGGAAAAATATAATTGAAAATAAATCTAAAGGTACCCTAGCAATTCTTCCAAACCCATACTTGCTCTCGCCAGCAATTCTGGGTCTATGATTTACTTCCTCTTCTCTTATCCTTGCCTTATCAGTATAAAGACTCATCCATGCAGGAATTAACCGATGCATTTCGCCGTACAACTGAACAGCTTTGAGAGTTTTATTTCTATAGACCTTTAAGCTACATCCGTAATCATGGAGCTTTATATCAGTCGACCAACCAATTAAAGAATTTGCCATCTTTGATATGAGGCTTCTAAGAAAGGGATCTTTTCTGTCTTTTCTCCATCCAACAATTAAATCCAACTTTTCTTCTTTCAGCCTATTCAAGAGTCTTAAAATATCCTTCGGATCGTTTTGAAGGTCGCCGTCCAAAGTTGCTATGTATTTTCCCTGTACGTGGTCAAAACCTGCTTGCATGGCAGCCGTTTGACCTGAATTCCTTCCTAATAGTAGGTACCTGACTTCTTTTTTTACTTTGGCAATTGATTCACATATATCTCCCGTATTATCTTTGCTTGAATCATCAATAATGAGTAATTCCCATTCTTTATCTAGGGATTCCATCGATTGATAAATCTCATCGACGAGAGGTTTTATATTTTCTTCCTCGTTATAAACAGGAACGACAATGCTTAAATAAGTTTTCATGTTTTCTTAATGAATGTTGAAACAATTGCAAGGATAAGACTATATAAAAGAACAGTAAAGTGGACCAATAAAGAAGCACTGATCATTGAATCGATATTAATGTTTTTATCAAAAGAATTAAGCCCAAATATTATGCCTCCCTCATATGTCCCCGTTCCTGCAAAGCCATGGATGGGTAGGATTGATGTTAATTCACCAAAAATAACTGCTACGAAAGAACTTTCTAAGCTTACTGAAATCAAAGATAACAGAAGATAGGTGAGTGCAAATACTTTTATGAACCAAGCTAACAAAGACAAAATCAAAATTTCAATTTTTTCAAAAAGATTTTTTTTAATATCTCTTTCTTGCAATAAATAGCTCACTCCTAAGTACCAAGCAACAAAAAATAAGATGTTAAGCATTAAAGAATAGTAGAAACTAAGAAAGACAAATAAAGACAAAAAAATGATTGATAAAAGATCTGTGAGCCTGAAAATAAAAAGTGCCCTGAGGGATATCTTATTATCGATCCCATAAGATTCTCTCAAAAGCAAAGGAAAAGAAAATTCTCCAATTCGCATAGGTAAGAAATTATTTAAAAAGTTATGCAAGAAAGTGATTCGCATAACTCCTAGGCTCTTTGTTTCCTTTTTAAAAAATCTTCTTATTCGAGCAGCCCTTATCAATAGGCTTAAAACTAAAAGACCTAATGCAACGGACAATAGGAGAAAATCCAAATTTCCTGTCATGAAGAGAAAGGAACTAAAAGATCCATATTTATAGATTAAATATATGAATGTGGAAGAAATAAGCAAAGGCATAAAGATTTTAAAAAAATTACTCTGAGATACCTTTATTTTGGTGAAATAGTCTAAAGCAATACTAAAAATGTTTTCTATCTTCAGTAAATTAAGAAATAAAAGGAAACTCAAGAAAATAAGAATGTATAACCAGCCGATTTCATTTGCAAAATCATAGGTAGAAAAATTGCCAATGAGAATTGTGTAAAGTGCGATGCTTAATAGAATAATGAAAAATACCGAATATAAAGTGTCCAAAATTTTTGACGATCTCTCTGACAATGAAGCCAAGAGTAAAGGCAAGCTAAAACCCAAAGAAGCCCCAATCAGAATATCCATTGGCCAGTGAGCCCCAACTAATATCCTTGTAAAAGCAATAAGTGAAAAGGCGAAAATTAACAGTACAAAATAGTTTTTTTTAATCATGCCTGAGACAACCAAACAAGAGAAAAATAAAAAGAGACTAAATGCGTGTCCAGAAGGCACGGATTGAGAGGACAAAAGAGGCTCAACAACAAAAAATTCTTCTCTTGGCAGGATTGCTCCTGGCCTTGGAATATCCAGTAAAATTTTTAACCCTCTCGAGAGCAAGATTCCAATCAGTGTAGATGAGATGATTAGCCTGAAAAATTTTCTTGAGTAATATATTGGGATTACAGATGCAATCATCAGTATGGCTGCGTTACCAAATTCGGTAAGAAAAGTGAGAGCTGATTGATCTATAAAAGCTCCCAAACTATTTAGTCCAATAAAAATAAAGTTATTTAGAACAATTACAGAATCTAAATAATTCAAACCAATCAGAACGAGCGCCAAAGCAAAGATAATAAAACCTGTTTTGTGCTGAAGATTCACTCTTTTATCACCACAGAAATACCCGACCTATTATAAATTTCTATCACTGAACCTAGCTCATCAATTTGATTGCTCCTTAAAAGAATTATTTGTCCATCCTTATGATTTCTATAGGCAGTGTCTCTTGCATATACTCCAAAAGAGGGAAAGTTCATCTTGTGCATGGCTAATGGCTTATTCATTTCTTTTACCTTTAATCCAGCCTGTTTGAATCGATCTTGGAATAGTCCTATGGCACTTGGAAGGAAAATTAAATGGATACTAATCAAAAATAATAAAGACGAGATTATAAATTGGTTAAATTTAGAAAAGACCATAAAGGAGACAATTCCAAGGGCTAGAAGAATTAATATTGGAATAAAGAAATTTGCAGGAGTAAAGAAAACCTCTATTTCCTCTCTCAAAACATTCCAAATAATGTCTTTCTCTGATGAAGCAAGAGTTTCTAATACAATTGGCAAAGATGATATAAAGCCCAATAAAGAAATAAAAATTAGCAGATTTATTCTTTTGCTTTGCTGCTTAAAATTGAGTGCCATTAATATGAATAGTGGAGTTATTCCATAGAGTAAGTAGTGCGGTAACTTAGTTGAAGATATTGAAAAAAAGAGTAAAACCCATAAAAACCAAATCCATAGAAAACTTCTAGTTTCATCTTTGAAGTCTGTCTTAATTCTGCCGACTACCGTAAAAAGACTATTCCAAAATGGAGCCACCAAAAAAATCAAAATAACAAAATAATAATAAAATGGTCCTGAGTGGCCCTCAAAAGTTGATGTATACCTTTGAAAGTTATGTTTTAAAAAGAATCCTAGTATCGGATCTATGCCTTCGCTTAAATATAAATAGATAAACCATGGTGATGCAATACAAAAAAAGATTAGCCATAAAAAAGGATTGAAAAGTTTTCTTAACGTTTCAGTTAAATATCCATTCCACCAAGCCCAGAAAAATAAAGCCCCTCCTGGCACGATTAAAATAGCGGGTCCTTTTGTTAAAAAGCCAAAGCCGGCAAGAATTGCTGCATAGTATAAATACTTGCTCCGTTGTTCTCTTAAAGCTAAAAATGCCAAAAGGGTTGTTGAAGCCACAAAAAAGTTAAATATTCCATCCGCAGTTGCTGTTTTGATAATAATTGATGCCCCAAGGCTTGCTAGAACGAAAAAAGCAGCTAAAAAAGCATTTCTTTTATTTGAAATCTTTTTTGTAAACCAAAACGTTACGAATGCCCAGAGCAACCCAAAGATTACGCTCGGTAATCTAAAAGCAAATTCTGAAAAGCCAAAGGTTTTTAAACTTATGACCTGCAGCCAATGGGTAAGAACCGGTTTGTCATCCCTCCTCTCTCCTGCTAACTCAACGTTTGTATAATTACCAGAATCCATCATAGTCATAGTTGCTGAAGCGAATGCACCTTCGTCTTCATCAACTAATGGATAAAGGTTAATAGAAAAAAGATAAACGGAAAATAAAGAAATTCCTAGAATAAGGGCGAGTATCTTATTTGACACCCTATCGATGGTACTAGTTTTTTGCCTTATCAACCAGACGGTTACTAGCTATCCAAGGCATCATCTCTCTCAAAGATTTTCCAACCTCTTCTATTGGATGTGCGGCTGATTGTCTTCTAAATTCTTGCATTGCAGGACCTCCATCTGGTCCGTTGCTTTTTCTCGCATCAGCAATGAATTCATCTGCAAAATCTCCAGACTGAATCCTTTCAAGAATTTTTTTCATTTCTTTTTTGGTTTCGTCAGTTATTACTTTAGGTCCTGAAGTGTAATCTCCATATTCTGCTGTATTTGAAATGCTATACCTCATGTTGGCTAAACCTCCCTCATAAATCAAATCAACTATTAATTTAACTTCATGAACACATTCAAAATAAGCCATCTCAGGTGGATAACCGGCTTCTACAAGAGTTTCATAGCCTGCTTGAATCAATGAGGTCAAACCACCGCACAGCACAGACTGTTCACCAAACAAATCTGTCTCGGTTTCGTCTTTGAATGTTGTTTTGATAATTCCTGCTCTTCCACCACCTATAGCTGAAGCATAAGCAATTGAGGTATCTAATGCTTTAGAGGAGGCATCTTGATGAATTGCAACTAAACAAGGCACCCCAGCTCCATCTATGTATTGACCTCGCACTGTATGTCCAGGTCCTTTGGGAGCTATCATGATTACGTCTAAGTCTTTTCTTGGAACAATCTGTTCGTAATGAATATTAAATCCATGCGCAAATGCTAAAGTAGCGCCTTTCTTAAGATTAGGTTCTATCTCTTCTTTATAAGTAATTCCTTGAAATTCATCGGGGATTAACATCATCAATAGATCGGCTTTAGATGCAGCATCGACATTACTAGCAACTTCAAAACCCGCTTCAGATGCCTTTACAGCCGAAGATGATCCATCTCTTAATCCAAGAATCACATTGAAACCAGAGTCTTTCAAATTATTAGCATGTGCATGACCTTGAGAACCGTAGCCTATGATAGCTATAGTTTTATCTTTCAATAATTCAGGATTTGAATCTTTTTCGTAAAATACTTCCATTATTTTCTCCTAATACTCAATTGTAGTTTCACTTTCTGAAATGAGAAAGTTTTCACCTGTCCCCATACCAAGTAGACCTGATCTTGTAACCTCTAAAAACTTTTGCTTATTTAAAGAAAGAAGAAAATCATCAACCTCATGGTTGGAACCAATAAGTTTAATCATTACAAATTCATCTTTATGATTAATAATTTCTCCAACAATAGGAAAAGCACTTTCAATAATTTTTGATGCTTCTTTCTCGGTAATTTTTAATTTAACAATAGCAATTTCCAGTGAGACAGATTCAACATCGGACAGATTCTGAACTTCTACAACATCAATTACTTTGTTTAATTGTTTGAGAATTTGAGATATTACGCTTTCTTCTTCTTTAACGACCATGGTGAGCCTTGATAAAGATGAATCATTTGTAGGAGCCACAGATAAAGAGTCTATGTTGTAACCCCTTTGTGAAAATAAACCTACAACCCTAGAGAGAGCTCCCGGTTGGTTTTCCATTAAAATCGATATGTGACTCATATTAAAAAGTCTTTTTAGTTTTACTAACTCGCATTTCAGACATATTGCCGCCGGCTTCAAGCATCGGGTATACATGCTCATCTGGATCAACATATACATCCATGAATACAAGTTTATCTTTCATGGAAATACATTCGTCCATTCTTTCTTCTAGCTCACTTATATTCTCTACCTTGATACCCACATGTCCATAAGATTCTGCAAGCTTGACAAAATCCGGTAAAGAATCTTCGTAGAGAATACTGGAATATCTTCCACCGTATTGCATATCTTGCCACTGCTTAACCATTCCTAAAGCTCTATTATTGAGATTAATTATTTTCACAGGCAGTCCATACTGCATACAAGTAGACAGCTCCTGAATACACATTTGAATACTGCCTTCACCGGTTACACAAACAACATCTGCATCAGGGAAAGCAAATTTAACTCCCATTGCAGAAGGCAGACCAAATCCCATTGTTCCAAGACCGCCAGAGTTGATCCATTTTCTAGGCTCATCAAATTTATAATATTGAGCAGCAAACATTTGGTGTTGGCCAACATCGGAAGTTATAAATGCTTTACCGTTCGTAGACTTATAAAGAGACTGTATTACCTGTTGAGGAAGGATTTGCTTCTGATGAAACTTCTTATCCAGAAGATCATGATTAAGACCATGGGTTTCTCTCCAGTTTAGAATCTCGTTATTCCAGAGATCTATTGATGCTTTATCAATATTTTTTGGATTTATTTTATTGAGAATTTGATTAAGAATCTTTTTAGCATCTCCATTTAGAGATACATCGACATTTATAATCTTTTCAATAGAACCGTAATCACAATCTAAGTGTATTTTTTTTGCATTTAATGAGTATTTTTGAGGATTGTTTGTAGTTCTGTCATCAAATCTTGAACCCAAAGCAAAAATTAAATCAGCTTCATGCATTGCCATGTTAGCTTCGTAGGTTCCATGCATTCCTAACATTCCAATAAAGTTTTCATGAGTTGCAGGAAAGGCTCCCAATCCCATTAGTGTATTTGTCACAGGGGCATTCATGATTTTCGCTAACTTTTTTAGTTCCTCAGTTGCATTACCTTGAATAATCCCTCCGCCTGCATATAAAACAGGTTTTTTTGCTTTCTCTAATAATGAAACTGCCTCTTCTATGTTGCTTTCTTCTACCTCTGAGGGGACTGAATAAGATCGCATCTTTATGTCTTTTGGATACTGATAGTCAAAAAGATGATTCGGATCTGTCATATCTTTGGGTACATCAATTACAACTGGTCCAGGCTTTCCTGTTTTTGCGATGATAAATGCCTTTTTAACAACCTCTGGTATCTCTTCTGGACTTTGAATTAGAAAGCTATGTTTTACGATTGGTCGTGATATTCCCATCATATCCGTTTCTTGGAAGGCATCTGTTCCTATTAAATGGCTTGCAACCTGACCTGAAATTACCACTAATGGAATAGAGTCCATATATGCAGTTGCAATACCAGTGATTGCGTTTGTTGCTCCTGGACCAGATGTTACAAGAACAGTTCCAACTTTTCCGGTAGCTCTGGCATATCCATCAGCTGCATGGACTGCTGCCTGCTCGTGCCTGACTAAAATATGCTGAACTTTATCCTGTTGATAAATTGCATCATAAATATGAAGGGCGGCTCCTCCTGGATATCCAAAGAGAAGGTCTACATTTTCATCTGCCAAAGCTCTAATAAGTGCAGATCCACCTGATTCTTTCTTCATATTTATTAAACAGTTTTAAAAAGATTCGAATTGTGACACTAGAACCCTTTAAGTCAAGTTTTCATTGGTTTTTAGACGATCCAATAAACTTTGAAAATCTTTAGGAATTTTGCTTTCAAAATTTACTGTTTCATTGGTCGAGGGATCTATAAAAGAAAGTTCTCTAGCATGTAGAGCTTGTCTCGGAAACTTGATAATAAAATCTTTCAAATCGTCTGAGGTATTTTTTGCAAATCTTTGACTTGTTCCATAAGTTTTATCTCCGACTAGCGGATGTTTAATATGGCTGAAATGGACTCTAATTTGATGGGTTCTCCCTGTTTCTAAATAAGCTCGAATATAAGTGTAGAATCCCAAAAATTCTAATACTTTAAATTTTGTAATTGCTTCTTTTCCTTTTTCTGTAACTGATTGTTTTGTTCTTACAGTGCGATGCCTTCCAATTGGGAAGTCTAAAGTTCCTGCTCTCAACGTTTTTCCAATAACTATTAGATCATATCCCCTTTTAACAGTTCTGGAGGAGATTTGATCTGATAAATATTTATAAGCCTTCTCATTTCTTGCAATAACCATTAGTCCAGAAGTATCTTTATCTAAACGATGAATTATTCCAGCTCGTGGCAGGTCTGCTAGCTCTGGAAAGTTGAATAATAAACTGTTGAGAATTGTTCCTGATCTATTTCCTGAGCCCGGGTGGACAACAATTCCTGGAGCTTTATTTATAACTATGAAGTCCTTTGTCTCCTTTTTTATTTCAATCTCAATATCTTCAGGAAGATCTTCAACTTCTGCATTAATTAGACCAGATAAATTTATCTTACTGCCCATTGAAACCTTCTCGCTTACTTTTGAAATTATTTGATTATCAATAGACAAAAAATCTAGCTCAATGAACTTTTTAATTTGCATTCTTGAGAACTCTGGATGTCTCTTAGATACGATTACATCTATTCTTTTTCCTGACTCCTGAGCGTTGACCTCGAAATTAATTGAAATTTTTTTTGGCATGTTTTTTAATCTTTAAACAGATAGAATTAGCAGATGCAAACTCGTAATAGGCTTTATTTTATCTTTAATCTACTTTTTTTACTGATCTTGATGGCTTTATCCGCATCATGTGCAAATAAAGAAGAAACTATTGAAAGGGTCTTACTTGAAAAAGAATTATTTGATCAAGCGCAGAATAGATTGAGATCTGGAAATTTTGCTGCTGCTGCAATGAGCTTAGAAATGCTCGAAGCAAGATACCCTTTCGGAAGATTTGCCACTCAAGCTCAGTCAGAGCTTATTTATGCTTATTTTAAATCAGCAAACTATGAGGCTGCAACATCAGCCGCTGATAGGTTTATCAGCTTGCATCCTAATCATCCAAATATAGATTATGCCTACTATTTAAAAGGAATGTCTGGTTACACTGCGGATATGTCTATTTTTAATCCGAATATGATTCTCGAGGATGCGGCCTCGAAAAGAGATCTCAATCAAGCAAAGAAATCCTTTTCCGACTTGAGTGATTTTTTACTTAGGTTCCCAGATAGTGACTACGCTGATCAAGCAAGGCAACGAATGGTTTTCTTGAGGAATTTGATCGCAAAAAAAGAAATATATGTAGCGACTTTCTATATGGAAAGAAAGGCTTTTGTTGCAGCCTTAAACCGAGCTAATTATGTGATTGAACATCTCCCAAATAGCTCTCAAGTAGAACAAGCTCTTGAGATCAAAATTGAAGCTTATAAAGAACTCAACCAGTCAGATCTGGCCAACATTACTCAAGCCTTACTAGACGCTTTCAAAGAAAAGAAAATTAAATCCTAATGGCTATTTTAATTTCAGTTTTAATTTTTGTAGGAATAGTCGTTGGGCTTGCACGTCTTTTGGGAGAAAGTTCAGTTGATATCAGTGAAGATCAATCCAGCATGGTCAAATGTATAGAATGCAATGTTTATTTCCCTGCCTTAGAAGCTAGAAAAACATCAAGAGGTTGGATCTGTAAAGATCATTAAAATTTATATCTCAGTTTAAGAATTAATTGATCAGAATAAGTAGTATCCCATCCGGTGGAATACAAATCTCCAAAAGATTTTAAATCTTTATCGTCGTCAAAATAATATCCTCCTCTCGTATAAACTGCATAAAAATTAGAAAGAGGAGATAGTTCATATCTGTACCTTATTTGAAATGCGACCTGACTTAATTCAAATGGATTAAGTGACCCATCATAATTAACCATTTTTCCATCCGAACTAACATAATAAGGATCTGGATCATCAGCAGTGAGTGAATAAAATTGAGCTTTAATTCTTAATTCGTGAACGTTGTCTTTAATCCATCCTAAAGATAGAGAGGAAGATAATTTCTTCTTTTTGTAATAGCCAAATACATTATCAAATTCATATTTAGCCCAATTTTCATATTCATCATATCTAATGAGAGCAAGATTTAAGTCGAGATCATTAGAGGGCTTAATATTTGCACCTATGTTGAATCCCCAACCCTCACCTCTTTTAGAATTTGATGGATTATCAAATTTATAACCTCCAGATGAACTTTCAATTTTTATGAAGGGTATGAAAGTCTTCTGTCTAGGTGCCGAATATCTCATGTTCAATGTGTATCCCCCTAACCTTCTTATAAAAGGAGAATCCGGATGATCTCTTGCTTCAACAAAATCTTTTCCAGGAGATAAGATACATTCACAAAAAATATCTATTGAAGAAAAATCCTTAAGATCTAAATTAAGTGATATCCACGCCATCATCCCGCCGTTTATTCCTGATATGCTTCGTTGGTGACCGCCATTCACATCCAATGTAAGACTTCTAACAAGAGATTCTTCTGAGAAATTGGTTTCTTTGTAAACGGCTGTAATGCCTGTTTCTGCAAAATTTCTCATGTCCAAATAACCCATATCGTTCATGTCATAGCCTTCGTCATAAATACCAAAACCCCAAAGAGCGGAAAATTTTTCTGTAAAGTTTCTAGCCACTCTACCTCTTAGAGCAACACCTTCGGTTGAGGTTGATTCTGAATCTATGTTTGAATAACTTAACGTCCCTGAAAATCTGCTTGTTGCATCGAAGGAATAATCAAAATCCATTGTATGGACTTGGGCAGCCCTTGATATGTTTGGACGATCAACATAAGTTAAAAGATAGCCAATACGAAGATCGTCTAAACTTTTTCTGTATCTAATAGACTGGAAATTCCTTCCTTTATAGTATTTTCCATCTCGTTCAAAAGCTGAGAAAATTCCGAATTCATCACTAGCTTCAGTCTGGGTATATTTCAAGGCTAAATCAATTTCACTGTAGGTTTTTCTTTGCGAATTACAATCTGATTCGTCTATCTCTGAAGAACAATCATAGTCTGGTCGAGCACCAATTCTTCTAGTATTGATCAGAAAAGAAGTTCGACCTCTTATTTGAAAAAGATCCTGATTTTCTGTGAAGAATGGTCGTTTATCTTCGTAAAAAGTCTCTATTGCATCAAAAGTCACAATGACATCATCGCTTTCTACTTGGCCAAAATCAGGATTTAAAGTGACGTCTAATCTTTTTTCTGAATCGATAGCCCAAAATATTTCTCCTCCAATTTTATTTTCCTGTTTTCCTGTAACCTCTTCCTGAGAAACTGAAATGTATGGGAAGAAATCGACGTCCGAGGCAGATTTTTTAGCAAAATTTCTTATTTTTATTGGATGAAATCTTGAGATAAATTTTGTATCAGTCCAATTGATTTTTGGAAAACCGTGCCATTCGTTTTTTAAAAAATAACCTCTAGACGTCCTGACATTAACTTCAATAAATTCTTCATCTGAGTATTCCAATGGAGCAACATCCCATGGAATCATGAACTCAGCAAACCAAGCATAGTCGGTTTGAGATGTTTTAACGAACCAAATTGCATCCCAGTCTAATGACGGTTGATTTTCATTTGCCCAAACTGCATCACTGATAGATCCGCCCAAAGTAACTGAAAAACTATATGCTCTTATACCGTTTCCATTAAAGTCAATTGCAATGAATGCTCTATCTGCTGATGCATCCATAACATCCCTTTTATGCAGCAATGTTGTTTGATCCTCTATAGTTTGTTCATAATTTTTAAACCCAAAATATATTCCATCCTCATTAGCAAAATATAAAACTTCAGTTGCAACTTCTGGAATTGCATAAGTTAGAGGTTCGGTAACAAAAAAAGTATCAATGACTCCTGCAGAATCCCACTCAATTTCATTTAATTTGCCATCAACAATAATCTCTGCAGATAGCGGTGCAAATAAAAATAAAAGTATTAATTTTCTAACCATATTGAATGCTTTGCATAGCACTGGTGTAAATCTGAAAAAAGATTAACCTATCAAAGATGATATTTTATCTGAAATCATATGATCAATGTTGAAGTCAGATTAACTTATATATTTTTTATTGGAAGTTATGAATATTTTTGATTAGTTTATTAACTATTTTTACGATGAAAATCTGTACCTTATTTTTACAATAAATTGATCCGAGTATGTTGTATCCCATCCTTTTGTATAAAGCTTATCAAATGATGATGAGGACATATCAGAGCTGAAATAATCTCCACCTCTAGTGTAGACCACATATATATGAGATAGAGGTGCCAACTCATACCTATACCTGATTTGAAATGCCATTTGGCTCAACTCGAATGAATTTAGGTTTGCATCAGCGAACTTCATTTTTCCTTCAGGTGATACAAAGAAAGCTTCGGGATCTTCTGCAGTTAAAGAGTAAAACTGGGCTTTTATTCTTAATTCATGCTTTCTTTCATAATACCCTAAAGATAAAGAGGATGAGAGTTTCTTCTTATGGTAGTAACCGAACACGTTGTCGTATTCAAATTTACTCCAGTTTTCATCCTCGTCATATCTAATTAGACCCAAATTAATATTAAGATTATCTGTTGGTTTTACAGTTGCGCCCAAATTAAAACCCCAACCTTCCTCTTTTCTCGATAGCAAAGAATCATCAAATTCATATCCTGATGATCTACTTTCCACCTTCATTGAGGGAATAAATACAAGAGTCTCAGGTGCCTCATAGCTAATAGCAAAGGTGTATCCTCCTTTATTTCTTATATAAGGTGCATCTGGGAAACCTCTCGTTTCCATATAATCTTTACCGGCATCAAGAAAACACTCACAGCTCAGTCTTACAGAAGAAAAATCCTTAAAATCTAGACTTAAACTCACATTAGCTAAAGACCCGCCGTATATTCCTGAGGCACTTTTATTAAATCCACCGTTCGAGTCAACAGTCAAACTTTGGAGAGGAGAGTTTTCAGCAAATTCAGCTTCTCTATAGTTTGCTACCCATCCAGTTGACATATATTCCTTCATTTCACTGTAACCCATATCGTTAATGTCGTATCCTTTGCCATAAGATGAGAAAGCCCATAAACCAGAGAATTTTTTTGTAAATTGTTTCGAGATAAGAGCTCTTATTGCAGATCCATTCTTGGATAAATTAGGATCATCAATATCTGAGTAACTTAACATTCCAAAAAAACGAGTATCTTGATTAATAAAATATTCGTAATCAAAAGTGTGTACTTGAGCGCTCCTTGAAATGTTTGGTTTATCTGCATAAGTTAGAAGATAGCCTACCTTCCCTGCATTAAAATTTCTTCTGTAGCGAATAGCTTGGAAATTTCTTCCTTTATAAATATCCGTTCCTCTTTCAAAAGCAGAGAAGATACCAAACTCGTTAAGTGCTCCTGATTGGGTATATCTTAGAGCAAGGTCAATATCGCTTGTAGATGAATTATCTTGAAGACATTTTTCAACTAATCGTTCGCTAAGCTGATTACAATCATAATCTGGTGCTGCTCCAATTCTTCTTGTATTTATTAGATAAGTTCTCCAGCCAGTTATTTGAAATAAGTTTTGATTTTCAGTGAAGAACGGCCTCCTATCTTCATAATAAGTCTCTGTTGAATCAAAATTAACAATAACATCATCGCTTTCTACTTGGCCAAAATCAGGATTTATAGTTACATCTAATCTCTTTTCAGCATCTATCGACCAAAATATTTCTCCACCTATTTTATTTATTTGCTCGTCTGTAACTTGCTCTTGTGAAATTGAAATGTATGGGTAGAAGTCAGCATCACTTTGAGCATCACGGGCATAATTCTTAATTCTTATAGGTTCAAATTTTGATAAAAAGGCTGAATCGGTGCTCCAAATAGCAGGAAAACTTGACCATTCATTACTGAGAAAATCGAAAGTATTTATTCTAATTTTTATTTCTAGTTCATCTTCGGTAGAAGAACTAATAGGTGCTACATCCCAAGGTATCAAGAATTCAGAGTACCAAGCTTCGCCATCTTGACTGGTTTTGACAAACCACACCCCATCCCAATCCTGATTGAACTGATTCTCATTTGATACAGTGCCGTCGCCAACCGAATCTCCTAAAGAAGTTCCAAAAGAGTATCCATTGTTACCATTACCAACAAAATCAATGATGATGAAATTTCTATCTCCGTCTGCCATCCATGCATCCCGCTTATGTTGAATCGGCGTTTGTCTTTCTGGAGGTTTAAAATTTTTAAAACCAAAATAAATTCCTTTTTCGTTGGCAAAATATAAAACCTCGGTTTTGTATTTTGATTTCTCTAAGGTATTTGGCTGAACGATTACAAGGTCATCAATGAGTTTAGCTGAGCTCCATTGCTCTTCATCAAGAATTCCATCTATGAAAATTTCACTTACTGAAAAGTTAGATAAAGTGAGTAAGCAGAAAAAAATAAATAATTTTTTCTTAAATTTTAAGATTTGGTAAATCAATAGAGTTTATAAGGAAATTTACTTAATAAAGATTGTAATTTTATCTGAAATTAATGGCTCTTTGTGTGGAATGTGAAGATAGTTGCCCATTAACAGTTGCAAGGTTCTCTTTCCTTTAGGTAATTCAAGGATTGCTTCAGTTTGACCTTTGCCAAAATGAATATGATTTTTATTAGCGGGGATAGGTTTCGAAAGGTCAGGCAAATCTTCTAAATCTACAAGAAGATGATGATGCCCAGTATTAGGAAAATCTATTCCAGCTGGAGCCACTCCCATTCCAGATAACCCAAAAACTATTTTTACAGGCCCATTTAGAGTTGCACCATCTTTAGGCTCAATAAAATAAAGTTTATTCTCGCCTGAAAATGCCAGGTTTGAGCATAAAACAAAAATTAAAAGATAAAGAAACTTAAACATATTTTCCTTCTTGATATACCAAGGGTTTTAAAGCGTCATTATGAATTAAATCTTGAACCTCGCCAACGAAGATTGAGTGAGTTGTGTCTTCCATAATTTCTTTTAAATTACAGAAGAGGTTTGATTGAGCATTTTCTAAATATGGTGTCTCTTGCTTATTAAGCCAAGAATCATTTGAAAATCTTTCATTTATTTTCTCTGAGTTGCTACAAATATCAGCTACATGTTTTTGTCCATTGCTTAATAAATTAAGACAAAAAGATTGAGTTGTTTTTAAAAAATCATGCATGGCAGCAGATTTATTAATGCAAACTAGCATCCTTGGTGGATCAGCTGATAACGATGCTACTGAAGAAACTGTCATTGCCTCTTTCGAATCTGAATTTCCTGAAGAAATTACATATACAGTTTGAGCTTGCGTTCTTAAAATATTTAGAAATATATCTTGCATTGATAAGTGATTAGAAAAGAGAATTATAAAAGAAAATTATGAGCAATAAAGCAAATAAAGGTTCATTTAGAATAATCAGTGGAAAATACAAAGGAAGAAAATTCGAATTCTCACCTTCTAATGATCTTAGACCAACTCCAGATAGACTCAGGGAAACATTATTTAATTGGCTTGGACAGGTCATTGATCGGAAGACTTGTCTTGATTTATTTTCTGGGACAGGTTCTTTAGGATTGGAATCATTGTCTAGAGGAGCTCAAAAAGTTACATTTGTAGAAAAAAATTTTGAGCACTTTGACAAATTGAAAGGCTATCTCAAAAAGCTAGATGCTTTTGAGGATATATCTATAAATAATAAGGATGTCCTTACTTGGTTAGATGAAGCAAATGATGAATTTGATCTAATTTTTGTTGATCCTCCATTCTATGAACAACTTGCTGAAAAAGTTCTTTTAAAAATTAAAACAAAATCTCTTCTTGCTAAATCTGGAAATATTTATCTTGAAGTAGAAAAAGATCTAGACTTAAGGTTTTTAGAAAATAATTGGGAGGTTATAAAAGAGACTAACTCTGGCAGGAAGAAATATCTGCTTCTCAAAGAAAAATAGTTATTTTCCTTTCTTCATTGAACTGAAGAATTCATTGTTTGTCTTGTGTTTTCCAAGTTTGTCTATCAGCCATTCAGTTGCATCGACATCTTCCATATCATTGAGAAGCTTTCTTAGAATATTTATTCGTTGAAGTTCGGCATCATCGGTTATGAGCTCTTCTCTTCTTGTGCCTGAACGTCTTATGTTGATAGCTGGAAAGACTCTCCTTTCAGCAATTGCTCTATCAAGATGAATTTCTTGATTTCCAGTACCTTTAAATTCTTCGTAAATTACTTCGTCCATTCTCGATCCAGTGTCAATGAGCGCTGTGGCAATAATGGTGAGACTTCCTCCACCTTCAATATTTCTGGCAGCACCAAAAAATCTTTTTGGTTTTTCAAGGGCATTAGCGTCAACACCACCTGTTAATATTTTCCCAGAAGCTGCTTGAGTAGAGTTATAAGCTCTTGCCAAACGAGTGATTGAATCTAACAAAATAATGACATCATTTTTTGTTTCAACAAGTCTTCTGGCTTTGGCAATTACCATCTCAGCTACTTGAACATGTCTTGATGGAGGTTCGTCAAAGGTAGAAGCGATTACTTCCCCTCGAACAGAACGTTTCATGTCAGTAACCTCTTCAGGTCTTTCATCAACTAAAAGAACCATGAGCTTGCTGTCAGGGCTATTCCTTTCAATTGAATGAGCGATGGTTTGAAGAAGAAGAGTTTTTCCTGCTTTGGGTGGAGAAACGATAAGTCCTCTCTGACCCTTACCTGTTGGGGCAGTTAGATCAATTATTCTTGCTGATAAGTCTTCAGTTGTTCCATTTCCTGCCTCCATCACGATTCTTTCTTCAGGAAACAAAGGTGTTAAGTTTTCAAATGCAACTTTTGATTTCGTTTGCTCTGGTGCATTAAAGTTGATCTCATCAATCTTCAGCAAGGCAAAATATCTCTCGCCCTCTTTTGGTGGTCTTATTTTTCCAGATATAGAATCACCTGTTTTGAGTCCAAATCTTCTTATTTGGCTTGGTGAAACATATATGTCGTCAGCACCTGCTAAATAAGAAGACGACGGTGATCTCAAAAATCCAAACCCATCATTTAAAATTTCAAGAACTCCCTCGCCCTCAATATCTTCACCTTTTCCAGAATGAGATTTGAGAATTCCAAAAATAACATCTTGTTTTTTTGAGCGGGCTAAATTTTCAATACCCATGTCCTCAGCAAGACTGAGCAATTCTTCTACGGGCTTGGCTTTTAATTCGCCTAAATGCATAACAAATTTTGGGATTTAATTAAAGATTGTCTAAGACAAGGTGAATAAATTTAACACCTTAGTTAGCCCTAGTCTAGGTAAAATTTATAGGTGTTGTTCCAAAAAGGATAGAAGCTGAGACTTTGATAAAGCACCTATCGCCTGATCAACCACCTCTCCATCTTTAAATAGTACTAACGTAGGAATGCTCATTATGTTTAATTGGGCTGCTAATTCTTGATTTTCATCCACGTCAACTTTTCCAACCGTCAGCTTATCTGACATATCTGAAGCAACTTCTTCAAGTATTGGAGCTACCATTTTGCATGGACCACACCATTCTGCCCAATAATCGACTAAAACAGGTTTATTTGAACCAACCGTTTCTGTGAAGTTTTCTTTATTTAGTTCTATAGTTTTGCTCATGATTTTTATATTAGGTTAAATTTTAAAAATGCAAATTAAAAATCGTCTGTTACAGCGCCCTCGGAAGCTGAAGACACTGATCTGGCGTATTTAGCTAACACTCCTCTGCTGGGAGGTTCTTTTAAAGATTGCCAGTTTTTCTTTCTATCTGCTAACTGTTCTTCTGAGATATCAATGTTTATTTGATCTTTTTTTGCATCTATAGTGATTAAATCTCCATTCTGTAAGAGTCCAATAGGACCTCCATTCGCAGCTTCAGGGGTAATATGCCCAACTACAAAACCATGAGATCCACCTGAGAACCTTCCATCAGTAATTAGAGCAACTTTATCTCCTAGTCCAGCTCCCATGATTGCCGCAGTCGGTTTTAGCATTTCACGCATGCCTGGGCCTCCTACAGGACCTTCATATCTGATAACAATTACCGAACCTTCTTGAATGGTATTCTTGAAAATTGCTTCAACTGCCTCTTCTTCAGATTCAAAAATTATTGCAGGACCAGAAAAAGACAGTCCTTCTTTCCCAGTTATTTTAGCTACAGCTCCTTGAGGAGCTAGATTACCTTTCAAAATTCTAATATGACTTTCTTTTTTTATAGGTTTACTAATTTGAGCAATAATTTTTTGATCGTCTTTATAGGGTTCTATGTCTTTAAGATTTTCTTCTAAAGTTTTTCCTGAAACAGTCATACAACTTCCATCCAGCAATCTATCATTAAGCATCATTTTCATTAAGGGTTGAATACCGCCCTGTTCATTCAGATCACTCATTAAATAGTAACCAGAAGGCCTGATGTCAGATAAAACAGGTGTATTTTTCCCTATCCTGGTAAAGTCGTCTAAATTTAAATCAACATTTGCTGATTTTGCCATTGCTAGGAGGTGAAGGACTGCATTAGTAGAGCCGCCTAGTGCAATAACTACTTTAATAGAATTTTCAAAAGCGCTCTTGGTTAGAATATCGCTAGGTTTAATATCCTTTTCTAATAAGTAATCGATAGCTTGACCTACAGCCAGGCAATCATTTTTCTTCTCCTGAGAGATTGCATCTTGTGAGCTACTTCCAGGCAAACTCATTCCTAAGGCTTCAATTGCTGATGCCATAGTGTTTGCAGTGTACATTCCTCCGCATGAACCAGGTCCAGGGAGTGCATTTTTCTCAATTGCTATTAGCTCCTCTTCACTTATTTGATGTTGAGAATATGCGCCAACCTTTTCAAGAACAGTGGCAAAATCAGTATGATCCTTCCCAGGCTTGATAGAACCACCGTAAACAAATAGACTTGGTCTATCCAACCTTATCAATCCCATCATACAACCTGGCATATTTTTATCGCATCCACCTATTGCTACAACGGAATCAAATGACTGGCACCCAACAACAGTTTCAATTGAATCTGCAATGACCTCTCTAGAAACCAACGAATATCTCATGCCAAGAGTACCCATTGAAATACCATCAGAAATTGTGATTGTATTGAAAAGAACTGATTTGAGCCCTGCATCATCAACAGAGCTACATATGGTTTGTGCTAATTCATTGATGTGCATGTTACAAGGAGTCACATTTGACCAAGTTGAAGCAATACCGACTTGTGGTTTTTTAAAATCCTCATCTGAAAAACCTGTTGGCCTAAGCATTGACCGAGCACCAGCTTGATCAATTCCATCAACCAGAGAGGATGAATATTTTCTTTTTTTAGACATTAATTTTAATTATAAGCAGCATTTATAAGATTGATTGTATATTCATCTTGAGGTGTATCAAATATCTGATCAGTTGGACCAGATTCAACTATTGTGCCCTTTTTCATGACTAAAACTCTATCTGACATTGATCTGATTACTCTTAAATCATGACTAATCAGAACATAGCTTATATTTTTGGAATTTTGCAAATCCTTCAAGAGCAAAAGTATCTCCTTTTGAATTGAAACATCTAATGCTGAAGTTGGCTCATCGAGCAAGATCAATTTAGGATTTGTAATCAATGCCCTTGCTATTGCAATTCTCTGTCTTTGGCCTCCAGAAAATTCATGTGGAAACTTTTCAAGGCATGATGGATCCAAATGAACGTCATTTATTGATTCCATGATGCGTTGTTTTTTTTCTTGTTTGCTCAATTGCTTAAAATGAATATCCAAACCCTCTTTGATGATCTCTTCCACCCTCATTCTGGGAGAGAGAGAACTAAAGGGATCTTGAAAGACAACCTGACACTTCTTCCTCAAATCAGTTAGCTTATCTTTCTTTAATATTTCATTTTCAAAGATAATTTTTCCTGAATACTCTTCTATGCCAAGAATTGCTTTTAGAATAGTAGATTTTCCTGATCCTGATTCTCCAACAATTCCAAGAGTTGAATTAGCTGATAAAGAGAATGAGACTTCTTTGACTGCATCAAATCTTTCTTCCTTTTGGAAAAGAGAAGCTTCTCTTACTTGGTAGCTTACATTTAATTTTTCGCATTCTAGAATTCTGGAATCTGAAACACTTTTAATATCTTTAGGCTCAGGAATGGACTCTATCAGCCTTTTTGTATAAGAATCTTTTGGATATGAAAAAATTTCTTCAGTAGTTCCTCTTTCGATCACATTACCCTGATTCATCACTAGAACCTTATCTGCGAATCTTTTGACAACATTTAAATCATGCGTAATGAATATTATGCTGAGGTTTTCCTCTTCTTTTAATTTATTTAAAAGAATTAAGAGTTCTTTTTCGACAGTCACATCCAAGGCTGTTGTTGGTTCGTCTGCAATCAATATTTCAGGATTGTTTGACAATGCCATTGCGATCATCACCCTTTGTCTTTGTCCTCCAGAGAGCTGATGAGGAAATGAAGAAAATTTTTGCTCTGGGTTTGGTATTTCAACTTTCCTTAATAGGTCTATGGCTTTTTCTTGTGCCTCTTTATTAGATTTCTTATTATGGACTTGAATAGACTCCATAATTTGCTTACCTACCTTTATGAAGGGATTCAATGAAGTCATTGGCTCCTGGAATATCATTGATATTCTTTTACCTCTGATATTCTCAAGTTCTTTTTTAGGAAGATTTATAAGTTCTGTACCTTGAAAGTTTATGGAACTATCTTTGCTGTGAAATGCAATTGGATAAGGAAGTAATTGCATTATAGATAAAGCTGTAACTGATTTGCCTGATCCACTTTCTCCCACAACGGCTAAAGTCTCTTTTTCAGAGAGGTTGAAATTTAAATTATTTACAGCCTTAAAAGTTGAAAATTCATTTGCAAATTCAACATTAAGGTTGTTAACTTTCAAAATTGGTTCACCAAAATTATTCATGAATTTATTTTTACTTTTTGTTTCAGCTATCTTTTCAAGCAATAGTTTCTTGTTTATTGAAACGAGTGATCAATTCGTATCTCCTGAGGAGGCATATACTATCACTATAAATTCTTTTGATGATCATGTTTTGATAGATTTGGAATTACATCAAAATGTTTACGTTTATTCCGATAAGCTAAACTTCACAGTCTCTCCGGAAAATAAAAATTTAAAGGTAGAAACAGAGTCATTAGTTTTAAAAGATGAGTTTTTTGGAGAGTCTGAAGTCTTCATTAATAATATTTTCTTTAATCTCCCAAATCTAAAGGACGGCATCTTGTCATTCAAATTAAACTATTTGGGATGCTATCAAGGAAAATATTGCTATCCAGAAAAAAATAACAAAATAGATCTATTATTCAAAGAAAATCGTTTAATTTCTAAAAAAATACTTTAAAATTCGCTCAATGTCTTCGATCTTGCTTTTAAATGGGCCAAATTTGAATCTTTTAGGTGAAAGAGAGCCAGATATTTACGGAGATTTTTCTCTTGAAGATATTGAAAAAACAATAGAAAAGCTAGGCAAAGAGAACAATATTGATACCGAATGCTTTCAAAGTAATGCTGAGCATGAGTTAGTTGACAAGATTCATAATGCTAAATCTAATGGAGTAAAAATTATTCTATTCAATCCAGGCGCCTTCACCCACTCAAGCATATCTTTGAGGGATGCGATACTTGGTGTAAATATTCCTTTGATTGAAATACATTTATCTAACATTTATGGCAGAGAAGAATTCAGAGAAAAGTCATATTTTTCAGACATTTCTTTGGGAGTGGTTTCAGGATTTGGAAAGCAAAGTTATTTAATGGCCTTTCAAGCAGCAAAAAATTATCTACTAAGGGAGGATTAATGGATATTCGTAAAGTAAAAAAATTAATTGAAATGTTAGAGGAATCTAATCTCAATGAAATAGAAATTAAAGAAGGTGAAGAAGCTGTAAAACTTGTAAAAAGTAATCCTATTCCAGGTAATTTTATTTCTTCAACTCCTGCTATTATTTCAGAACCTACTCAACAGTCTCCGATTGCTATGCCATCGGCACCTTCATCTGAAGCAACAGTTACACAAGAAATAAGCCAAACATCAGATGTACTTGAAAGTGGAAATAAAATGAATTCTCCAATGGTAGGAACTTTTTATTCTGCTCCAAATCCAGAGTCAGAACCTTTTGTAAAAGTTGGTGATCAGATTAATGAAGGTGATGTACTTTGCATAATTGAAGCCATGAAAATGATGAATGAGGTAAAGTCAGAGTTTTCCGGAACAGTAAAACAAATCTTAGTTGAGAATGCTGAGCCTGTTGAGTTCGATCAAACCTTATTTGTTATTTCTTGAAGTCCAATGTTTAAAAAAATCCTTATAGCTAATAGAGGAGAAATCGCCTTAAGAATCTTAAGAGCATGTGAAGAACTTGATATAAAGACTGTTGCTGTTTATTCGTCAGCAGATAAAGATTTAAAACATGTAAAGATGGCGGATGAATCCATTTGTATCGGACCTGCAGAATCAGCAAAAAGTTATCTCAACGTCGCTGCTATTATAAGCGCATCAGAACTGACAGGGATTGATGCTATTCATCCGGGCGTAGGTTTTCTCTCAGAAAACGATCATTTTGCTCAACAAGTAACATCTAGCGGATACAAATTCATAGGGCCAGATTCAGAAACCATAAAAGTGATGGGAAATAAAATCACTGCCAAAGAAGCAGTTTTATCAGCTGGAATGCAGCCCGTCCCGGGTACAGGAAGAATTAACTCGGAGGAAGAAGCATTGAAGATGGCTGATGAAATTGGCTATCCAGTAATAATAAAAGCTGCTGCAGGAGGCGGAGGTAAAGGAATACAAATCTGTGAGAAAAAAGAAGAATTTTTGTCAAAACTAAGTCTCACTCAAATTGAAGCCTTAAATAGCTTTGGAAGTGACGAAGTTTATATAGAGAAATATCTCCAAACTCCAAGGCACGTAGAGATACAAGTAGCCGCTGATGATCACGGTAATGTTGTTCATTTTTTTGAAAGAGACTGCTCAATCCAAAGAAGAAATCAAAAAATCATTGAAGAAGCTCCTGCTTTTGATATTCCTCAAGAAAAATTAGATGAAATAAGAAAGATAGCAGTGAACACCTGCAAAAAGATTAATTATAAAGGTTTAGGTACTTTTGAGTTTCTTTATGAGGATGGAAATTTTTACTTTATTGAAATGAATACAAGATTGCAGGTAGAACACACAATCACAGAAATGATAACTGGGATTGATCTTGTAAAACTACAAATTATGATTGCAGCAGGTCAGGAAATTCCTTTGTCTCAAGAAGATATTAACTGCCGCGGTCATGCAATCGAATGCAGGATAAATGCTGAACATCACGAAACTTTCATTCCATCTCCTGGCAAGGTAACTGAATTCCATCCTCCAGGCGGATTTAGGATTAGGACCGATTCTCATCTCTATTCTGGTTATACAGTTCCCCAATATTATGATGCTTTGATAGCGAAGATATGTGCGCATTCAAGCGATAGAATTTCTGCAATAAGAAAGATGCGAGTAGCGCTCGAAGAAACTTATATAGAGGGAATAAATACAAATGCTCCTCTTCATCAAAGAATTCTTATTGAGCCAAACTTTGTTGAAGAAAAAATCTCAATAAATTACTTAAGAGATATTCTTAACATAAAGTAAATATTTTTATGAAAGAGTATGATCCAAAAGTCATTGATCAATCTATTCAAGATTACTGGGATTCAAATAATGCTTTCGAGGTAGACCCCGATACTGATAAAGATAAATTTTACTGCTTAAGCATGCTGCCCTACCCGTCTGGAAAAATCCATATGGGTCACGTTAGAAATTATACGATTGGTGATTTAATTTCTAGATTCAATATCAGATTAGGAAAATGCGTCATGCAACCAATGGGTTGGGATGCTTTTGGGTTGCCGGCAGAAAACGCAGCAATAGAAAACAAAGTTTCTCCAAAAGACTGGACCTATCAGAATATAGAAACAATGAGAAGTCAGCTTAAACAATTAGGATTTGCCTATGACTGGCGAAGAGAATTTTCTACTTGTGATGAGAGCTATTATAAATGGGAGCAAGATCTGTTTTGTAAAATGTTTGAAAAGGGTTTGGTTATTAGAGAAAAAGCTGAAGTAAATTGGGATCCAGTTGATAAAACAGTTTTAGCAAACGAACAAGTCATCGATGGTCGAGGCTGGAGATCTGGGGCTCCGGTAGAAAAAAAATTCCTTAATCAGTGGTCTCTAAAGATAACTGACTATGCTGATGAACTTCTTTCAGAATTAAGGAATCTTTCTGGCTGGCCTGAACAAGTAAAGCTAATGCAAGAGAATTGGATTGGTAAATCAAAGGGAATGATATTCCAATTTGAAAACTCAGTGATAGATAAGCCAATTGAAGTTTTTACTACAAGGCCTGACACCATCATGGGTGTCAGCTTTATTGCACTTTCATCAGCACATGAAATCACGAAGAGAAAACTATCTGAGAATAAAGATTTACAGATCTGGATAGAAGAAATGAGTAAAGTTAAAAGCGCAGAAAAAGATCAGGCGCTACAAGAAAAAAAAGGTTTTTTTCTTAACGAATTTGCCTATCACCCAGTCACAAAAGAAAAGATACCCATTTGGGTAGCAAACTTCGTGCTTTCAGATTATGGATCAGGCGCATTGATGGGTGTACCTGGTCACGATCAAAGAGATTTTGAATTTGCCACAAAATATTCACTTCCTATCCTTAGGGTAATTTCTTCCGAGAACGAAGATTCTGATCAAGCATCTACAGATAAAGGGAAATTGATTAATTCGGGTCAATTCGATGGTTTAAGTTTTGAAGATGCATTCATAAAAATACAAAAATTTGCTGAGCAAAATAATTTTGGAAGATTTGAAGAAAATTTCAGGCTCAGAAATTGGGGTGTTTCCAGGCAGAGATCTTGGGGCGCTCCTATTCCGATGATGATTTCTGAGAATGAAGATGACAACGATGCTATTCCTTTTTCAGATCTATCCGATGATGAGCTAAAGGCAGAGTCAATAGAGAGAAATGGAAAAAAATACGTTAAAGAAAAAGATACGCTTGATACTTTTTTTGAATCCTCTTGGTATTACGCAAGGTATGCATCTTTTAAATCAGATAAAGATATTTTAGATGATGAAGCAAATTATTGGTTACCGGTCGATCAGTACATAGGAGGAATTGAACATGCAATACTTCATCTGCTCTACTCTAGGTTTTTCTGCAAAGTTCTTAATGAATTAGGATATTTGGATACAAGGGAGCCGTTTACGAATCTTCTCTGTCAGGGAATGGTTCTTATGGATGGCGCAAAAATGTCTAAGTCAAAAGGTAATGTAGTGAACCCAGATGATTTAATTGAAGAATACGGTGCTGACTCTTTGAGATTGTTTATGATGTTTGCAGCCCCTCCTGAACAGTCTTTGGAGTGGTCCGATAGTGGCATTAAAGGCTCGTTTAAATTTATCAATAAACTTTGGACAATGTCCCAAAAACATTTTTCAACTGTTGGGCGCTATGAACATAACTCTGAAGATTCTGAAATGGAAAAACTTTACATCAAAGTGAATCAGACCATCAAAAAAGTTAATGATGATTTCTCAAGAAGATTTTCTTTCAACACCGCAATTTCTTCAGTCATGGAAATGATAAATGCAATACCTGATAAATTCCTTGATGATAATTCTTCTGAAGATCAAAAAACATTAGTTAATGAAACTTTAAGGGTTGCTATAAGTCTTCTCAATCCAATCATTCCTCATGTTACAGAACAACTGTGGAAGGATGCTGGAGGTCATTTTCTTTACAATGAAAGTTGGCCAGTTCCAAATGAAAATTTCTTAGAATCTAATGAAGTTGATTTCATTGTTCAAGTTAATGGGAAATCCAGAGGCAAGTTAATCATTGATATTGAAGCAGGTGAAGATGACGTCAAATCTATGTCGATGAAAATTGAAAATGTTGCAAAGCATTTAGAAGGGAAAGAAGTAAAAAAAATAATATTTGTTAAAGGTAAATTGATAAACTTTGTTGTGTGATGCGTTATGTCTGTTTATCCCTTTTATGTCTGTTTTTTTATTCCTGCGGGTATAGTTTAGTTTCTAATAATCCATCAAAGCTTGATGCCCTATTGATTTATGAAAGCACTCCTCTTAATAAATTACTTGTCAAAAATATTAAATCTAATCAGGGATATGTTGGATTGAACTTATCTAAAACAGATCAAGTTGATTTAAAAATTAGAATTATTTCACAAAGAATTGGGAAATTTCTTTCTGCAACGGATAAAAATCTTACACCTGCCGTGGGAAGCATTGAATATTCTTTAGAGTATGAATTTATCTTAGATGACAAAATCATTTTACAAAGTTTCTATGACTCGGAACTTTATCCTTACAATACTTCAAATATTCTCTCGAATGACAAAATTACAGAAGAAATCAAAAATTCTTTTCTTGATAAAGCTCTAGATGATATTAAGTTTAATCTGATAAAAATTTCTAATGGCTAACATATATTGCTTAATTAGTGACGAGCCCTTTCTGCTTCAAGAAAATAGATTAATCGAGATAAATAAATTAAAAAAAGAAGGGTTTCTAAATAGAAAAATTTTTTTTGTGGACAAAAAGTTTAACTGGGATAAATTTGATAGCAATGACAGTTTATCTTTATTTGAGGATAAAGAGCTTTTAGATATAAGAATTAATGGATTTGCTCCTACGAAAGACTGTCTCAATTATTTAGAGAACTTCTCAGGTCAAGCAGAAAGTTCCAAAACAATTATCTTATCAATTGAGAACGTAACCAAAGTTAAAGGCAGTGCATGGTTTAAAAAAATTTCGTCCATCACGAAATCGTCACACATAGAAAAGATTTATCCAAATCAATTTCCTACATGGCTTAAGTCCAGAGCTAAAAGAAGAGGTTTGAATTTAGATGTTCAAATGACTGATTATTTAACTGAACTGACAAATGGAAATCTCTTAGCTGCAGATCAAGAGCTAAAATGTCTCAAACTCATATCAAAAAATGAAGATCTAAAAATGATCACCATCAAAGATTCATTGATCGATAGTTCAAGCAAAGATATATTTTCTTTTTCAAGGAGTTTCATCAATTCAAATGCACAGCTTTTTAATAAACTTCTTAATCAACTTCTGATTGAGAAAGTACCTTTAACTTTAATGCTTTGGAGCTTAAATAGAGAATTGTCTTTTATCGAAGCATTACAATCCAATCCAACAATGAAAGTGCCAGGGCCTTTTGATTATGTATCTGATTTAAAAAATAAGGCTAAAACAATATCAAAAGATTCTATTAATAAAATTAAAATTGAAATTGCTAGATTAGATAGATTGATTAAATCAGAAAATAATGAAAAGTTAATTAAGGTTCGTTTCAATGCCTTAATGTCCTATGTTTGATAAGTTTCTTTTATATATATTTCTCTTAGTCTCGATGTGAGATCACCTGGTTTATCTGTATCAAACTTAGAGCCTATTATTCTTACTACAGGAATTACTCCTTTGGTAGTTGAAGACATAAAAACCTCTTGAGCGTTATCAATTTCCGATAAAGGAATAATCCTTTGTATAACTTTGATGTTATTAGCTTCAGCTAAATTAATGAGTTTTGCCCTTGTGACCCCGGGCAATATGTTTGCGTCAAGAGATGGTGTATGAAGATCATCATTTATGAATAGAAATAAGTTTGATACTGCGCCTTCATTCAAAAAACCATCTCTATGTAAGATTACTTCGTCATGGCCTTCAGAATCAGCTTCAATTTTACTCAAAACGTTTGCTAATAAAGATGTAGATTTGATATCTGTTTTTAACCACCTCTCATCATCTTTAAGTAAAGCAGAAATTCCTACATAACGATCTGATGGATCATTAATTTTGATAGACGTTATAAAGACTGTAGGACTTATATTTTTTTCAGGAAGATGATTTCTCATTAATTGAACTCCTCTGGAAATTTGCACATAAATTGCTTGAAAAGGAGCATCATTAACATTTGCTATTCTATTAATTTCATCCTCTAAGTTTTTTTCTTTAAAATCTGGAATTAGTTTTATTGAAGCCAGACTCTGCTTTAGCCTAGCAAGATGATCTTCGAGAAAGATACATCTTCCGTCTATACAAAGGATCATTTCATAAACAGCATCCCCGAATATAAAGCCCCTATCAAAGGGCGATATAAAAAGTTTATGAGATTCTTTTATCTCAAAATTTAAAGAAGAGAAAGACATTAAGTAGTTTCATCTTGCATGAAAAAACTATAAATCGAGAAAATTAAGTTATCCCACAATGCTGAAATAAAACTTTTTTTCTTTACGTCTGTTATGGCTACTAAATCATAAGACTGAATTCTTTCGCCGTTAGATAACAAAATTAACTCATCGAGTTTTTGGTCCCTGGATATTGGCGCCCTTACACCCAAACTGCTGGGCAGATCTAATTCAAGATTTTTAAATTTATTCCTTTGCAGAGTAATTTTTAAATCCGATCCTAAACCCAGCGAGACTTTTCCATCAATTCCAGCCCAAACATCGACGGTTGTTAATGGCTCGTATGCTTTCACGATTGTTTTTGTTTGGTAAAACCTAAATGCATAGTCCAGCAATCGTCTAGTATCTCTTATTCTTGTCTTTTCAGATGCACTCTTCAAAACAATGCTTACAAATCTTGTTTCTCCTCTGATGGCAGAGCCAGCTAGACAATAACCTGAGTCATTTGTATGCCCAGTTTTAATCCCATCAACGGAATCGTCTTGCCAGAGTAAGCTGTTTCTATTCAATTGTCTTATATCATCAAAAGTAAATTCTTTTTCTTTATATAAAGAATAGTGCTCTGGAAAATCATTTATCATTCTGATACTTAATTTTGCTAAATCTCTAGCGGTTGAGTAATGGTTTACATCAGGTAATCCTGTTGGATTTACAAAATTTGAATCTAGCATACCCAATTCAAAAGCATACTCATTCATCAAGACAGCAAAATCCCCTTGGGTACCAGCAACATGCTCAGCTAAAGCACAGCTCGCATCATTACCAGATTGAATAATCATTCCCTTAAGTAAATCATCAACAGAAACTCTTTTTCCTTCCTGGATAAACATTCTTGAGCCCTCCATTCGCCAACAAACTTCAGAAATCAAAACTTGATCTTCTTTTGATATGAAGCCTTTCTCAATTTGATCAGCAACCACATAACCTGTCATAATTTTTGTTAAGCTGGCTAAACCAGATGGCAGATCTGCATTTTGCTCTGAAATAATTTCATTGGTATGAGCCTCAACTAAAATATAACTTTTTGCATTTACCTCAGGAGGGTCTGGTATCAAAGTCTGGGATGATATATTTGAAATTGAAAGTAGAAAGAAGATAAATAATATTCTCAAATCAAACCTCATTCATAGTGAAAGCTAACTCTTTGCTTAATAAAAATACCGCAATAATGTAAAAAGAGCTTTTATTATATCTTGATAAGACCTTCAGGTTCTCGCCGCCTATCCAATAAGACTTATCACTAACAGAAACTTGTAAGTATGTTTCACTTTTCAGATCATCAAATTCGACTTGATTTTTAGGCTCTAGTTCAAGGTATTCGTTCTTTTTCATTTTCCAAATCGTTGAAATAGGATTTTGCTTATCAACTAAGTTTGCTTCTACAGCAATATTTGCATCCTTTTGCCAACCATTTCTCTTTAAGTAGTTGGCAACACTTCCGATAGCATCTACTGGATTATTGATAATATCTCTTACACCGTCATCATCAAAATCTATAGCAAGTCTCCTATAAGAATCAGGTAAAAATTGTCCATAGCCCATGGCTCCAGCGTAAGAACCATTTAATTTAAGAGGATCAAAATTTTCTTCCCTTGAAAGTAGTAAAAAATTCTCTAACTGGATCTTAAAGAATTTAGATCTCCTAGGATAATCAAAACTTAATGTAGCGAGAGAATCAATCACTCTGGTGCTTCCTTTTATGGAACCATAACTCGATTCAATGCCAATTATTGAAGCTATGATTTCTTTTGGAACACCAAATTCTTTTTCTGCAGCAATAAAATATGTCATGTATTTACTTAAGAATTTTTGACCATTTTCAATCCTCATTGGCGAAACGAGTCTTTTTCGATATTTGTCCCAAGAAAAAGTTTTTTCTGCAGGCCTATTCATAAGATCTATTATCTTTTGCTGCTTGATGGCACTTGAAAAAATTGAAATTAGATAGTTTTCATCAAAATCATGTTTTTGATGCATCTCTTTGATAAAACTTTTCACATCGTCATGAGAAGAATAATCAGCAAAGCATAGCGGTGTGAGAAACATAATCAAAAATATGATTCTTCTCATACTGTCCTCCTGAAAGACAAAATAATTCCAATCATGATCATGTTAATGATTAATGCTGTTCCACCCTGGCTCAAGAAAGGAAGTGGCATGCCGACAACTGGTAAAATTCCAACAACCATAGCAGTATTGAATGCTACATAGGTTAAAAGAAGAAAGATAAATGTGCCGGCTACTAGTTTTACAAAAAGAAAATTTGAGTTCTTTGCAATCATAACTAATCTAAAAGCTAATAATAAGTATACCAAGAACAGTCCCATTACTCCGAATAATCCAAATTCTTCAGCCACAACAGCGAAAATAAAATCTGTATGACTTTCAGGTACAAAATTTAATTGGCTTTGAGTTCCTTGCAGAAATCCCTTACCAAAAAGACTTCCTGAGCCAACAGCTATTTGTGATTGGATAATATTCCATCCTGTTCCTAATGGATCTGAACTAGGATCAAAAAAAGTGAGCACTCTTTGTTTTTGATAATCTAATAAATTCATCCAAATAAAAGGCGTCGATAATAAAATAATAACTATTCCAATTATTTGATAGCTGACTGGAAATCCGGATATTAAAACTGGAAGAATGCCGGAAATCAAAACCATAATCGCAGTTCCTAAATCAGGTTGAATAAAAACTAGGTAAAAGGATAAAAAACTCACTCCAATTACTATCATCCAATCTCTAAAGACTATTCTTGGATTTCTTGAAAGAAAAGCTGCTGCACTTATTGTCAAAACACAACGCATAAGCTCAGAAGGCTGAAAACCGAAAATTCCCAGATCAATCCACCTTCTTGTAGCTGCATCAGATGGAATTACAAGAACTACCAGTAAAAAAAATATTCCTATCCAAAAGACATTCAAGTAAATGGGCAATAACCTCTGATAATCGCTGAAAGATAAATAGATCATAAAGACAATGCCGATCACTGCAAAAATACCTTGTCTTAAAACCATCTCCACAGAGCTAGAAGCACTGTAGATCATCATTAATCCAAAACTAACTAAAGAAATAACTAAGAAAAGAACTAACCAATCTTGATTAAGCCACCTATTAGGCTTAATCATTCTAGAAGATAAAGAAAATTCTAAAGGGCTTCTACTCATTCTTAGTCAAATAATAATCAAAACCTGCTTTCGCAATTGGTGCCGCTACCCTGCTTCCAGATTCTCCATTTTCAATGATGACCAAGATCAGGAGTTCTGGATCAGGGATAGGGGCATAACCAACGAATAAAGCATGATCCCTGAAGAATGGATTTTCTCTAATATCTTCATATTCCTGATCTTCATAACTTTTGATTTGGGCCGTACCGGTCTTACCTGCAATCAGATATCTAGTATCCTTTATATTGTTTGCAGTGCCATTTGGGGAGTTAATGACTTCGATCATTGATTTTTCAATTTTTTCCCAATTAGTCTCATCTTTAAGGTTAATTTTTCCTAAAGACTCTAATTCTGTAGGCGATTCATCAATTTCTTCCACTAAACGAGGTTTAATTATCTCTCCTCTATTGGCTATTACCGCTATAGCCTGTGAAATTTGAATTGGGGTGGAAAGCATGTAACCTTGACCAATGCCTAAGTTGATGCTGTCTCCTTTGAACCAAAACTCTCCTATGTAGCCTAACTTCCATTTTTCGTTAGGGACAAGTCCATTAGATTCTTCCACATCAATATTGGTCTTTCCACCAAAACCAAATTTATTCAGAAAAGGTTCTAACCTTTTTATCGTAAGATCATAGGCTGTGGAATAAAAATAAACATCCGAAGATTCCACGATCGCTTTTTCTAGATCTACCTTGCCGTGACCATCTTCCTTCCAACCTCTGTAGGGTCGCGGATCACCTTCAACATAAAATTCTCCATCATCTTGAATAATTGTATTCCAATCGACTATTCCCTCATCAAGAGCTGCTAAACCAAGGATTGGTTTTATAGTTGAAGCAGGCGGGTAATTACCCATAGTTGCTCTGTTGAATAAAGGTCCTTCATGATCACTTAAAATAGATTGGATTTCAGCTAAAGAACTACTTGAGTTAAAAATATTAGGATCGTATGCAGGCGAACTAATTAATGCCTTAATTAATCCTGACTTAGGTTCTAAAGCTACTAGCGCACCTTTTTGTCCCTCAAAAAAAGGAATTAAGAAATTTTGTAAATCAAGATCAATAGATAGTTTTAAGTCTTTCCCGCTTTCAGCATTATTTTCAGATAGAACCCGAACAAACTTACCAGATACATCTTTTTCTTCAATTCTCGTACCCACTTTGCCACTTAATTGATCATGATAAGTTTTCTCTATCCCGGAAATTCCAACTTGATTGCCTGAAATAAAATTTGAACTTTTGTTTACATCATTTGACACTGAATATCCCATGTAACCAAGAACATGAGCTAATGATTGCTTATTTACTACAGACCTAACTAGGCCGGTTTCTACGCTAAATCCCTTAAATTTTTCACTTGAAACGCTAAATAAAGCTATCTGCTCATCATCCAATGATTTAGCTAGGGTAATTGGTTGAAAAGGATACCTAGGTTTTTTTATTTGTTTTTCATAGATACCTAACAAAAAAGACTTTTCTAAATTCAAAAGATCAGCAATCTCTTTAATTTTTTTTGAGGTATCTGATGATCTTTCAGGAACCAGATTCAACTGTGATGAGGCAATATTTTCAACTAACAACTTATCGTGTGTATCGTAAATTAGTCCTCTCGTAGGATAGATTGTTCTCGAAACGATTCTATTGTTCTCAGACTGAGTCTCATATTTTTTTCCATTTATAACTGTCAAATTAATAGTTTGTAGCAAAACTACAAACATAATAAAAATAGGTAAAATTAAATACAGTACAAGCTTGCGGGACTCTGAGTCTCGTTTACCCGAAAAAAACTTTTTCATTTTCATTGCTACAGTAAATCAGGGTCCCAGAGACTCTCTAGATCATAAAGCTCTCTGGCAGATTTAGACATTATGTTGACTACAATATCTCCTAAATCTAACAACACCCATTCGCTTGAACCTTTTCCTTCCACTGAGATAATTGGGATAGATTTTTCCTTAAGGTTCTCTTGAATTTTGTCTGAGATAGCAGACATATGTCTAGAGGAAGTGCCTGAGGTTATGATCATGATATCTGTGAAACTACTTATATCTTTTAAAGACAATATTTTAGTATCTACTGCCTTTAATTCTTCCAAAGAATTCATGATTAAATTATGAGAAGTTTTAGTCATGTTAATTATAGATCTTTTGCTCTTTTAAATACTTCAACACATCATCATCAAGACTCTCCGCCAAAATACTTTGATCATCCATATTCTCTCTAATGTGAGTTGACGAAGCTGAGTTTGGTTTAATTCTAATAAAATAAATTTTTCCTGTTTTAAAATTGTTATCTCCATAAGTATTTTCAATAAAACCTTGATGGAGTTTAATTGCCTTTGTAGTTAGATCATTATTTAAGCCTGGTCGATTCATGACTAATAATGACGTCATTTTTAAGATGTGTTGGTAGTTTTTCCAAAGATGAAAACTTTGAAATGAATCCTCTCCAATAATTAATAAAAAATGTTTTTTCTTTCCAAATTTCTTACCTAGGTATTCCAGGGTTTCAATCATAAAAGATGGACCTTCCTTCTTTAATTCATAATCTTCAATTTCAATCTCTTTGAGGTCTTTGAAAGCTATTTCAAGCATTTTGATTTTTTCCATTGAGCTAGCAACTGACAAATCTTTTAAGGGAGAAACCTTGTTTGGTATTACTAATACCTTAGATAACTTTAATTTCTTGGTAACACTTTTTAAGGACTCTATGTGCCCTTTATGAATAGGATCAAAAGATCCTCCAAAGATCCCTATGTAATCTTTTTTACTCAAGATCTAATTTGGCCTCTTCCTTCCAAAATAAACTTTTGAGTTGTTAAACCATTCAATCCAACAGGGCCTCTTGCATGCAATTTATCTGTAGATATTCCTACCTCAGCCCCCAGACCATATTCGAATCCATCAGCATAACAAGTTGGTAAATTGTGCATGACAGAGCTTGAGTCGACTAACTTAAAAAATTTTTCTTTGTTTTCTTGATTTTCAGTGATGATGCTATCCGTATGACCAGAGCCATAATTATTAATGTGCTTTATTGCTTCATCTAAGCCTTCAACGATCTTAATTGAAATAATAGGTTCTAAATATTCTGTTGACCAATCTTCTTCAGTAGCTTTATTCGCTGAGATAATATTGAGAGTTTGACTACATGCTCTTACCTCAACCCCTTGCTCATTGAATTCATTAACTATATTAGGTAAGAATTTTTGGGCAATATCTTCAGAAACTAGAAGAGTTTCCATAGCTCCGCATATCCCATATCTATAAGATTTTGCATTGCTTACAACTTTTTGAGCTAGCTCAACATCAGCTTCTGAATCAACGAATACATGACACAGTCCCTCAAAATGCTTAAGTATTGGAACTTTTGACTCTGCAGCAATAAGTCTTACCAAACTAGATCCCCCTCGCGGAATAATTAAATCAATGCATTCATCAAATTTAATGAATTCTTTAACCAAGTCTCGATCTTGATTTTGAATTAATTGAACGCTGTCTTCAGGCAAATTAGCTTTTGTAAGGCCTTTTCTTACTTGTGTAACAATGTGATTATTTGAGCGAACGGCCTCAGATCCCCCTCTTAAGATTGATGCATTTCCCGATTTAATGCACAAAGCCGAAGCATCAGCTGTTACATTTGGTCTTGATTCATAGATAATTCCTATAGTGCCTAATGGCACTCTCATCTTGCTTACTTTGAATCCTGAGGGTGAAGGATTCATACCTTCTAACTCTCCAATAGGATCGTTTAGGTTTATGACCTTATTGAGTCCATCTACCATTGAGTCTACTCTCTTATCATTTAGCTCAAGTCTGTCAATGAAGCTATTTTGCAAGTCCAACTTTTTTGCTTCTTCTAAATCTTTTTCATTTTCTTTGAAAAGATCAGATCTGTTTTTATGTATTTCCTCGCAGGCAAATTTTAACGCATCATTTCGGGTGTCCACAGAAGAATTAAGCAAGAATTCCTTTGCTTCTTTTGCTTTAGCTCCTAAAGAATTTAGCTCTTTCTTAAACTTTTGATTCGTCATATGGGTTATTATGCTATGGATTTAAATATTTCCAGAAAGATATTTTGTATGATTTAAGTAACATTATGGAATTTCTTCAAGCTAATCCTGCTTGGATTACTTCCGCTATGTTCCTGCTTACTTTTGGTGAGTCCATAGTTATTCTTGGTTTATTCATTCCAGCAAGTTTGGTTATGCCAGGGATTGGTGCCTTAGCCGCAGCAGTTGGTATCGGCCCGATTGAGATTATGTTTTATGCCAGTCTAGGAATGATCATTGGCGACACAGTTAGTTATGCAATTGGGCTAATAATTGGCACAAGAATTGAGACCTGGGTACCAAATCAATATCAGAAACAACTTCATCAAGCTAAGCAATTTATGAACAAGTACGGAATATTGTCTGTTGCTTTAGGTAGGTTTTTAGGGCCTTTAAGATGTCTTGTACCAATGACTGCTGGCTCTCTAGGCATGAGATTTATCATTTTCGCACCGGTTGAAATATTATCTGCGCCTGTTTGGACAGGCTTATATGTTTTATCAGGATATTTCTTGGGAGAAGTATTTATAGAAAATTTCTTAATTGGTATGGGTATAATTTTTGTTATCATCTTTGCGTACTCAATATGGAAAGACCCGTTTGGAGTAATGAAACAAACAAAAGAAAACGATGAAAAGTAAAAATAAATTTTTAGATGGTAATTGGCATCCTGTTGAAGAAACTTCGGCTGAAAACTTAAAAGTCTCAGGAGAAATTCCAGAAGAATTAGCTGGATTGTTTCTCAGAAACGGTCCAAATCCAAAAAAATTTGATGAGGCTAATTACCATCCTTTTTTTGGCGACGGCATGATTCATGGTCTAAGACTTGAAAACGGTCAGGCACTTTGGTACCGAAATAAATTTGTCACCTCCCCCAATGGATTTGGTCCAAATACTCACGTCATGAAACATGGAAATAAAATATACGCACTTGTAGAAGGCGGACTTGCTCCAGTTATTATGGATGAAGAAATGAACTTCCTAGATGACGAGCCCTTTCCTTCTGCGCAGAATAAAAGATTCACTGCACACCCAAAAATTGATAGTAAATCTGGAGAGATGCACGCCATCAGCTATGACTTTAATGAATATTTAAAAGGAAAGGAACAAGTTCATTATGTAGTGATTGATAAGAATGGAAAACAAACAAAAGATCAAATTATAGAACTTTCAAGCCGTCCAATGGTTCATGATTGTGCAATCACGGAAAACTATATTCTGGTTTTTGATCTGCCTGCAACCTTTAATTTAGGCAGAAGAGAAAGACAAAACAAAGCAAGTTCTGGTGACTATCCGGTGATTTGGGATGAAGATCATAATTCAAGAGTCGGTTTGCAGTCCAGACATTCAGATGAGATAACTTGGATAGATGTTCCAAAAGGTTTTTTATTTCACATTGTTAATTCTTATGAAAATGAAACTGGCGAAGTGATTCTTGATTTTTGTCGGTACGATAAACTGTTTGATTTTGAAAATCCTTTGCCCATGGGTCATAAGCCTTTTCTAACTAGATGGGTCATAGACACTGAAAAGAAGTCATGCAAACAAACTATGCTAGATGATAGATCCATGGAATTCTCTAGAGTACATCCAGATCTTGATGGTCAAGAGCATCAGTTTGGGTACATGCTTAATGATGGCAGTTTAAATAGATTTTTTAAAAGAGACTTTTTTAAAGATCAGACAAAGGAGCATTTTTTAGGAGGAAACAAACAAGCCGCTGAGCCAGTTTTCATTCCAAAGAAAAATGCTGTTAGTGAAGATGATGGCTTTGTTGTAGGTTTCGTCTACGATAAAACTTCTGACTCGAGTGAATTCGTAATCATTGATGCAAACAATTTTTCAGATGAACCGCTAGCTACTGTCTCCCTTCCACAGAGAGTGCCTTTTGGCTTCCACGGAAGTTGGATTAATTTAGACTAAACTAATTTAATTAATTTTTGATGCACCTCATCAAAGGAGCCGTTTGAGAAACAGACGTAATGTCCGGGCGTTTTCTTCCACCTCCTCAAAAAACTTTCTACGCTTTCTTCTGCAACTATATTTTTAGCCTTTTTAGCTATTCCCAATGCTTGAGATTTATTCTTAGAAAAAATATGAACAAAATCAGCTTTCTCTACAGCGCTAGGTATTTCTTGATCATGAAAACCGCCTGACATTGTGTTCGATCTCATTTCTAACAAACAATGAACGGGATCCGAACCAACTCTTTTCCTCAAGCCTTCTATGGTCTTTTTTATTGCCGTTGGATGATGAGCGAAATCATCGTAGATATGAATTTCATCATTGGAAAATAAAAGCTCCATTCTTCTAGAAACTCCTTTGAAAGATGAAAGAGATTTCGTTGCTTTCGTTAAATCAAGACCCAACTCGTCGGCTATCGTTAAAGATGCTAAAGCATTGTTTAAGTTATGATCTCCTATTAGCTCCCAGTTTACCTCGCCAAACGACTCATCTGATCTGAAGACCTCAAATTTTGACCCATAATTATTTAATTGAGAAATCTTTATGACATCCTGCCCAAAAGAAAAGGTTCTGGTTTTGCTAAAAAAATCCCTCTCAAAAAGTACCTCTATATTTAAGTCAGAATTGGGATAGATCACACAAGCATCTGAAGCCAAGGTTCTCAATAATTGTGAATATTGTTTTTGAATATCAGAAAGGTCATTAAAAATATCAGCATGATCGAACTCCAGGTTATTAATGAGTAAGGTTTTTGGTCTGTAATGAATAAATTTGGATCTTTTATCAAAAAACGCTGAATCATATTCATCTGCTTCAAGAACAAAAAAATCCCCAGAGCCCAATCTTGAAGAACTTGGAAAATCTTTCGTTTCACCGGCAATCAAGTATCCAGTCTCAGGCTTTTGATCTAAAAATATTTTTGAGGTCATCGCAGAAACTGATGTTTTGCCATGCGTGCCACTTACAGCAATCACATGTTTATTCCTTAAAATGTGTTCATAAAGAAAATCAGGCCCTGAACAATATCTATAGCCTTTGGTTAAAATATACTCCATTAAAGGATTACCTCTAGAGATAACGTTACCGATGACAAAAATATCAATATTTGAAGGGAGATTCTTTTCGTCGTATCCTTCGTCCACTTTTATTGACGCTCTTTGCAAAACTTTATCCATAGGATGATAGAGTTTTTGGTCGCATCCATGGACTTCATAACCTTTCTCTTTAGCTAATTGAGCTATACCAGACATGAAAGTACCGCCTATACCGAGGATATAAATCTTCATAGAGAAATTATACCCTTTCCCAAATCAATAGTTTTTCAGTAACATATTTCTATGAATAAGCCCGCAAATGCCTTCTATGCTCAATCAGGTGGAGTAACTTCAGTTATTAATGCCTCAGCTTGCGGCGTAATAGAAACAGCAAATAAATCCTCCAAAATAAATAAAGTTCTTTGCGGAAAAAATGGGATCCTAGGAGCGCTGAACGAAGAATTATTCGATACATCTAAGGAAAAGAAGTCTGAGATTGCCAAGCTCAGGCAAACCCCTGGGGGAGCTTTCGGTTCTTGTCGCTTCAAACTTCAGGATCCAGTAAAGCAAAAGAAAGAATACCTCAGGTTATTTGAGGTTTTTAAAGCCCACAACATTGAGTACTTTTTTTATAACGGTGGTGGAGATAGTCAGGATACAACTTTTAAAGTTTCAAAGATGGCCAAAGAACTTAAACTGCCTTTAACTTGCATTGGCATTCCTAAAACTGTCGATAACGACCTGCCGATAACTGATTGTTCTCCTGGTTTTGGTTCTGTAGCAAAATACGTTGCCACTTCAACGATGGAGGCAGGCTTAGATGTTAAAAGCATGTCAGAAACTTCCACAAAGGTATTTATCCTAGAGGTTATGGGAAGGCACGCGGGTTGGATTGCTGCAGCATCAGCCTTAGCTGCAAGAAATGAAACCGATCCTCCTCATATAATTCTTATGCCAGAAGTTCCTTTTGCGAAGAAGAAATTTATCGATAAAGTTAAACAAACAGTCTCTAATGAAGGCTTTTGCGTTGTGGTGGCTTCTGAAGGGACAAAATACAAAAACGGAATGTTTTTGGCTGATTCAGGCCTTACTGATGCATTCGGTCATAAGCAGTTGGGTGGAGTTGCTCCTGTGCTAGCACAAATGATTTCTTCAATCGGCCTTAAAAATCATTGGGCAGTGTCAGATTACCTACAAAGATCTGCAAGACATATTTCATCGAAAACAGACCTTGATCAAGCTTATGCAGTCGGTAAAAAAGCAGTTGAATTTGCTTTAGCTGGAAAAAATGCAGTTATGCCTGTTATCAAGAGGTTAAGCAATAAACCTTATAAGTGGAAAGTTGAATCCGCTTCACTAAGTAGAGTTGCTAATGTGGAGAAAACTTTGCCAATAAACTTTATTTCTAAAGATGGTTTCAGTATAACTCAAAGTGGAATTAGATATCTTGAACCACTAATTCAAGGAGAGGCGCCAATTAAATATAGAAGAGGAATTCCAGAAATAGCGATGCTCAAGAATATTTTAGTATCAAAAAAGATTTTTTAATCCGAGGTAAAAGTCCAAGTAAGATTTTCAGGCAATGAATTTCCGTTTAGATCTTTTATATAAGAAGCATCTAAAGTGACAGTATAAGTTCCGTTTCCAGCAGTAACTTTACCTGTAAAAAATTGAACAGTAGTTCCACTTTCTAAAAAGTAAGAAGGAAAATTTTGTGGAGATGTTTCAACTTTCAATGCATTAGAGTCTCCAATACAAGATGCAGACATCCCAGGTGCCGGTTCATTTTTGTTGGGGCAGTCAACTTTTATGGGTTCGCTAAAAGTAATACTCAATTGAAAAGCGCCTAACCCTTCATAAGGAGCTTCACCATTGTCATTTACGTTGGACCCTTCTGCAGGTGAGAAAGCGCCGATTGTAGGCGGAATGCTATCGAGGGTTGCAGAAACAATTTTAGATTTGCTCGATTCTCCATTGTCGTTATAAGAAACTACATAGTAAAAATAAGTTAACCCCTCAACTGTCTCCGTATCAGAATATGATGTTGAAGTCTGAGTGGTTAAAAGAGAGTAATTTAAATCACCATCAAGTTTTCTATAGACATTGAAACCAAGCTCTCCTTCACTCGCATCAGTCCATGAAACATTTATTGCAGTTTGAGCGTTAATAGCAGAAAGCGAAGTTGGGCTAGCAGGAACAGGAGTGGCAGAATCGCAAGTCAAAAAACTTGAATAATTTGCTGGGAAGCTTTCTGCAGAAGTTTCTAAAAAAGTAAGTTCAAATCTTGTGGGACTGGTGAAATTAATATCCCAAATCCTAGCTCCTAAATCACTAGAATGCTTGGTGAAAAGTTTATTGTTGTAAACATCAAAAGTTCCGATGAAAGATCCTGAAAATCCAGAGGTTCCCTCTCTTTTAAATGGACTGATACTGGATGTTGATATGGTATTTATGGGAGTAGCGCCTGAAGAAGATTGTGAAAAATTTACTTGAGCATCTTTTACAACGTAATACAAACCTTCTTGAGTCCATGCATTAGTGACTCTTGTGGTTAATGCATCGCAAGACCAAGTGCCAAAAAGATCCTCAGAACTTACTGTGCGATTTATTTTTTCTATAGTATCGAAAATTTCATTAAACGTTTCTGCTGAAACAATGTCTCCCTCTTTAAAATCTTCTGAGATTTTTAAGTCATCTGCAAACAAAGGGAAAGAGAGAGTAAAAGTAATTAAAGTCGTAAAAAGTTTATTTCTAGATTTTTTCATTTATTCAAACTTACATTTGCCAAAATTGCATTTCCCAAATCTATTTTCAATGATTACAGTTTTGACAGTAGTTGATAATAAAGTATTTTGAGATGAGTTATCTTGAGATGAACTATTAAAATCTAAATTCTGATCTTCATTGGCATTTACAGGAGATTGATCTGAATTACTGCCACCACCCCCACAAGAAAAAAGAAACAGAGCGATTAACGAAAGGAATAAGAAACTGTATGTATGTTTTTTCATAAAATATTTAGAAAAGGTGAATACTTAATCATTAATTTATTGTGTTTTATTTTTTTACAACACCAGTGAAGTTCATTATCTTCTTTCCTTCTGAAATAATAATTCCTCCACCGAATACCAAAGATTTAGTATGTTTGGTAATTTTAGTATGAACTTCTAGTAGAGATCCTATTTTCGCGCCTGACATAAATTCTGATCTAAAGCTAATTGTTGCTACATATTTTTCTCTAGATTCCATAGCAGCAGAGCACAAAGAGTAATCTGCAATGCTCATCAACATTCCACCGTGAGCAACTCCACCAGAGTTTCCATTTTCTGGCTTCGCGTAGAAGGCCATGATTAGATTTCCTTCAGCATCTTTTTTATGAAACCCCTTGCCTATGTGGTCAATGTGATGTTCTGTTTGAAACTCAATTTCTTTATATCCATCAGGAATAGGATAGGAATTTTTATTTGAACTCATATAAACTATTTTAACCTTAAAAATTAGAGGAAATTTGAATGGATTTTAATTTATCTGAAGAACAAATTGAGCTAAAAGAAGCTGCTAGAAATTTTGCTCAAAATGAATTAACAGACCTTGCAGTAGAATTAGAGGAATCAGGCAGCCCTGTGCCAAAAGAAGTATTAGCCAGAATTGGTGAAATGGGATTTCTTGGTATCAACACGCCTGAAGAATATGGTGGGCAAGGACTAGGCAATCTTGAAGCTCTAATAATTTTAGAGGAATTTGGAAAGATTTCTTCTGCAATAGGATGGCCTGTTTTTGAAGCTAATGCAGGTCCAATAAAATCAATTCAACACTTTGGAACTCCTGAATTAAAAGAAAAAATTCTTCCTGCAGTGTGTAAAGGTGAAAAGGTTGTTGCTGTGAGTATGTCAGAACCGGGGGCTGGAACAGCATTGTCAGATCTAAAGACAAAAGCAGAAATTAAGGGCGATAAAATTGTCATCAATGGAACCAAAAGATGGTGTTCTGGTGCGGGTCACTCAGATGGATATGTAGTTTACGCCAGAATGTCGGATGCTCCTGCAGCAAAAGGAATTGGTGCAGTGTATGTAGAGCTTGAGAGAGATGGACTCACTTTTGGGAATAGCGAATCGTTGATGGGATTTAGGGGCATTCCTTCTGCAGATATATATTTTGATAATGTTGAAGTTCCTATTGAAAATCTATTAGTTGAACCTGAGGATGGATTTAAAAAGCTCATGGAAACTTTTGATCTGGAGAGATGTGGAAATGCCACAATGGCTCTTGCTCAGGCATCTGCAGCTTTAGAATACGTAACAAATTACGTTCAAGAAAGAGAACAATTTGGAAAACCTTTAGTTGATTTTCAAGCAGTGCAAATTAAGCTTGCTGATATGTTGATGAAAGTTGAAGCTGCAAGACTTCTCATACATAAAGCAGCTTTTAACGCTCAAAATGGTCTACCCGATATTCTTGAATCAAGCACTGCAAAATGTTTTTCGAATGAAATGTCAAGAGAAGTAACAACAACAGCTATGCAATTAATGGGTGGTTACGGTTATAACAAAGAATATGGAATGGAAAGAAGAGTACGAGATGCTTTTGGCTGGGGAATAGCTGGAGGAACAATCGATATCCAAAAAATAAATATTGCATCAGCAATGATTGGAAGAAGATTCAATCAAAGGAATTAATTCTTAAATTCGTGCACTCGAAGATCTTCAATATGTGACTGAAGCATTTCGATTAATTCTTCCTTTTCTTCCTCTGTCAGAAATTCGCCAATTGGAATCTTTTCTCCTTTTGAGGAGATTACAATTTGCAAAGGGTACCAACGATGTGAGGGTCTTTCGATAAATACATAAGACCACTGTCGTATCAGCTCTTTAAATATTTCTGGTTTTTTAATACCTTTTTCAATTATTAATTTATCAAAAGAAAGTTTTATGACTTCTTGTCTGTTATTTCTTTTGGATATGTACCAAATTGCTATTGTAACCACTAGAATTTCTAGCCCAGCGAAGGGCAAGATAATCGGCGCGCCCGCAATGGCAAAAGTTATGGCTATAACTAAAATTGGAAACGAAACAAAAAACAAAAATAATAAATTACCCCCCCAAGACAAAGAATTATTTGGGGAAAGCGTTATTTGAAAACTGTTATTAGCATCAATCTTTTCAGAAACAATCATAAGAGTTAAATTGAATAATACTTATTAAGGCTTACAATTATGCCAATTTTAATAAAAATTAAATTTATAAATGGATATTAGTTCTAATGATAGATCGGCAATGATGCCGAATTATTCTTTTCCAGACTTAGTTCCAGAAAAGGCTTCGGGTTCAAGACTTTGGGATGAAAATGGAAAAGAATATATTGATTTTGGTGGTGGTATCGCAGTTACTTCTTTAGGCCACTGTCATCCTGTTCTCATGAAATCCATGGAAGAACAATCCAAAAAACTTTGGCATGTAAGTAATTATCTTCTAAGCAAACCTGCAAAAGAGTTAGGCCAAAAAATAGCTGCAAAAAGTTTTGCCGATAAAGTTCTTTTTAGCAACTCAGGTAATGAAGCAAATGAAGCTGCAATCAAATTAGCTAGAAAATATTTCTTTGAAAAAGGTGATGAAGAAAAATATGAGATCTTATCGTTTACGAATTCATTTCATGGAAGATCTCTCGCAAATATAACTTTAGGAGATTCAGAATTCCATCAAACTGGCTTTGGTCCGTTACCAAAAGGATTTATAAAAGCTGAATTCAACAATATTGAAGATGTAAAGAAGAAAATATCTAACAAAACTGCAGCCATAATAGTTGAATTAATCCAAGGTGAAGCGGGAGTAATAAGTGCACAAAATGACTTCGTTGAGGAACTCAGAAATATCTGTAATAAAAGTAATATTCTTCTTATTTTTGATGAAGTTCAAAGCGGAATTGGTAGAACAGGAACTTTATTTGCTTATCAAGGTTATGGAGTGATACCAGACATCCTTACATTAGCAAAAGGACTTGGAGGTGGTTTGCCTATTGCTGCAACAATTACCACAACTGATATAGCTAAGTGTATGCAACCTGGGACTCATGGAAGTACATTTGGAGGTAATCCAGTCTCTTGTGCCGTTGCCTCAAAATTAATTGATATTGTAGATGACAAAAAATTATTATCTGGAGTAATGGAAAAAACAATTAAGTTTATTGATCATTTGCAAAACTTATCTAAAAAGTACGATTTTTTTTCAGACATAAGATCAGCTGGTTTGTGGATTGCTGCTGATATGAAGCAAGCAACTTCAAAAGAATTTTTATCTAGAAGTTATGATGAAGGTCTTCTTCTGGTGTCAGCAAATGGTGAGAGCACTTTAAGATTCGCACCTTCTCTGATTATCAGCGACCAGGAGATAGAAGAAGGATTTTCAAAACTAGAAAAAGTTACAAAATCTTTTTGCTAGTCCTTTGGAATAGTTTCGGTCCTGTTGATTTTTCTGAAGCCTTTTGGAAGAAAATTTCCCTTCCTCCCTCTTGCACCAACGAAGTTATTTAAGTCTTTTGATTTTATTTCAAAGTGTTGCTTGCCACTAAATATTTTTAAGGAGTCATTTTCGCCAAGAGCATTGGCAAAAATAACTTTATCTTCTTCAGACGCATAAAGTTTTTTATCAATCCCAATTAATTTATTCCCTTTTCCTCTAGCTAATACGGGAATATCTTCTATATCAATTACTAATAATTTTCCTGCCGCTGTAACAAGGGCTATTTTCTGATCAGTTTCATTTACCTCTATAGGTTTAATGGGGTTTGCATCTTTTACATTTAAAGCTGATTTACCAGATCTATTTTTTGTATAGATATCTTCAATTTTAGTTAAGAAGCCATATCCAAGATCGGACATTAAAAGAAGCCTCTTATCGGTTGGACCGGCAATAACGCCTTTGAAACTTGAACCTGAAGGAGCATTAATTTTTCCTGAAACCGGCTCTCCTTGTCCTCTGGCGGATGGCAATTTATGAATAGGTAAAGAGTAGGATTTTCCTGAGTTATCAATGATCACTACAGATTCACTGTTTCTACCTTTACTAGCTGAAAGAAAACTATCGCCTTCTCTGTATTGTAAACTCTCAGGATCAATGTCGTGCCCCTTAGCGGCTCTGATCCATCCTTTTTCTGATAAAACAACCGTCATAGGATCATTAGAAATAAGATCTAACTCATCAAATGCTTTTGCAGAGACTCCTTCTCCATAAAAACTTTTTCGATCATCGCCATATTCTTCTGAGTCAGCTTTAAGTTCTTTTTTGATGAGAGTTTTCAGCCTAGACGAAGATTTTAGATATGCCTCCAACTCTTTTTTTTCCGAGGCTAGATCCTCCTGTTCAGTTTTTATAGATATTTCTTCAAGTTTAGCTAATTGTCTAAGACGTATATCCAGAATTGCATTAGCTTGCAAATCTGAAAGCTTAAATTTTTTCATTAAAGTCTTTTTTGGATCGTCTTCGTTTCTTATAATATTTATTATTTCATCAAGGTTTAAATACGCTATGAGAAGACCTTTTAAGATATGCAGTCTGTCATCAACCCAGTCAAGCCTATGTTGTATTCGCCTCTTTACAGTCTCTGTCCTGAACTTAATCCATTCCTTGAGAATTCCTTTGAGGTCAAATACTTTGGGCTTACCATCAAGGCCGATAGCATTCATGTTTACGCGCGTGTTTTTTTGAAGCTCAGTTGTAGCAAATAAATGAGACATTAACGCATCTTTATCAACACGATTTGATCTTGGAACAATTACAATTCGTACTGGATTATGTTCGTCTCCTTCATCTCTTATATCTTCGATCATTGAAAGCTTTTTAGAATCAATCTGTGCAGCGATTTGTTCAATTGCTTTCATGGAAGAGACTTGATAAGGAAGAGAATTTATGACGATATTTCCGTCTTCTACATCAAACGTTGATCTTAAAGTAATGGCTCCTCTTCCAGTTTCATATATTTCTAAAACCTCTTCTTCGGAATTCATAATCTGAGCCGAAGTAGGATAGTCTGGAGCTGTAATATCTTTCATCAATTCTTTATTTGAAAGTTTTGGGCTATCAATTAAAGAAATCACTCCATTAACAATTTCTTTTAAATTATGCGGCGGTATATCTGTTGCCATCCCAACTGCGATCCCAGAAGCACCATTTAATAAGACATTGGGAAGTCTATCCGGAAGAAATTTTGGTTCAATTAGAGTTCCATCGAAGTTTGGTATCCAGTCAACTGTTCCTTGTGCCGCCTCATCAAGAAGTGATTGGGCATAAGCTGACAATCTGCATTCCGTATACCTCATAGCAGCAAAACTTTTTGGATCATCTAACGATCCCCAATTTCCCTGTCCTTCTAACAATGGATATCTGGTAGAAAAGTTTTGAGCTAACAGTACCATTGCTTCGTAGGCTGCAGAGTCACCATGCGGGTGAAATTTTCCAATTACATCTCCTACAGTTCTAGCACTTTTTTTAAATTTAGAGCTAGATTTAAGCCCTAATTCAGACATTGCATAAATAATCCTTCTTTGGACTGGCTTTAAGCCATCTCCTATAAAAGGTAATGCCCTGTCAAGAATGACGTACATTGAATATTCCAAGTACGCTTTTTCAGCGTAATTGAAAAATGGCAGATCACTTTCTTTGCTCATTCCCCTTTGCTTAAAGTAGCTAGATTTCCTTTATCCTCTAACCAAGTTTTTCTATCTGCTGCTCTTTTTTTAGAAAGCAACATATCCATCATAGATATTGATTTTGTAGGCTGATCTAGTGTTAATTTTACTAGTTTTCGTGAGTCTTTGATCATTGTAGTTTCTCTAAGCTGGCCTGGGTTCATTTCTCCTAAACCTTTAAATCTTTGTACTTCAATTTTCTTTGATTTATTTTTTTTGCCTAGCTGTTTCACCAAATCATCTTTTTCTTCGTCATCAAGGGCATAAAAAACTTCTTTCCCTTGATCAACTCGATACAGAGGAGGTTGCGCGACAAAAACTTTTCCAGCCTCGACAAGAGGTCTGAAGTGTCTCAAAAATAAAGCACACAGCAGTGTTGCTATATGTGCACCATCAGAATCAGCATCGGCAAGGATACAAACTTTCCCATAACGAAGACCATTTAAATCACTACATCCTGGCTCTAAACCAAGAGCGAGAGAGATATCTTTTACCTCTTGAGATTGAGTTATGGAACCTGTATCAACCTCCCAAGTATTTAATATCTTTCCTTTTAAAGACATAACTGCCTGAAAGTTCCTATCTCTGGCTTGCTTGGCTGATCCTCCCGCTGACTCTCCCTCAACTAAGAAAAGCTCAGTTTCGTCATCACCTGTGGAAACACAATCTGTAAGTTTTCCCGGCAAAGTTGGTCCTTTGGTAATTTTCTTTCTCTCAACTTTTTTTACTTGCTTTGACCTTTCTTGAGCATTATCGATGCTTAGCAGAGCAATTTTTTCTGCTGCTTCTGTTTCTTGATTCAACCATAATGAAAAAGCATCTTTAATTATTGAAGTAGCAGTGGCTTGAAAATCTTTGGAAGATAACTTTTCTTTCGTTTGCCCAGTAAACTGAGGATCCTTTATCTTTGCAGATAAAATAAAAGAGCAATCTTTCATGACATCTTCCTGAGTCAATTTAATTCCTTTCGGAATTAAATTTCTTAGTGCGCAAAACTCTCTTATGGATTCAGTAATTCCAGACCTCAGACCTGCTTCATGAGTTCCTCCTTCAATGGTCGGAATTAAATTGACATAACTTTCCGTGAGAATTTTATTTGACCAGGCAACAGCCCAACTAAGGCCTTGCTCCCCGTCAGAGAATTCTCCTTCTACTGGATCGCTAGGTAATAATTCTGAATCAAGGGATTTTTTTAAATAATCTCCCAAACCATCGACAAAACACCACGTCTCTTTTTCATTAGCAATCTTATCTATGAAATTTATGGTCAAACCTGAGCAAAGAACAGCTTTTGCCTTGAGGGAATACTTTAAATTTTTTACTGATATTTTTGTGGTATCGAGAAATGCTTCATCGGGGTAAAAGGTGATCTTAGTTCCGGTGTTCCTTTGTCCGACAGAATCAATTACTTTGAGTGGTTTAGAGATTTCACCGCCTTTGAATTGAATTTCATATTTTTTTCCATCTCTTTTGATTTCAGCATTTAGTTTTTTGGACAATGCATTAACAACTGAAACTCCAACACCATGAAGCCCTCCCGAAAAGGTGTAATCCTTGTTGGTAAATTTTGCACCGGCGTGCAACCTGGTAAAAATTAACTCAACGCCTGGAACCCTCTCTTCTGGATGAATATCTACTGGCATGCCCCTACCATCATCTTCAACTGTAATAGATCCATCCTTTGAAAGAAGAACTGATATTTGTTTTGCATGTCCAGCAAGTGCCTCGTCTACGCTGTTATCTACAACTTCTGCGATAAGGTGATTTGGGTTGGAAGTATCTGTGTACATTCCTGGTCTTTTTCTGACGGGCTCAAGACCAGAGAGCACCTCGATTGATTCGGATGTATACTCCTTTGCCACTATTTCTTGTCTTTAGACTTCTTTGTAAATTTCACTACCTTGTTCTAAGAATTCTTCAGATTTCCTTTTCATCTCTTCAGATAATTTAACTTCCTCGTTTTTTGCATAATCTCTTACTTCCTGAGAAATTTTCATTGAGCAAAACTTTGGTCCACACATCGAACAAAAATGAGCAACTTTGGCAGAGTCCTTAGGAAGCGTTTCATCATGATATTCTCTTGATCTTTCTGGATCGAGTCCAAGGTTAAACTGATCTTCCCATCTAAATTCAAATCTTGCCTTCGATAGAGCATTATCTCGAATCTGAGCTGCGGGATGTCCTTTCGCTAAATCTCCAGCATGTGCAGCAATTCTATACGCCATCAAACCTTCTTTTACATCTTCCTTATTAGGCAAGCCTAGGTGTTCTTTTGGCGTGACATAACAGAGCATAGCGCATCCAAACCAACCGATCATTGAAGCACCAATTGCTGAAGTAATGTGATCATATCCTGGCGCGATATCAGTAGTTAAAGGCCCCAAGGTATAAAAAGGTGCTTCATCACAATGTTTAAGTTGCTCAGTCATGTTTTCCTGAATCAAATGCATAGGAACATGACCAGGTCCTTCAATCATAGTTTGAACATTTTCGCTCCAAGCGATCTTCGTAAGCTCGCCGAGAGTCCTCAATTCAGAAAATTGGGCTTCATCATTTGCATCGGCTATAGAGCCAGGACGGAGGCCATCCCCAAGAGAAAAAGTAACATCATACTTTTGCATGATGTCGCAGATTTTATGAAAATTTGTATATAAGAAATTCTCCTCGTGATGGGCAAGACACCATTTAGCCATAATGGACCCACCTCTTGAAACGATACCTGTTACTCTCTTTGCCGTCATGGGAACATAACGCAAAAGAACTCCTGCATGGATTGTGAAATAGTCTACGCCCTGCTCTGCTTGTTCAATTAATGTTTCCTCGAAGACATCCCAATTGAGGTCTTCTGCTACGCCGTTGACTTTTTCAAGGGCTTGATAAATTGGAACTGTTCCAATTGGTACAGGTGAATTTCTGATAATCCACTCTCTTGTTTCATGTATGTTTTTACCGGTTGATAAATCCATCACTGTATCTGCACCCCAGCGCGTGGACCATGTTAACTTTTCTACTTCGTCTTCTATTGAGGAGGATAAAGCTGAATTTCCTATATTGGAGTTAACTTTAATTTTAAAATTTCTACCTATAATCATAGGTTCAAGTTCGGGATGATTAACATTGGCAGGTATCACCGCTCTTCCGCATGCTATTTCGTCGCGCACAAATTCGGGAGTATAAAAAGGTGGAATGCTGGCCCCAAAAGACTCGCCTGCATGGAAAGTTCCTTCTTTCAGTTTTCTATTCTTTTCTATGTTCTGATTTTCTCGAATGGCGATGTATTCCATTTCAGGTGTAACAATGCCTTTTTTAGCGAGACTCATTTGAGTGCTTGATGGATCTTCTTCTAACCTTTTTTTCAACCAAGTTCTCGAAGAAGGCAGGCCCTCTTTGATATCAAAAGATACTTCTGGATCGGTATATGGTCCAGAAGAATCGTAAACAAAAATTGGGGGTTGCTTTTCTTCTCCCTCAGAGGTTTTTAAAGAAGTTTGAGTTATTTTCCGCATGGGAACTCTTATATCTTTTGTGCTTCCGGAGAGGTAAACTTTCTCTGAATTTTTAAATTGGGAGCTGGCAGTTTGTTGAATATTGTCGTTGAAGGGAACTTCTTTGATGCTTTTGACGTCTAACTTTTTCATTAACTATATTTTATAGCATAATGCCTCTCAAAAAATTATTATGAAGATAACTTTTAAAAAAATATCAAGATATTCTTAAAATGAAAATTTTTATCTTTTCTTTTTTCTTACTATTTTTAACAGCACCAGCTTTTAGTAAAACGTTATCTGAAATATATGAAATTGCCTTGGAGGAAGATCCTCAATTAAAAATAGCAGAGGCAACATTTAGAGCTAACAAAGAAATTAAAGAACAAACATTAGCTGGCCTTCTACCATCAATTACTACCAGTGCATCAACTACCTGGAACAATAGCTTCATTGATAATAATAAAACAGATGAATATAACTCATTTGGCTATTCCTTGAGGTTGAGTCAACCGATTATTAGAGTTGATAGGTGGTTTCAGTTTGCCAGCGGTAAGGCTTTGACAGAAAGTGCCGCTGCTCAATTTCTTTTGTCTCAACAGCAAATGATTTTTAGAGTTGCGCAAGCTTATTTTGGTTTGTTAAAAGCTCAAAATAACTTGGAGACAGCGGTATCAGAAGAAAGAGCTCTAAAAAAACAATTAGATAGAGCAAAAAGATTGTTTGAAGAAAACATATCCCCAATTACAGATTTTCAAGAAACCCAAGCTTTCTATGATTTATCAAGAGTTTCAAGGATTGCGTCCGAAGGTCAGTTGGAAGTTGCAAGAGAAATATTAATAGCCTTAGTCAACGAGGCCCCTGAGATATCTGATTTATTGGATTATCCATTCGGTAAAGTATTAGTTGATGATCAAGATGAATGGGTAAGAATTGGTCTCGTAAATAGTAATGTTTTGAAAAGTGCTAAGCTATCTGAAAGGGCTGCTCACAACAACGCAAAGGCGAGCATTGGTGGTCATATCCCAAATATTGATCTAGTTGGAACTCTCAATAGTAGTACCTCTTATCAAGGAAGATTCGGTGGCTTTATTGAAAACCCTCTCTTGGGTTTAGAAACAGAATCAAATAATTATTCAATACAATTTAGCTGGCCGCTTGTTGCAGGCGGTATCGCGCATTCAAAAAGAAGAGAGGCATATGCCAATTATGATAAGGCAAAAGAACAAACCAAATTCACTACAAGAAGTGTTATTCAGGACATAAAATCAAAACACTCATCTCTCTTAACTGCAAAAGCTAATGTCCAAGCGCGAGAACAAGCTTTCAAATCAGCTGAATCAGCTTTAATTGCGACAGAGTATGGCTTTGAAGCAAATACAAGAAATATAATTGACCTTTTGAATGCTCAAAGAAATGTTTTTGCTGCTGAGAGAGATTACGCTTCTGCGAAATACGACTTTATCCTCTCCGATTTTGGTTTAAAACTTTCTGCAGGCACTCTTTCACCGCAGGATCTTTATAACCTAGATGAGTTTATGAATTAATTCATGCCTGAATTACCAGAAGTTGAAACTACGGTCAGAGCTCTCAAACCTAAACTAGAAAAAAGTCGGATAAAGACTTTTGAATTAAGGAATAAAAATCTTCGTTGGCCGGTTCCATCGAACTTATCAAAGAAACTAATTTCCAAAAGCGTTTCTTCTCTTTCAAGAAGAGCAAAATATTTGATTGTTGATTTAGGATCAGAGTATCTTTTAATTCACCTAGGCATGTCGGGGAGTCTAAGATACTTGTCCAACAATTTAACCCCAGAAAAACACGATCATTGGGATTTATGTTTTGAAAATGGAATGATACTTAGATACACAGATCCAAGACGATTTGGCTCAATTCACTATACTAAAGATTTTAAAAATCATTTTCTTATCAAATCACTTGGGCCAGAACCATTATCTGATGCTTTTAATGAAACCTTCCTCTATGAAATATCTAGAGGAAGAAAAGTTCCAATTAAGGCTTTGATAATGAATTCAAGGATTGTGGTTGGTATCGGAAATATTTATGCTTGCGAAGCCTTATTTGATTCGCACATAAGACCAACAAAAAAAGCCAGTAGGATTACAAAAAAAGAAGCCAAAGCTTTAGTTGCCTCGGTAAAGAAAGTTTTAAAGAAAGCTATTAAGGCTGGAGGTACAACTTTGAGAGATTATTTGAATCCTGACAGCGCTCCAGGTTACTTTAAGATTGAATTAAAGGTATACGGAAGAGGAAACGAAGAATGTCTTAGGTGCGGAAAAACTTTAAAAGAAATTAGAATGAGCAACAGAAGTACAGTCTTCTGCTCAAATTGTCAGCGCTAATTTTTGATCTTCTGATTAAGGGCTTCTAAAGTCACTGGGTCGACAAACCTTGTTACATCTCCGCCCATCGTAGCGATTTCTTTTACTAAACTTGATGAAATATAAGAGTATTCTTCTTTGGGAGTGAGGAATACGCTCTCAATATCAGGACTCATTGCCCTATTCATGTTGGCTAATTGAAATTCGTATTCAAAGTCAGCCACTACCCTTAAACCTCTGATCAAAATATTCGCATCGTTTTCTTTAGCAAAGTTGACTAATAATCCAGAAAAACCAACCACTTCAACCTTAGGATCGTCAGCAAATATTTTATTTCCTATCTCGATCCTTTCTTCAAGAGAAAACATAGGTTTCTTCGAATCGCTGGAAGCAATTGCAATTATTACTGAATCAAATAACTTGCTTGCCCTTTTAACTAAGTCAACGTGACCCATAGTCATAGGATCAAAAGTACCTGGATAAACTGCTCTCTGCATTTATGTATTATAAACGAAGAAAAAAATGAAAGATTAGGAAAATAATTAAAAGGGCTTAAAAATCACCAAAATAAGAATTCCTATCAGGAGTACTGCCGGCGCTTCATTAATTATTCTAAAGAACAGCTCACTTCTTTTGTTTCGATTCATTTTGAAATTTTGAGCTGAAAGAATAAGAAATCCATACAAAAAGGTCATAAGTAACACCAAGAATATTTTAATTATGAGCCACTCTCCCATTCCTGAATAAGAAATCAGGAGACCCCCTGATAGCCAAGTTGCGATAAAGGCAACGTGACCTATTCTTATCAAATTTGTTTCCATGACTTTAAAAACTGTTCCGACTTCTTCTTTATCAATATGTTTTTGGTGATAGACAAACAATCTTGGCAGATAAAGTAGCACTACCATCCATGAAATTACTGAAAAGATATGAATAACTTTCAAACTGAGATAAAACATCAATCCCACTTTGCTGTTGGAGGCATTGACATCAGAATTGCTTCAGTCGAGCCACCAGTTTTTAATCCAAATAAAGTTCCCCTATCCCAGATTAAATTAAATTCAACGTATCTTCCTCTTTTTATAAGTTGTAAATTTTTCTCCTCTTCAGTCCAAGAATGGTCTTTTTTACTTTCTACAATTTGTGTAATAACTTGATGAGTAGATTTGCCGACTTGTTTTATAAAATCAAAGTCTCTTTCCCAGTCATTTGAATTAATGTGATCAAAGAAAATCCCTCCAGCTCCTCTAGGTTCTTCTCTATGGCCCAAGTAAAAATATTCATCACAATTTTTTTTGTATTCCTCATAGGCATCCTTTTTATAGTCGCTACAAGCATCTTTCATATGATTATGGAATAGATCAACTGCCTCTTTATCGGACAGGGTTGGAGTTAAGTCTGCCCCACCTCCAAACCAAGATTCTCCTGTAACAAGAAATCTTGTATTGAAATGAAATGCAGGAATTTTTGGTGAATTCATGTGCGCAACTAGGCTTATTCCAGTTGCATAATATTCTGGAGATTGTTCTGTGCCCTTTATTTGTCCTCTAAAATCTTCTTGAAACTTACCTGAGACAGTTGAAATGTTTACTCCAACTTTTTCAAACACCTCGCCTTTCATGATGCTCATTTCGCCACCACCGGAGTGTCTGTGGGGCCATGATTTTCTTTCAAAGCTATATTTATTACCCTCAATTGATTCAAATGAAGAGCAAAAGGTATCTCTTAAGTCTCGAAACCAATTTGAAGCCAATTCTTTTTTTTCTTTGATTTCCAATATTATTTACCAATTAAACTGATAAGGAATTCAACGTGATCATCATCGTCATTGAGGCAAGGGATATAATGAAAATTTTCTCCACCAGCATCCTCAAAATATTCTTTATTCTCTATATCAATTTCCTGCAAAGTTTCTAAGTTATCTACACCAAAACCTGGAGATACTACCTGAACTGATTTTATGCCCTCTTTGGGAAGAGATTTCATTGTTTCGCTCGTATAAGGTTTCAACCATTCAGATGGACCAAATCTAGACTGAAAAGCTGTGATGTAATCTTTCTCATCCAAAGAAAGTTTTTCTGCAATCAATCTAGAGGTTTTTTGGCATAGGCAATGATAGGGATCTCCTGAATCAAAATATTTCTTCGGTATAGAGTGATAGGAAAATACTAATTTGTCTGGTTTACCCTGAGATTCAAAACTTTTTTTTATCCTTTTAGACAAGATTTCAATCAGCAATGGATTATCGTGGTAGCTATTTAGAAATTTTACACTTGGCACCCATCTCCATGATTTAATTTCTGTCGATACTGCATCAAAAATACTCCCAACAGTTGTTGCTGAGTAATGAGGGAAAAGAGTGATTACCTCAATATCTCTGCAGTTTGCTTCTTTTAATTCATTGAGAGCGCTTTTAATGCTCGGGTTTCCATACCTCATCCCAAGCGCTACTTGATAATTTGATGGTAGAGATTTTTGAACCTTGTCTTTTATCTTGAGGCAATTGACTAATAAAGGCGATCCTCCATCAGTCCATATTGACTTGTATAACCTAGCTGAGTTGAACGATCTAAAATTTAAAATAAAAATGTTTAAGATAAACCACCAAATTATTTTTGGCACTTCAATAATTCTAGGATCAGATAGAAACTCTTTAAGGTACCTTCTTACGCTTAATACATCTGGAGAGTCAGGTGTTCCTAAGTAAGCAATAAGCACTCCTTTTTTTTGCTCATTTTCATGCTGAAAATTTTGTTCTCCTTTAAATTTCATTTGAAAGCCTGCCTTATTTGACTGACAAAATGTTTTACATGTTTTTCAGGTGTGTCTTTATTAATTCCATGTCCTAAACCACAAACCCAACCGACCCTCTCGTCTTGGCTCAATGCAAGCATGCCTTCAATGAAATGATCTAGTGCTTGATGAAACTCATTAGAATCAGCAAGAATTTTTAATTCATCAAAATTTCCTTGCACAAATCCATGATCAACCTTTGTTAGTGTTTCTTGCAATGAAGTTTGTGAATCTATACCAATTCCTGCAAAAGAGTTTTCGTTATTATTGGCATGGGAAATAATGCAATTGTAATCAACTTCATCTTTCGCATAGTAGCCAACTTTTTGTTCGAAAGGTTTAATCATATTTTCTATTACCTTTTCTAAATATGATGAAAAATCTTTATCATCTAACTGATGTGCTGAAGAATCAAAAATCATTACAGTTTCTGCCCCTGCTTCAATTTGCATTGAAATATTTTTTTGTAGAAAAGGAATAATAAACTCATCCAGCATGAAATTTTTTTCTCTTGTAAGGCTTATAGAATTACTCCCTAATTTATTAGCCCCCATGCCAAAGGAGAGAACTGTCCAGGGGCCTCCCACAAAACCAATTAGCGATTTATCGTGACCTAATTTTTCCTTAGTTAACCGTAGGGCTTCCGATTGAAACTCCATAAATCTGAGATCTTTTTTATTTAGTAGTTTTTTAAAATTTTGCTCAGTGAGAATATCCTCAAATTTTGGCCCTGGATCAAATACTAAATTCATCCCCATTGCTTGTAACGGCCACAAAATGTCGCTAAAAAGAATTGCAACATCGAAGTCAAAATCCTCAATTGGTCCTAAAGCAGTTTCTGCAGCTAACTCAGGCTTTTTACATAGCTCTTCAAAAGAATGTTTTTTGCGAAGAGACTGATAGTGTTTATGATATCTCCCTGCCTGTCGCATGAACCATATTGGAGGACAGGATTGAGGTTTCCTTGCTAAAGCATTTTCAAATTTATAATTGGGCATGATTCAGCTCAATTTCTGTGCAACTTCTTCTGCGGCATAAGTCAGTATGCAGTCAGAGCCTGCTCTTTTGAAAGAATGTAAAACTTCCATCAAAACTTCTTCCTGTAACCACCCTTTTTCAATTGCACCTTTCAACATTGAGTATTCACCTGATACTTGATAAGCAAATGTTGGTACTTTGAATTTTTCTTTTACCGCACGTATTACATCCAAGTAAGGCATGCCAGGTTTTACCATTACAGCATCTGCTCCTTCATTAAGATCCATCTCAACTTCATGTAGAGCTTCATTAATATTATGAGGCGACATTTGATAAGAATCTTTATTTCCTTTGCCTAAATTAGATGATGACTGAACAGCTTCTCTGAAGGGACCATAAAATTTTGAACTGTATTTTGCAGCGTAAGAAAGAATTACTGTGTTAAAAAAATTATTTAGCTCAAGCTCTTTTCTAATAGCACCAATTCTCCCATCCATCATATCTGAAGGTGCTATTACATCTGCTCCCGCATCTGCTAGAACTAAGGCTTGCTTTTTTAATACTTCGACTGTTTTGTCATTATCAACGTAATCTTTTTTGTCCAATATTCCATCGTGACCATGCACGGTATAGGGATCAAGGGCAACATCTACAATAAGAACTAATTCTGGAATCTTTTTTTTAATCGACTCGACTGTCCCGCATATTAAGTTTTTTCGATTAAATGCTTCGATACCCTCTAAATCCTTTTTTTTAGAATCTATCACAGGGAAAAGAGCGACAGCTTTTATTCCCAGATCCATTAAGCTTTTGCAGTAATCAATCACACCTTCCTTTGAGTATCTGTTTACGTTTGGCATCGATTCAATTGCTTCAGCTTTTTTAATCCCTTCCTTGACAAAGATAGGTTGTATTAAATCGTCGACTGTTAGGTTGGTTTCTGCAGTTATTTTTAGCAGTGACGGATTACCGCGTAACCTTCGCAATCTAGTATCTGGAAATTTTCTATTCATCTGTATTAGCAGTTATTTGATGTTTCCAATCTTCGTAATTTAGAAAAGGTACAACTTTTCCCGAAATTTGGCGGTCAATTATGTCATAGCTTGCCCCTAAACCGCATGCATGATTAGCTTCGATAATATTAGGATATAATTCAAGCGCATATTCAAAAGCACTTCCGCTCATCCAATAAAAATATTCTTTATCCCTTATTTTTATTTCATCTTCTTTTGGTATCAGTTCGTATGAGATGAATTTTTCCATTGAACTTTTTTCTTGGTTTCTATCATGCGTAAAATTCAACCAATCTAAATCATCAAATAAACTACAAGGCGGTTCATTATTTTTTCCTAAACTGTCTGATGTGCCATTTATCCAGTAACCTTTCGCTGCAAGTTTTTTCCAAGTTTCAACTCCACCTGTCCACAAAATATTTGATGCGTTAATTCTAATTCCATCCAACAAAGCATCTTGTCTGGAAATAAAAATTCCTTTGTTCTCCATTGCTTCTATTTTTTTTATAGTTGTTCTAATAAATTTGCGCTTAAAAAAAACACTCTCTGCTTTTTCTTCTGGAAAAATTGCATTCTTATTTACCTTTTGTTCAACATTTAGCTTTGGTATCCGATTAAAAGTGCTTTCTTTTAATTCAACGCCTTCTTCTGTTAGACCGATGATGTTGATTATCTCGCCTAAATTAATCTTTCTTATTGATACGCCTATTTTTTGATGACATCCTCCTCCATGTTGAGAAAGAATTTTTCTCTCTCTAGATACTGCTTCAAAAGTACTTCCATCGTTGATAGAGGCTGCAATAGAATTTGCAAAATCATTGTTTTCTGCAACTTCAATAGCAAGAGCACCCTGACCTGGAGCACAAGGATTGATTGAATTTGGTAGTATCATCCAAGAAAATGAATCAGAATTCTTTTTATAAAGCTTTACAAAATCCTCATCCCTAGCAAGTCTGTCAATAGCTGCTTTGGCAATAACTACTCCGTCCAATGAATCGTTCAAAAATTTAGAAAGTCTAGTTTGAATGTTTCCTCTGATAGGATGAAATTCAATCTTAGAGGTTTTCCACGGCAATAAATCAGGCAACGATATAGAAAGGTTTCTCTCTCTTCGTGGAGAAGATGAATAGATCTTTAAAGATTTTTTTTTAATTGAGTTCTTTTTAAAAAAAAGAATATCCCTACTGTCAGATCTAGCAAGTGTTGAGACAATATCAGTGCCTTTTGGCATTTCGATAGGCAAGTCTTTCCATGAGTGAACAACCATGTCGGCCTCATCATTTAAAAGAGCATCTCTCAAATCTGATGTAAAAACTCCTTGTTCAGGCATTTTGCTTAAAGGAGTTGATAAATCTATGTCGCCCTTGGTATCTCTATATGAATGAGTGACATTGATGTTAGGAAATTTTTTTTTGATCTCATCTGCAACCAGATGAGCTTGTATTTTAGCCAGACTGCTATTTCTTGAAAGTATTCTAATAGTATTCAATATAACTGTTTGTTCTTAACAAAAACACAATGATACCCGAATGTTGGAAGAAGTTCTGATGTGTTATAGTTCTCACCAATTCGTCTTATAAAGCAAGCTGAATTAAATGGTAGGTAGTAAATGAATTATGAAAAATTTTTTAG
>JAOIOC010000049.1 GCA_028140145.1 SAR86 cluster bacterium | reverse complement strand
ATAAAAGATAATAGCTTTAAAACTAATTGAACCTAGTTCTTTTGAATTTTCAATTTGAGCCACTCCTGACACTAAAGAAAAAAATACAAGAGGAACTACCATCAACTTAAGAGATGAAATAAAAATTTCACCAACAGCATCAAATAAATTTAATGCGATATTAATTAGCGATAGTTCAAGTAAAAATAAATTGATTAACGATCCTAATCCAATACCCAAAAGCATGGATATTAAGATTTTTGTAGTATAGGACATTAATAACTTTTTCCAGCCCCTTCAAAAGGTACCATATCGAAATCTTCTTTGCCTACACCGCAATCCGGGCAGACCCAATCAACCGGAACATCTTCCCATTTGGTTCCAGGTGGTATTCCGTCATCAGGCCACCCTTCTGCCTCATCATAAATTAGGCCGCAAACTATGCATTCCCATTTCTTGTATTCTTCCATAAATAATAAAGTTTTATGCTAGATTGGATGAGCAGGAATTATATAACACCATGATGGAAAGAGTTAGAAATTACGCTTACCTAATGAGGTTGGATAAGCCCATTGGAACTCTTTTGCTTCTTTGGCCCACTCTTTGTGCTCTTTTGTTAGCATCAGATGCTTCTGTAGATATGAAGACTATATGGTTATTTTGTCTGGGTGCTTTTTTTGCTAGATCTATGGGATGTGTAATCAACGATTTTTTCGATAAAGACATTGATTCGAAAGTACTCCGAACAAGCCAAAGACCAATTGCGTCCGGAAAAGTATCTTCTATTGAAGCATTGATTTTATTTGGCTTTCTGAGCATTCCTTCCGTATGGATTCTTTTCCAATTAAATGAATTAAGCATATACATGGGACTGGGTGCAGCTCTATTAATTCTTCTTTATCCTCTGGCAAAGAGATTTTTAGCAATTCCACAAACGATATTAGGATTGGCGTTCTCTTTTGGCATACCGATTGCATTCGCTTCACAGGATAATCTTTCATTAATCACTTGGGTTATATTTTTAGCTAATTTTCTTTGGGTTATTGCTTACGATACTGTCTATGGGATGATAGATGCTGCTGACGATGAAAAATTAAATATAGGTAACTCAGCTAGATATTTTGGTAGAAGAAAAGAGAAATGGGTTTTTCTTTTAGGGTTGGCCCATTTATTTATCTACTTTTTTGTAGGTCTTTCGCTTAATCTAGATCTTTCCTTTTTCTTCTTTTTATCCTTGTGTTTTGGAATTGTTTTTTTCCAAAACTTTCAAATCAACTTAGGGTTGAGACAAATTTACCTTTCAATTTTTAAAGGTAATAACTGGATTGGAGTTTTTCTATTTTTTGGAATTCTTTTTGGTTTCTAATATGCATATAAAGTTTCTTTCACAAATTAAAGATGTAGAAAAACATTCTTGGGATTCATTAAATCATGAAAGTTATCCCTTTCTATCCTTTGATTTTTTAAATGCTTTAGAAGAATCCGGATGCGTATCGGAAAGGACTGGGTGGCAGCCATTTCATGTCACCTTGTGGAAGGAAGAATCATTAATTGGAGCAATGCCTCTTTATTTAAAAAATAATTCACAAGGTGAATTTGTCTTTGATTACAGCTGGGCAAATGCATACTACCAACATAAAAAATATTATTACCCAAAGTTTGTCTCATCGATTCCATTCACGCCTGCAACTGGTCCAAGAATTCTATATTCCAAATTGAATGATAAAAAAAATACTGCTGAACAAATTTTTAAAGCTATACAGAAAGTATCTAAGGAAAACGAGATATCTTCTTGGCACATTCTTTTTCCAGAAGAAGATGAAAAAGATCTTTTTGAATCTCTTGGGCTCAGTACTAGAAAGAATGTTCAGTTCATGTGGAAAAATAATAACTATGAAAGTTTTGATCACTTTTTAGATTTTTTCTCCTCACGAAATAGAAAAAATTTAAAAAAAGAAAGAAGAAAAATTGCTGAACAAGATCTTGAGATTAAGCGGTTTACAGGGAATCAAATATCTTTAGATGTTGTTGATGATTTCTATTCCTTCTATGTAGACACTCATCTTAGGAGAAGCGGCCATTCTGGTTACTTGAATAAAGATTTCTTTGAAGAGATAACACAAACCATTGCTGACAACATATTAATCATCCTGGCATATAAAAATGGTCGAGCGGTTGCTGGCTCTTTTTTCTTTTATGATCAAAATAATCTATACGGAAGATACTGGGG
>JAOIOC010000047.1 GCA_028140145.1 SAR86 cluster bacterium | reverse complement strand
TCCATCGAGAAAAGTTTTTTAAATTGCTTCATTAGAGAATTCTTTGGTTCGGTCAAGATCATGATTAATGATTCTTCATCCAGTTCTTCTAATGTGGCAGTGACAGGAAGTCTACCAACGAATTCCGGAATGAGACCATATTTGACTAAATCTTCAGGTTGAACTTTTTTTACTAAATCTGCTGAAAATGAAGCATTGGAATTTTTTGAAATTGTTGCTTCAAAACCCATGCCTCTCTCTTCACTCCTTGATCTAATTATCTCATCAAGGCCTGCGAAGGCTCCTCCACATATGAAAAGGATATTTGAAGTATCTACTTGAACGAATTCTTGCTGAGGATGCTTTCTTCCTCCTTGCGGCGGAACAGAAGCTACCGTACCTTCAATTAATTTAAGAAGTGCTTGTTGCACTCCCTCACCAGAGACATCACGAGTGATTGAAGGGTTGTCTGATTTTCTCGAAATTTTATCAATCTCATCAATGTAAACGATACCCTTTTGAGCTCTTTCAACATCGTAGTCACATTTTTGAAGAAGCTTTTGAATGATATTCTCAACGTCTTCTCCAACATATCCAGCTTCAGTTAGTGTTGTAGCATCAGCGATAGTGAAAGGAACATCAAGCAACCTAGCAAGAGTTTGGGCTAACAAGGTTTTTCCACTCCCTGTAGGTCCTAGAAGAAGAATATTACTTTTACCAAGCTCAACTTCTGAATCAACATCCATGTTTTGTAATTTCTTGTAATGATTGTAAACGGCAACGGATAAAGTTTTTTTGGCGTCTTCTTGACCAATTACGTAGTCGTTTAAAAATGAATTAATCTCTTCAGGAATTGGTAATTTCTTTGTTTCAGAGTTTTCTGCTTCTTTACTTTCTAAATCTTCTTTAATGATGTCATTACATAGAGAGACACATTCATCGCAAATATATACGGATGGACCAGCAATTAATTTTTTTACTTCATTCTGATTTTTTCCGCAAAACGAGCAGAATAGAAGTTTTTCATCAGTAGTTGAGATATCTGTCATTTTACCTGCTCTCTTTCTGAAATTACTTTATCAATTAAACCATAATCTTTAGCTTCTTCGCCATTCATAAAATTATCTCTTTCCGTATCTTTTTCTAACTGATCAACTTCTTTCCCAGTATGGAAAGCCAGGATTTCATTCAACTTTTTCTTCATCGACAATATTTCTTTGGCATGAATTTCGAAATCTGAAGCTTGACCTTGGAATCCTCCCAAAGGCTGGTGGATCATGATTCTTGAATTAGGAAGAGCAAATCTTTTTCCACTGGTTCCACCCGCAAGAAGTATTGCCCCCATGCTAGCCGCCTGCCCAATGCAAAGAGTACTTATATCTGGTTTTATATAAGTCATTGTGTCGTATATAGACATTCCTGACGTTATAGAGCCACCCGGAGAATTTATGTAGACATTAATGTCTTTATCAGGATTCTCTGCTTCCAAGAACAATAATTGCGCCACAATCAAGTTAGCCATATAGTCTTCGATAGGTCCTGTAATAAAAATTACTCTTTCCTTTAAAAGTCTAGAATAAATATCAAAAGCCCTTTCGCCTCTTGGGGTTTGTTCAACCACCATAGGCACTAATTGATTATAAATTTTATCGGTCATACATTTATTCCTAGAACTTTATCAAAATCCATATTCTCTTCAGTTGACTTTCCTTCCTTTTCTAAAAGTTCTGTTACTTGTTCTTCAAGCGCCAATGATTCGATGTTTTTTAATTGTTCTTCATTACTATAGTACCAATTTACAACTTTTTCGGGTTCTTTGTAGTTCTTAGATCTTTCTTCTATAAGCTTTTTTACTCTTTCAGCATCTGCTTTTAATTCATGCTCTTCAATAAGCTTATTTAAAATAATGCCAAGCTTCACTCTTTTTTGTGCATTTTCTCTGAAGTTTTCAATGGGAAATTCTTCATCTTTTAATTTTTCATATTCTTTACCCATTTGGGCAGCACTACCTTTCCTGAGATTAATCATTTCATTCATTATCATAGACTCAGGAATTTCAAATTCGTTCATTTCAGCGAGTGCATCGAAAATTCTTTCTTTCTTCAACCCGGTAAGCGCCGACTCCAAATCGCCAGACAATCTTTCTTTTAAGGTTTGTTTAAATTCGGCTTCATCTTTTGATGGTATCCCGGCCATGGTGAAAAACTCTTCATTCATTTCTGGTAATTTTGGTTTAAGAACATCTAGAACTTCAGTTTTAAAAACTGCTGGCTTCCCTTTTAAATGATCCACATGATAATCCTCAGGAAAAGAAACATTTAAATCTTTCTTATCGCCTTTAGATAAATTCTTAAGGC
>JAOIOC010000048.1 GCA_028140145.1 SAR86 cluster bacterium | reverse complement strand
CCCTCTCCTAGAAGAAGAACAATGGGATGAAGCTCTATTATTGTTAGATCAAATTAAAGGTCTAGAAAAAGCTACTGACACTGATTTGGCTCAAATGTGGTATTACTATGCCTATGTTCATTTTTCTCAAGATAATCTTAGGCTTGCAAAATACGATTACCAACAATTTTTAGCAATTCCTGATACTGATCCCAGACTTAAGGCAGGTGTAATCTTTAGTCTTGCTCAAATAGCATATTCAAGCGAGGACTACAGAGAAGCCATTAGACGCTTGAAAGAATGGCTTGCTTTAGAAGAAGCTCCTAGTTCAACCGGTTTCGACATTATGGCAGCTGCCCACTGGCAACTTAAAGAAAAGAAACTAGCTTTAAAAAATGCTGAGACTGCAATGTGTATTTCTAAAGCCAACCAAAAAATTCCGCGAGAAGGAACTTACAATCTATTAATAGCTTTGTATAACGAAATTGAAGATTCTCAATCAATGTTAACTCTTTATGAAGAGTTGGTAGGTTTTTACCCGAAGAAGAGATATTGGGTTCAGCTCTCAGGAATTTATGGTGAATTTAAAGAAGAATCAAAACAATTAGGAGCTTTAGAAGCAGCTCATGATCAAAGACTTCTTGATAAAGAAAATGAGTATGTTGTTTTATATCAACTCTTGATGAGAGCTGAAGCGCCTTATAAAGCAGCAAAAGTAATTGATTATGGAATCAAAGAAGAATTCGTTGAAGAAAATGAAAAACATCTTAAATACTTAGCACAAGCATGGCATTTATCGCAGGAGCTAGACAAAGCTGAACCCGTTTATAAAAAGGCTGCTGAAAAAGCCAAAGATGGTGAATTATATGTTTTCTTAGGACAGATTTACCTTGCTACCGATAGATTAGATAAGGCTTCAGAAAGCTTAAAAAAAGGTCTTGAAAAAGGAAAGTTAAAAGATCCTGTATCTGTGAATATTCTGCTAGGGCAAGTTGCTTACGAACAGCAAAAATTTGATGAAGCCACGACATTTTTTAGAAAATCTCTTGATAAGGTAAGTGATATAAAAGGGAAAAACGAAGAAGATACATTTAAAAAGCAAGATAAGCTTAGAAATCAGGCTCTTAAGTGGCTCACCTATACCGAGAATGAAAGAGAAAGAGTTAGGATTCTTAACTTAAGAAGAAAAGATTTAGAAGAAAACGCTTAAGGACTTTTTGCGTATTTTATTAAAGCGCAGTTTATTCCAGAGCCTTCATCAAAAAAGTCTTCTCTCTCCATTTCCTTCCAGCTTTCCCAATTAAAATCAGGCAGTCTCACATCTCCTTCTACTTTAATATCAACCTCAGTTAGGTATAACGTATCTGCAAAAATTTCCCCATTTTTATAAATGGCATAACCCCCAATTAAGAAAATATCTTTATTAGGAAAGTTTTCTTTTGATGAATTTATTGCTTCTTCCAATGATCTTTCTATTTCGCAGCCATCTGCCGACTTCAATGTAGTTGAGACAACTACATTTTCTCTATTTGGCAGGGGTTTTCCTATCGATAAAAAAGTATTTTTACCCATTATCACCACTGAATTGCTCGTAATTTTTCTGAATCTTTTTAAATCTTCAGAAATTTGCCAAGGCAGGGAACCATCCTTTCCGATGAAACCATTTTTAGAAACGGCAACAATAAGACTTAAAGTCATCAGACGGCAATAGGAGCTGAAATTGCAGGATGAGGATCGTATTCCTTAATTTTGAAATCTTCATACGAAAAATCAAAAAGATCCTTAATATCTTTATTGATTTCAAGGCTAGGTAGCTTTTTAGGCTTTCTTTCAAGTTGTAATTTAGCTTGATCAAGATGATTGTGATAAAGGTGCGCATCACCTAAAGTCAAAATAAATTCCTTTGGCTTCAGGTTACAAACTTGAGCAATCATCATTGTTAAAAGAGCATAGGATGCAATGTTGAACGGCACTCCAAGAAAGACATCTGCACTTCTTTGATATAACTGACAAGAAATTTTTCCGTCTGCTACATAAAATTGAAAGAGTATATGACAAGGCGGCAATGCCATTTCATCTATAAGGGAAACATTCCATGCGCTTACTATATGGCGTCTGGAATTCGGATTATTTTTTATGCTTTCAATGACTTGAGTTAACTGATCAACTTTTTTGCCATCATGAGTTGGCCATGATCTCCATTGAGATCCATAAACTGGCCCTAGCTCTCCATCTTGATCTGCCCACTCAT
>JAOIOC010000046.1 GCA_028140145.1 SAR86 cluster bacterium | reverse complement strand
ACTATATCCCTTTGGACTTCCATTGCCTTAGCAACAATAAACTGATCTAACTCAATGAGTTTATTTATGTTTTGCAGTTGATTATTTTCATCAAAATCATACAAATTACTCAAAAGAAATCTAATTGTATTTCTTATTTTTCTGTAGGAATCAGTCGTTCTATCCAAAATTTCATTTGAGAAGTTCATCTCATTTCTAAACTCTGTTGAAGCAACCCATGCTCTTAAAATATCCGCCCCTTTTTGATTCCAAATAGATTGAGGAGAAACAACATTTCCTAAAGATTTAGACATTTTTTTCCCTTCACTATCAACAACAAAGCCGTGCGTTACTACATTTCTAAACGGAGGTAGATTATTAATTGTCATCCCTGTAAGGAGAGAAGACTGAAACCAACCTCTATGCTGATCAGATCCTTCTAAATATAAATCTGCAGGTTGAGACAATCCTCTTTTTTCATTTAGAACACAGTAATGTGTGACGCCAGAATCAAACCATACATCTAAAATATCCATTACCGGCTCATACTCATCACCAACACTAACTGATTTTAATTTTTGCTCAAACCAAACGTCTGTTCCTGACTTTTCAATTTCATCTGCTACTTTTTGCATAATAGAGACGCTATCTGGATGAAGCTCTCCGGTTTTCTTATTTATATACAAAGTTATGGGAACACCCCAGGTTCTCTGTCTTGAAATGCACCAATCTGGCCTCTCTTCCATCATGCTTGTAATCCTTGATTTACCCCAATCTGGCATCCAGTTAACAGAATCAATAGAATTCATAGAATTCTCCAATAAGTTTTCTGCCGTCATAGATATGAACCATTGAGGAGTTGCTCTGAAAAATAGCGGTGTTTTGTGTCTCCAACAGTGCGGAAAACTATGTTGATATGAGTCTCTAGAAAGAAGGTTTGATTGTCCCTCTAACATTTCGATGGATTTTTTATTGGCTTCCTCTAAATTCATTCCAGAAAAATCAAAAGCTGTTTCTAAAAATCTTCCATCCGAGCCAACGTGATTTAGTATCTCAAGTTTATATTTATTGCTTGCATGAAAATCCTCTAAGCCGTGAGCTGGGGCTGTATGAACAATTCCAGTACCCATTTCGGTAGTAACATGATCTCCCAATATGACTGTAGACTTTCTATCAAAATATGGATGTTTAGCTTCTGCAGACTCCAAAATAGATCCAGGTTTTGTCGATAAGATCGTAAAGTCAGATATAGAACATCTTTCAAGAACGCTATCTATTAAATCCTTACAAATAATCAAGCATTGCATGGAGTTATCTGTGTTGACCTCTAACAGAGAATAATCAAGATTTGGATTGACTGATAAAGCTACATTTCCTGGGATAGTCCATGGAGTTGTTGTCCATGATAAAAAGGATGTTTTAATCTTTTCATCCACTGAAGTATTAAAAATTTCATTCACACTTGAGGTCTCCATCTCAAAAAGGAAATCTATTGAGGTGGAGGTTTTATCTTTGTATTCCACTTCTGCTTCAGCAAGTGCTGAGTTGCAATCAGGACACCAATAAACAGGTTTATCTCCTTTGACTAGATGACCCGATTTGACTATCTCTGAAAGAGCTCTGACTATCCCTGCCTCGAAAGAGTAATCCATTGTCTTATAAGGATTGTTCCAATCAGCCAAAACACCCAATCTTTTGAAATCCTTTTTTTGGATAGCTATTTGCTGATTAGCATAATCACGACATTTAGCCCTAAAGTCCTTGGCAGGAATATCTTTATTTGGCTTACCTGATTTTTGCTCCACGTTTAACTCAATAGGCAATCCATGACAATCCCATCCAGGAACAAAAGAGACGTTGTAACCGGATAACAATCTAGATTTGCAGGCAATATCTTTTAAGGTTTTGTTGATGCTTGTACCCAAATGAATTGGGCCATTGGCATATGGAGGACCGTCGTGGAAGGTAAATTTAGGTTTATCCTTATTTTGTTCTTGAAGAGCATCATACAGATTAATCTCCTCCCAAAATTTAAGAATCTCTGGCTCTTTTTGAGCCAAATTGGCTTTCATGGAAAATTTAGTCTTTGGAAGATTTAGGGTATCTTTCATAGATTCGAATCAAATGTATTCAACGTGTAGGAAATATCTTTTTTTATTTGTTCTTTAAGTTGGTCTAATCCAGAAAACTTCTTCTCATCCCTAACTTTAAAACAAAATTCTACTTGAATTCTTTGGCCATAGATATCTTCTGAAAAATTAAATATATGGACCTCTAAAACTGGCATTGTTCCTCCAATTGTTGGACGCAGACCCATGTTGGCTATGCCTAAAAATTTTCTGTTTTCAAGTTGAATTTTTACT
>JAOIOC010000045.1 GCA_028140145.1 SAR86 cluster bacterium | reverse complement strand
CGGCTAATTTGAATAAATTAAAAGACATATAAAGATCCCATTCCGAGTCAATGTAATAATCAACCTTGTCGGCATAGAGCTTTAGGTATTCTTTTTCAGTTGGAATTCCTAAATTCTTACATTGAGCTGTATCTGAGAGAATAGGGTTTAGTTTATATTGCAAACAGTGATAACTGAAATCTGCCATTGGATCTCCAAGAGTTGAAAGTTCCCAATCCAATATTGAAGCTACCTCATCAGATTCATTATCAATAATGACATTTGTGAGACTAAAATCACCGTGCACCAGACACAGAGGTTTTTCGGTAGGTAAATTCTCAGGCAACCATTCCATTAAATTATTCATTGCTTCAATAGTTTCAGTCTCAGATGCAACATATTGCTTAGACCATCTGGAAACTTGTCTGGCCACATAATTTCCAGGTCTTCCATAATCTTCAAGGCCAATATCACTAGGTTTTACATTATGTAATTTATAGATGGTTTCACTTAAAGATTTATAGATATCACCTCTTTGTTTGTTATCTTTAGCTTCAGGAATGTGAGGCTCCCAAAACACAGTTCCTTCTACAAAACTCATTAAGAAAAATTCTGTTCCTATTACGCTTTCATCCTCGCAGTGAATATATGCAATAGGTACTGGAACGTCTGTCATATTTAGAGCTTTAATAACTTTGTATTCTCTATCCACAGCATGAGCTGATTTCAGAAGCAGGCCGGGAGGTTTTCTTCGGAGAACGTATGAATCAGTCGATGTTTTTATAAGGTATGTAGGATTTGATTGACCGCCTTTGAATTCTTCTACGGTAATTGGCCCGCTGAAATTTTCCAAATGCTCAGCCAAATAATCATTCAATTTTTTGGTATCAAACCCATGCTTTTCCGAAACTGGCATGGTGCCAGCAAAAAGCTCACTAGTATTCTGATCAGTCAATTAATTCTCCCTGCTGATGTATTTTTTAATTTAAAGATCTTCCGCCGTCAACCCTAATAATTTGACCGGTTATATATTTATTTTCTACTAAATGAAACACTGCAGAAGATATATCCTCTGCGCTTCCAATCCTTCCTAAAGGAATGTTCATAAGAATTTGTTCATCTGGATCAGGATTTTGCTCTGGCCAAAGGATAGCTCCTGGGGCAACTCCGTTTACCCTAATCTCTGGTGCAAGTTTCCTGGCTAATGATCTAGTTACGGTTTCTAATCCCCCTTTAGCAATTGAATAAATTGGAAACTTTTCCATTCCTCTAATTACCATTGCATCAGTGATATTCACTATCGACCCATAATTTTTTTTCAATTCATCTTTAAAGTTTGAGACTAAGTAATAAGGGGCTTTAACATTAGAATTTATTAAGTCATTCCAATTAGACCCTTCATTAAGTTCTAGGTCATCGCTATAAAAAGTAGAAGCATTATTTACAAGTACATCTAATCGACCAAAGATATCTTTAACTTCGTTACAGAAGTTGTTTATTCCTTCAATATCGTTAAGGTCATATTGAATTATTTCACAACTGTTTTCTCTCTCTGTATTAAGTTGATCTTTAAGATTTTCTGCTTCTTTTCCAGAATTATTGAAATGACAAATAATATTGAAATCATTTTTATGAAAATATTCACATATGGATTTACCAATTCTTTTTGATCCTCCTGAAACAAAAATAGTTTTTTTCATAAATTGGTTCTCGCTTTTCTTATAATGTTAAGTCTCAACTCTGAAAGTTTAGATTTTTTATCTTCATCTTTCATGTCTTTTAATGAGTGGTTAATTTCAATCTTTGATTCCTCAAGCTTATCTGCAATATTTAACATTAATGAAGGCTCTAAAGATAAACTTGAACCTCTTAATTTTAGTAAATCGCCGCATAGCTCCATTGCTTTTCTTGCAGAAGATGACTCTCTAAAAAAAGACATTTTGTGAAGGCTATCTAGAATTTCTAAATCAGAATTTTTCTGAGTAAATAATCGAATACATTCTTGAATCTTGTCAGATAACTTTGAAAACTTTTTTGGTATTTTTAGAAGTTCATTGGTTTTCTTTTGATCTATTGAAAGTGAATTAACAGCAGCCCATCTTTCAACATCTCCAACATACTTCTTTTTTACATGCTCTATTAGATCAATAACTTCTCTTATGTCACGTAAATTGAAAAAATAATGCAAGCAATCAGCCTTATTTAATACACTGAAGTATTCTTCTGGATGTTCAGAAATCAACGCTTTTTGAGTTTCTATCCAAACTCTTTCGGCAGATAAAGATAAAAATTCATCCTTGCTGAACTTTGTTTGCATCAAGTTGATTGTTTCGTCTGATACTTTAAATCCAAAAGATTTCAGAGTTGCGGCAAATCTTGCACACCTAAACACTCGAAGGGGGTCTTCTGTAAAAAATTCTGAGAC
>JAOIOC010000044.1 GCA_028140145.1 SAR86 cluster bacterium | reverse complement strand
TCTTAAGGAATATCATGGGCAGCAAAATAGTCTTTCCGCAAAGTATTTTTTGGGAAAAGGAAAAGTTGATGAAATTAGTGAAGCTGCAAAAAAATATAAAGCCGATCTTGTCATCTTTAATCACGATTTATCGCCTTCTCAAGAAAGGAATTTAGAAAAAGAACTGCGAACAAGGGTCTTAGATAGAACAGGATTGATTCTAGATATTTTTGCCTCAAGAGCGACCAGTCACATCGGTAAGATGCAAGTTGAGCTAGCTCAATTGAATCACTTATCAACTAGGCTTGTGAGAGGATGGAGTCACCTAGAAAGGCAAAAAGGAGGAATTGGTTTGAGAGGTCCCGGTGAAACTCAATTGGAAACCGATAGAAGGCTTATAGCAAGCCGAATTAAATCCATTAAAAAAAGACTAGAGAAGAGTCACCGCCAAAAAAAATTAAATCGATACGCAAGAAAAAAAGGCAACAATCACGTGTTGGCCTTAGTTGGATATACCAATGCAGGAAAAACAACTTTATTCAATAAATTAACTGGATCTGACCAATACGAAGCAGATCAATTGTTTGCTACCCTAGATACTGTTACGAGAAAAAATTTAAGCCCTGGCACAGGTTCGATTCTCTTTATCGATACTGTCGGTTTTATTTCCAACTTACCAACTGCTTTGATTGAATCATTTAAGGCAACTCTAGAGGATCTTCGAGAAGCAGATCTTTTACTTCACGTATCTGATGTGAGCGATGTTGATTGTGATTTCAAATTCAGAGAAGTAAATAAAATCTTGCGAGAAATAAACGCTGATAACATTCCTCAAATCATAGTAAACAATAAAATTGATCAGGCAGATGAAGCAAATGCGATTGGAATTTCAGAAGATGTAAATCAAGTTTCGATATCCGCCTCAGAAGGAATAGGCCTGAATCGTTTAAAAGAAAAGATTACCAATCACTTAAGCAAGGGAATCTTTACCGGTAGGCTCTCCGTTAAACAGAAGCTTGGCGGTATTCGAGCATCTTTATATCAACAAGGTTACATAAAACATGAGTCAGTTATTGATGATAGCTGGTTATTTGATGTGGTTATCGGTAATTTTGAACTGAATCAATTGCTAGAGCAGGATGGTGTGGATTTAGTTCCTCAACAGAACCAAGAAGAGCTATCAAGCAATTTGGTGGGCTAGGCAGGATTCAAACCTGCGACCTTCTGCTCCGGAGGCAGACGTTCTATCCACTGAACTACTAGCCCTTTTTTTCATAACATCAGGTTCTAGATATAAAATTTTTTCAACCCTCGAAGATATTAGGGATTCAATGATCTATAATCGCTCCATGAAAAATTTTATATTATTAGTTTTTGTTCTTTCTCATGCAACTTTTGCTCAAGATATGAGACCAGAATCCATAGAAAAAAGGATCATGCCTTTAGGTCAGGTATGTATGGAAGGTGACGGTTGCGGAATAAGAACAGCGGGCCCAGGCTACAAAGTAGCAATCAATTCTGGATCTATGTCTTCTGTATCAAATGAAGACCAAGCTAATAAGGTTCAACTTTCCGAAGGTAATGTGCACACCATTGAAATGAAAAATGAAGGGGCAGACGGCACCATGGTGTTTGAACCAGGAGTGATAAAGGTCTCAGTTGGAGACACCATCAATTTTGTATTAACAGATCAACTTCATAACTCAGCTAGTCTCCCAGGCATGATTCCTGCCGGAGCCGAAGCATGGACTGGAGAAATCAATCAAGAGATAAGTATCACGTTAGATAAAGAGGGTGTTTATGTCTACAACTGCACTCCGCATGCAATGATGGCTATGGTCGGGGTAATTCAAGTTGGAGAAGCAAATAATATTAATGAAATCAAGTCAGCTGCAAGCGACTTGAAATCAACCTTCATCATGAACAACGATCGATTAGATGGTTATCTTTCAAGACTATAAGATTTATAAATTTCTAGGAATAATATCGTTTTTACTTTTTGTTTCTTGTTCAGAAGAAAATAAACCTCCTGTTTCAACAATAAGTGAATCAAGGACAACTGAAGAAATCTATACTCAAGCGTGTGCGTTTTGCCACGATAGAGGGATGGCTGGTGCTCCAATTTATGCTAACACATACTCATGGGGCCAAAGAGTTGACAAAGGAATTGATACATTAACTTACAACGTTAAATACGGTTTGAACGCAATGCCAGCAATGGGGTTATGCGGAGATTGCACCGATGAAGAGTTAAGAGCAGTTGTCCAATATATGCTTGATTCCTTGGACTAGCATTTTGATATGGCTTCTTCCATATCGTACCAACTTTTAATTTCCTGAACGGGACAACCCTTAGAATCCGGCCAATCGTTATTTAGTTCGTTATACCAAATTGCCTTGCATCCAGCGTTTAAGGCGCCTTCAACATCGCATTCTGTATGATCGCCAATATGACAAATTGAGGCAGCTTTTTCTGAAGTATGTTCCATAGCTTTCTTAAAGTGGGTTGCTGAGGGCTTA
>JAOIOC010000043.1 GCA_028140145.1 SAR86 cluster bacterium | reverse complement strand
ATTATTAGAATAGTCGCAGAAAGATCACTGATAAAATTTTTTAAAGGCGGTTGGAACGTCTTTGATTTCATTATCGTTACGGTCAGTTTAATTCCAATCACTGGAGGAGAGACAGCATTCGTTGCTAGATTACTCAGAATTGTCAGAGTATTAAGAATTATCACCGTAGTGCCTGCGCTGAAGAAAATTGTTGATGCGTTGTTTGAAACGCTTCCAAGAGTTGGTTTTGTGGCTCTTCTGATGTTCATTTTTATCTATATATGGGCTGCTATAGGGACCTTAGTTTTTGGAACAACAGATCCAGAACATTGGGGTAATATTGGTCTTGCTATGCTTACCCTTGCACAAGTTGCAACATACGATGACTGGGCTGCAGTTATGAAAGATATTATTGAGGTTTTTCCTTGGGTATGGATTTACTTTATTAGTTTCATTCTACTTAATGCCGTAATCATGTTGAATATGGTCATTGGTATCATAGTTGATGTTATGTCTAAGAAATCTAGCAGCGGTCAATTGAGTGCAGATGAGAATCAATAGATTTCTGATTATTTTTCTATTTTTATCTTTATCTTCATGCACCTATCAAAAGGTAGTTAAGAACTCTATGTATGATTTAAATGAATTTGATGCATGTTATTTGGATTATAAATCTGTCTTGGATCCCGATAAACAGAAGTATTTAAATATGCTGATCGAGATAAGAAATTATAATTGTTCTCGATATTATGAACTTTTTGTGAGAGGAACAATTATTCAGGGTAATTAAAACCAAAATATCAAGAGCAGTGGTGTTGAAATAGCTATTATGAGTAATTCTAAAGGAAGACCTAATTTCCAGTAATCTCCAAACTTATAATTACCTGGCCCCATTACCAGAGTATTACATTGATGTCCGATAGGAGATAAGAAGGCACAACTTGCTCCTATGGCAACACACATCAAAAATGGCTCAGAGGGATGACCTAGCTGATTTGCAATAGTGACTGATATAGGTCCCATAATTACTGCAGTAGCAGCATTATTAATAACATCGGATAGACACATTGTAGCTACCATCAAAATAACAAGGGTACCAACTAATCCAAATTGAATTGATTGAGTCGCTATTACGGTTGCTAATATATTTGTAAGACCACTGTCATATAGAGCATCGCCTATAGGAATCATGGCTCCAAGCAATACAATAACAGGCCATTCAATATGCCGATAAAGCATGTTTGGTTTCAATAGTTTAGACGCAACAAATGCTAACACGCACAATAAAAAGGCTATGACGACATTTAAAAAATTTGTGATAACCAAAAGCAGACTAAAAGAAAATAACCCAAGAGAAAGTAAAACTTTAGAATCATCCTTTATTACATCTAACTCTCTTTGCCAAAGAGGCATCAAACCAAGATCTTGCATTTTCTCGCTGGTATCTTTTTGCTCTTCTCTCGTAGCAATCAACAACACATCTCCTGCCTTGAAATGTTCGTTAGAAAGGCTTCCTTGAAAATTTGTGCCTTTTCTCCACAACCCTAGAACAGCCATCTGTCTCCCGACCATATTTGAAAAGTAGCTTATGGTTCTTCCTATTAATCTTGATCCAGGAGAAATCATGGTTTCAATTTCACCAAAACTTCCCGAGTCAAGATCTTTAATTTCAGTTCTGAGAGAAAGACCATATTTATCTTGCAGCCCTGATACTTCCTCTGGATTTATTTTTAAAAGTAAAATTTGAGATTCTTTTAATTCATCAAAATTACTCAAAATCTCCCTAGCATCAGATGTTTCATTTACTGATCCAATAAGTACTATGTCAGAACCTAGTTCCTTCCTAAATTCTTGAGTTTTTTTACCTATTAGTCCGCTGTCTTTATCAATCACAAGTTCAACTAAATATTCATTGATATCAACTAAAGAAGATGAGTCACTATCACTAGATCTATTTTTAACTAAAACGAAACCAAGTAATGCAATAAAGATCACCCCTCCGATACTCACAGGTAATCCCGCATAGGCAAAATCAAAAAATTCAAACCCTTGGTCGGAGTATTGGTCCCTAAATTCGGAAATAATAATATTTGGAGGCGTTCCAATTTTTGTATTCATACCCCCAAGAATTGATGCAAAGGCAAGAGGCATTAAAAATTTAGAAGGGGACCAGCCCATTTTCTGACATATACCTAAAGTTACAGGTAATAACATCGCCATAGCACCAATGTTATTCATAAAAGAGGATAAAATGACTGCGATACCCATCAACATGACTAAGAACTGGAATTCACTATTAGCAATTTTCTGCAAAAGATTTCCAATTTTCCCTATCAATCCTGATGCTTCTAGGCCTTTACTAATCAATAAAACAAGCGCAACTGTAATAACTGCTGGATGCCCAAATCCTACAAATGCTTCTTTAGCTGGAACAAAACCAAGAACCACTAAAACTGCAAGACTTGTCAATGCTACTGCATCGTAACGAAATCTGCCCCAGATAAACATAACAACCATAACTAAAAGTATGGCCGAAAGGACGATTTG
>JAOIOC010000042.1 GCA_028140145.1 SAR86 cluster bacterium | reverse complement strand
TTTTAACACACAGAGCGGGAATGTTTGGTTTTAGAGAAAGACTCGAAAATCCAAGATGGCAGGATTGGTCTTCTTTCATCAAAGCTCTTGAAATTCAAGAACCATTTCATGAACCTGGCACAAGTCAAGGTTACCATGCATTGACTTATGGTTTTCTAAACGGCGAACTCTTCAGAAGGGTTACAGGCCAAACAATAGGATCTTATTTTAAAGAACATATTGCTGATCCATTTGACCTAAATTTTAAGATTGGTTTAGATGAAGAGGATTTGCCAAATTGTGCAGATACAATTTCTATTTCTGATGCTATGGGGCCCTCAAAAGGATTTCAGATATTTATATCTTTGATCCCAGAGTTATTTCTTCCTCAGCCACTGATAAACATAAAGAGATGGTTCAGAAAGGGAGATTTTAAGGTTGCTTTTGACAGTACTGCAGCTAACGATGATCAGAACTATATGAATTCGACAGATTGGAGGATGGCAGAAATTCCGGCTGGAAACGGACACGGCAATTCAAATGCTTTAGCAAAGTTTTATGGCATCTTATCTAATGGTGGATCAAGAGATGGCAAGACAATCATGTCAAGGGAATCGATCAACCAGGCTTTAACTCCCCATACCTCTGGACCGGATACAGTTCTCTTTTTTGGAGATATTAAATTTGGACTAGGATATTTGCTCAATACGCAGCTTTCACCGATCGGAAGATCTGAAAGTGCTTTTGGGCATGCAGGCATCGGTGGAGCCTGCGCTTATGGTGATATAGATAAAAAAATTGGTTTTTCTTATATCAATAACAAAATTCATAAGGGCTTAAAGCTTTATCAATCCTCTAACGAATTATCCGATATTCTCTATAAATTAATCTAAAAGAAAATGATTCTGGATCCATTGTTTTATGTGGTAGCAATCATTTCTGTTTTCCTTCATGGAATGGGAAAAGGAGGATTCATTGGAGCAGGATCCTTTGGTTCTCTCTTGGCAATTCCCGTTATGTCTTTTTTTGTTCCACCTTTTCAGGCTGTAGCAATTCTTCTTATACCTTTGATTTTTATGGATTGCGTTACAGTTTGGAGATACAGGCATAAATGGAACATTGAAATTATCAAATTTATAATTCCTCTTGCTTTTGTCGGAGTATTAATTGGGACTTTTACATTTAGCTATCTGACCAATGACCATATAAGAATGATCATTGGACTAATGGCTATTATTTTCTGTTTGGATTATTACTTTCGTAAAGATTCAGATAAACCTAAGAAGCCATCTAAATTTGCCTCATACTTTTGGCCAAGTCTTTCAGGTTTTACTAGTTTTTCAATTCATGCTGGCGGATTGCCCTTGAGTTTTTATCTTCTTCCGATGAGGCTAGATAGAACTATGTACGTTGCAACCGCCGGTCTTTTTTATTTATTGATAAATTTATTTAAAATTTTTCCCTATGCTTATTTAGGCGAAATGAATTTTGAAAATATATATACTTCTCTCTTATTACTTCCTTTAGCTCCTCTTGGTGTTTATTTTGGAGCTTATCTTGTAGATAAAATAGGGCAAGATTGGTTTTATAAAATTGGATACTTTTGTACTTTGCTCGCAGGTTGCAAGCTATTTTATGATGGATCCGTAAATCTTTTTTTATGACAAATTTAAGTATCAATATAAATAAGATAGCTTGGTTGAGGAATGCAAGAGATGGAGATATTCCAAACTTGGTGAATATGACTAAGAATATTATAGATTCGGGTTGTCATGGAATAACAGTTCATCCAAGACCAGATTTAAGACACATAACGCCAAAAGACGTTGCAGAAATAAAAAAGATCATACCAAGCAATATAGAATTTAATATTGAAGGAAATCCATTTGAACAGCCAAACGATGAATATCCCGGTTATATGGAACTGATTAATTTCTACCAGCCTGATCAGGCAACTTTAGTACCAGACGATACGATGCAAAAAACTTCTGATCATGGGTTTGATTTAAGTAAACCAAATCTGGAATTAGAAAAAATAATTAAAACATTAAAATCTTTCAATATAAGATCAAGCATTTTTATCGACCCCGATATTGAACAGCTAAAACGTGCTAAAGATTTAGGAGTGGATAGGGTGGAACTCTACACAGGGCCTTACGCAGCTCTCTACAATAGCCAATCAACAAAAGATACATATCGTTCTGTTATTGAATTTGCTAATGAGATAAATTTGGATCTCAATGCCGGTCATGATTTAAATCTCAAGAATCTTCCTTTTCTTATTGATTGTGGTGAGATAAAAGAAGTATCTATTGGACAGGCATATGTATCTGATTGTTTGATCTATGGAATCAAAGAAACCACTAAGAAATATCTTGAAGTGTTAAAATAAAATTATGGACATTATTGAAAAGATTAATAATCAAATTGCTGACAACAAAATTCTTTTATACATGAAAGGATCTCCTGATAAGCCTGAATGCGGTTTTTCTCAACGTGCATCACAAATACTAATGGCATGTGGAAAGGAATTCTCTTTTGTAGATA
>JAOIOC010000040.1 GCA_028140145.1 SAR86 cluster bacterium | reverse complement strand
AATCCGAACATGGTCCGATGATGCCTGACGGTCATTACAAAAATAAAATGTGGGTTGTCGATGAAAACATCATGCTGTGCATTGGCATTCATGGTCAGTTCATATGTATCAATAAAGCTACAAGCTCTGTCATTGTCAGATTTTCATCTCAACCTGAACCTTTGGATCTCATGATGTTTGCCAATACTCTGGCTGGCATTCAATCCGTATCTTCAAAAATTTAATGGAGTTTTAAATGTCTTATCAAAACGATGTTGCAAATTTTATGAAAGCTGGCGAACAACCTGTTCGCTCAGAGTTATCACTAGAAGGAGATCAGGCAACTCTATACATGAATCTTATCTCAGAGGAATATCAAGAAACTTTATCAGCATTCAAGACCAACGATATGATTGAAGTAGCCGATGGCCTTGCCGATATGGTCTGGGTCATTATGGGGATGTGTAACAGCTGTGGGATTGATTTTGATTCAGTTTGGCAAGAAGTAAAAGCATCAAATATGAGTAAGTTTCCTAACGGGAAAGCCATCAAAAACGATCACGGCAAAATTATGAAGCCGGATAGCTATTTCAAACCAAACATTAAAAAAGTTTTGGACCTTGAGGAGTGACAGATGAAAAAAGGATATTGGGTTGCAAAAGCAAACGTAATTGATGGCGATAAGCAAGGAGCCTACGGAAAATTAGCTGAAGGTGTCATAGCAAAATTTAACGGTAAATTTTTAGTGAGAGGCGGTGAGCAAATCACAAAAGAAGGTGCAGAATTCATGCGCAATGTGGTTGTTGAATTCCCTTCCTTTGAAATTGCTTTGCAAGCCTACGAAAGTGATGACTATCAACAAGCGCTTGCAGTACTAGATGGCGGAGCTGAGAGAGCTTATGCCATTGTCGAGGGTTATGAATAAATCGCTTCTTCTTTTTATATTTCTTTCGTTAATTATAGGATGTGGCGAATCATCTAATTCAAATAACAGCAGTTCTATTCCCTTAGAAACAGGGTTTAATCCAAATTGCTCAACTTACAGCGCAACCATCACTATTTATCCGTCTCCATACGAAGGCACTCTCAAAAGATGTATTGCTTCCAATAGGCAATTTTATGTATACCTTCCTGAGAACTATTCTGAGGTTGGAACGCCCTATCCTGCAATGTTTAGTTTGCACGGTTATACCAGCACTGCCCTGACCAATATGAGTTATACAGGATTTATGAAACAAGCCGATATCAATGACTTTGTGGTTATTTATCCCCAAGGTTTGGTTCATGAAACAAAGGGAGGCACACATTGGAACATTGATGAAATAGGTCCAGGAAACTCAGTCAACAGTATTGAATTTTTAGAATCTGTTTTGGATTGGGTCGGTCAGAATTACAATATCAATTTAAATCAGTTTTACTCCGCCGGAATGTCAAATGGCGGTTTTATGAGCTATCACCTCGCTTGTAATATCAATTCAAAAATTGCAGCCATTGCCTCTGTTACCGGATCAATGAGTGTTTTTAGTTACGATAACTGCAATGCTCAACCAACTTCCGTAATGCAAATCCATGGGACTGTGGACACAATTGTTCCTTATGACGGTACGGTTACCGCTTCTGGAGTAGGTTTCAAGGGTATCGAGGACGTTATGGGATTTTGGTCGAATAACAACGTTTGTGATCTTGAACCTTCTATCGCAACGCTATCAGACATTTCTGGAAATGGTGTAAGCGGAACGCATAGAATTTATTCTGAATGTGCTAACGATGTTGAAGTTCAGTTGTATCTATTAGAAGGAGTTGGCCACGACTGGCCTGAAAATTACGAAGTCGATGGCAATGGGGGGACTGGTCAGTACGACATAAATTCTGCAGAAATTATTTGGGCATTTTTTAATAATTTTGATCAGCTCGGAAGAAGGCAGTAATCATGTGCGGCCGCTTCACGTTAACCAAAACTCATAACTTTGAAAGTATTCCGAGAGATAAAAGAGAAGTATCTTTTAATATAGCGCCATCAAATGAAATAATCATTCTCGATCCAGAGCCCTCCTTGAAGACTTGGTCTTACAGTCCTTTATGGGCAAAAAGGCCCTTTCATCTCATTAATTGTCGTTCTGAAACCATGCATCAAAAACCTTCGTTTAAAGGTGCCATGCGATGTCTAATTCCCACTACCGGTTGGTACGAATGGCAAGACAACGGCGCTCAAAAGCAGCCCTACTATCATCACATTAATCACGATTTATTTTATTTTGCAGGACTGGCTAACAATCAAGGCTGTCTTATAGTCACCAAAGAAGCTAATAAAGATATTGAGCAGATTCACCATCGGCAACCGGTTTTACTGACGCAAAACGAGGGCGGTCATTGGCTAAACAATGAAGACCAATTAGATAGTGAGCTCGATGATTTGGTTGAGCGCTATCCCGTTGGCTTAAAAGTTAATAGTCCAAAAAATAATTCACCTGAATTGATCCAACCTTTATAATTTTTTTATGAAGAAACCCGATGACAATTTTGTAGTGCAGTATTACAAATTTATAGTTGCGCCTATATTAATTACTGTCTTTGTATGGCTCATGGTCGATAGGTTTTTGTGAAGCTCTTCATAAGCGGCTTGATCTTTTTTATTGTAATGTTTTACGGAGTTAGATTATCGCATCGTCTCCGAGATCGTCATTTAACAAACGTAACAGACGATAATGTTCGCATAGCTCTCGGGATGTTATCTTTTGTGGTTATTGCTGCGGTAGCAATTGGAGCATCAACGAT
>JAOIOC010000041.1 GCA_028140145.1 SAR86 cluster bacterium | reverse complement strand
GCAATTTTTTCAGAAAAATATGTTGTTGAATTTTTGGTAATTGAATTGCCAATCGCAAATCCATAATTAACTTCTCCGTAATCAATGCCCAAGTAATTCATCTACAAAAAGTTTTGCTAAGTTTTCCCCTGCTTGATCATTGAGTTCTCTAAAGCAAGTGGGACTGGTTAAATTGATTTCTGTTAGAAAATTTCCAATCATGTCTAATCCAACTATATACAACCCAAAATCCAACATTTTGTCTGCTACCGTCTGAGCAATAATTTTATCTTGTTCGTTAAGCTCAATAGTTGAGGCTGATCCTCCTGCAGCCAAATTACCTATAAACTCTCCTTCAGGAGGTGTTCTTAACACGGCGTGTTTAGGAACTTTACCGTTGATAATTAATATTCTTTTATCTCCAATGGAAATTTCAGGAAGGAATTTTTGCGCAATAAATTTTACTTCACCCTCCTTAGAGATTTTTGAATAAACTTCTGATAAATGTTCATCATCCTTCCTTAGTTGAAAGATAGAATCTCCACCCATGGAGTTAAGGGGCTTAACTACAATATGCTCATTCTCTTTAAGAAAATTATTAAAAATTTCAAAATCAGATGTGATCAAGGTAGGTGGACAAAATTTTGGAAAATTTAATGCAAATATTTTTTCATTTAAATTTCTTAGATTTGAAGGATTATTAATAACATTAACGCCTAAATCGGCAGCTTTTTCTAAAATCATTGTGTTTACTATAAAAGAGTAATCAACAGGGGGATCTTGACGCATCATGATCACTTCAAAAAAATTCATTGTATTCTCGGAAGAGGACAAAACGTTGAAGTTCGTATCATTAAGAGAAACTTCTACCTTTTGATATTTACAGTAGGGTTGATTGTCCTTCATGAATAAATTTTTTGAATCAATAAAATATATATCGTGTCCATTATTTTGGGCTTCGAACATTAGTAATAAAGTTGAATCCTTTTTTAGATTCTTTGCAGGAATTGGCTCCATTACAAAACCGATTTTCATGATATATCCCTCATAGAAAAATTTAACATTGATAATATTACGATCGGCATTGTATCTGTTCTAAAAATCATATCTCCACAATTAATGCTAATAAATCCTTCTTTTTCTAATTTTTCTATTTCATTATCTGTAAATCCGCCCTCTGGGCCGATTGCTATAGAGAGGCTTTCAGCTTTTTTTAAGTCTTTAATGGACTTAGTTGCTCTGGGATTTAACACAATTTTTAAAGAGTCATTGGAATTATGTGCCCAAGACATTAATTCATTTGAATAAATTTCGGGGACCCAATCCATTCCGCATTGTTCGCAACTGCTTGCAGCGATTTTCTTCCATCTTTCTATTTTTGATTGAGAGGGTTTTTTTCTTATTTTTGATCTTTCGCTTGATAAGCAATTTATCGAATTTATCCCGAGAGGAGTGCTCTGTTTTACAACGTTATCAAAATTTTTTATCTCACTGATACCTAAATTAAATATTGGTTTAAGTTTTTGAGAAAAGTTTAAATTCTTGTTTGTTTTGATTAAGAAGGTTTTTTTCTTTTTTTCAATGATATTTCCAAAAGTTGAATTACCTCGCCCATCAAACAGATGAAGCTGCTGACCAATTTTTTTATTCGTAACTTTTAAATGATCTGAAATATTTTGATCAAGCTCTATAATTGAATTTGCTTTTAATTCAGTTTTTAAAAATACCCTTGGAGTTCTCATGAATTTCTTTGTATGCTAAACATTCAATTTTATCAGAGTTTAAAAGATGAAAATCTACATCATAAGACATGGAGAAGCTGCCAAATCTTGGGAAGTTGATAGAGATCCAGAATTGAGTCTGAAAGGAAGGGAGCAGGCCCAAAATATTTCAAACATTCTTGCTAAAGAAGATTTGGATGATTTTCAAATCATTTCAAGCCCGCTTAGAAGAGCAATAGAAACCGCTGAACCAATATCTAAGAAATTAAAAAAGAAAGTAGAAATTAATGAAAGCTTTATTGAAATTCCTTCTCCTGGGATAGACATGTCTGAAAGACCTTCTTGGTTGAGGGAAATGTTTTCAAAGGATGTAGATCAATTTGAAAAGCCTCAAGCAGATTGGAGAGATAAAATAATAAATGTCACTCATTCATTAAAATCACCGACCTTAATTTTTTCACATTTCATGGTGATAAACGTTTTGGTAGGTTATTTACAAAAATCTAAAAAAATTGTTACTTTTTATCCAGAAAATTGTTCATTAACAAAGATGTCTCTGAATCAAGGAGTGCTTTCTTTAGAAGAAATAGGAAGCAGTCAAGAAAGTGTGGTTAACTGATGGTCTCAAAGAAAAATAATTCAAGCGATAAAAATTCTCTGAAATATCAGGTCGGAAAATCAATCAGAAGATATCTTAGAGAGTTAGACGGCAACAAATCATCTGATGTTTATCCAATGGTCCTAAAAGAAGTTGAAGCGCCTCTTCTGTTTGAAATAATGAAGTATTGCAATGGAAATCAAAGTGAGGCCAGTAAAATGCTTGGCCTTAATAGGGGCACCTTAAGAACAAAACTCAAAGAATACGACCTTCTCAAAATTAATAAAAAATAAGATGTCTAAAGTTGCCCTTATTAGTGTCTCAAACAAGGATGGAATAATTGATTTTGCTAAAAATCTTATATCGCTGGACTACAAAATC
>JAOIOC010000004.1 GCA_028140145.1 SAR86 cluster bacterium | reverse complement strand
GAATCATAAAAACCGTTCGTATTCAAAATAAAAATTGGTTTTTTTATAATTTTGAGTTGATTCCATGCCATGATTTCAAAGATCTCTTCATATGATCCAACTCCTCCCGGTAACAAAATGAAACAATCAGCAGCATCGCACATGAGTGTTTTTCTTTCATGCATGGTTTGAACAATTTCTAATTCTTGAATACCTTCATGACCAGCTTCCATATCAAGTAATCTTTCAGTAATAACTCCATAAACGTCACCTCCTGCAGAAAGACAGCCATTTGCAAGTTCATTCATCAATCCTAACCCTCCTCCACCATAAACAAGTTTATGATTTGAGATAGCAATTTGTTTACCTAATTCAAAAGCTGTTTCGGCATAGAGAGGATCCTTACCAATTGATGAACCTAGAAAGACACAAATATTCATTTTTGTTATGGCGGAGGGGGTGGGATTCGAACCCACGAGGCCATTTCTGACCTGCTGGTTTTCAAGACCAGTGCATTCAACCAGACTCTGCCACCCCTCCTTTTTGGTTTGCTTATTCTATATGAGTTTCAGATCGATAAAAGATTTTACTAGACGAATGATTAAAATTTTGTGACCCAATTTGTGACCCACTTTGTTCAGTTTAGTGATCGCTTTCTTATTTTATTGAAATAGCTCTAAAAAATTCAATTGTCTCAAGTTCGCTCGCAATACCTGTGTCTTCAGCAGTCCCATATGAGCTGTTAGCAGATAATTTGACAATTACCATGTTGGATTCTGGTGCAACATAAATCATTTGGTTGTAAATCCCAATTGCCATGAATTCACCTTTGTCACCTTCAGGCACCCACCACTGATAGCCATATCCCAAGGGGTAATCAGAAAGAGGATTATCCCCTGGAGTTAGATGAGGTCCATCTGGGGTGATCGAATCTTTTACCCAAGATTTAGGAACAATTTGTTGTCCATTTAATTTGCCATCTAAACGGTAAAGCTCTCCAAATTTTGCATAATCTCTTGCTGTGATATTTAGTCCAGCAAATGCCATTTCCATGCCTTCAGAATCAAGTAGCCAATAACCCTCATTAGAAGCACCCATCGGATGCCAGAGCATTTCTGTCATGTAGTTAGTAATTGTTTTTCCCGTAGCCCGATTAACTAACATGCCAAGAGCTTGAGTATCCATGGAATTGTAACGATTTCTTGTTCCAGGTTTGAAGTCATCACTTAAGGTTTGAATAAATTCATCGAACGAACCGCCCAAAGCAAAAATTTTAGCCCATCGATTTATATCTGATTCAGGATCACTGTAATCCTCGTTCCATGATGCGCCGGAAGACATTTGTAGCACATCTTTTATACGCACGTTGTTATATGGTGAATTTTTTAATTCAGGCACATAATCTGAAATTGCCTCTTCTATATTGTTGATATGACCATCTCTTATTGCAATGCCAACTAGAGCAGAAATAAAGCTTTTGGCAACAGACATAGACATCCACTGAACATTTTCTCCTCCAGTTAACCAGTACTTTTCAAATTGAATTCTTCCATTTTGTAGAATCAATAAAGCGCTAGTGTCTGTTCGCTGGAGAAAATCCTCAGTTCCAATTACTGCATCATTGTAATTAAAGCTTGATGGTAAAGATATAGTTTTACTGGATTTAAAATTTAAAGGATTAGAAGAGGGCGATAAAGTTGATGAATCAATGAATTTATAGAACCTATTTAAATTTTCATACTGCTCTTCTCCTGAAAAAAGAGTCCCGAGAACTGTCACTCGAGTATACAAATCTTTGTACATAAAGATCACAATCAAAGCAATGATTGTCAGTAGAGCTAATATTTTTTTTAACATTTTTCTCCAAAAAATGATGCTACGAAGATCACCAATATCCCTATGCCAATCATCCATAATTCCATTTTTATATTTAACCCCCTATACAAAGGTACTGTCTAGCAACTTAATTAGTGGGTGATTCGCGAGTGCTGTGTTCTTTTAGACTCCCCTTTTCAGGATTGAATTAAAGTTAACAATTTGTGACCCAATTTGTGACCCAATTGTCTATTTCTGGATATTTTTAGGTGTTATGGCCTATTAATAAAAGTTAAATAAACGCAAACTTTATAAGGGTTCTTGTGAAATAGAGTGATTTAAGTGAAAAGCGGAGTAAAAATTTCAAGACCAGTGCATTCAACCAGACTCTGCCACCCCTCCTTTTTGGTTTGCTTATTCTATATGAGTTTCAGAACGATGAAAGATTTTAAAGGAAGCAATTATAATTTTTCCAACTAAGATTGAAATCTTAAGGTTGGATTACTATTGCTTCTAATTTGCAAAAAGAAAATTGTAAGAATAATCAAATTTATAATTCCAGATATACCTGCGATAGTGAATGCTAAAGTGTAGTCTCCAAAAATATCAAATAGATAACCTCCAAGAAAACCTCCTAAGCCCATTCCTATCCAACCAAAAAATGAAGTAATACTCATGGCTCTTGCTCCAAACTTTGCTGATACCATCATTCTTGTGCACACTAAAATGCTAGACATGACGCCAGAATAGGTAAATCCAAACAAAGCGGCAATTAAATAGATGCCGAAGGGTGAAACTAAATGAGGGAACCAAACCACAAAAATAGTTTGCCCCAACGACATTAAAATATAGCCGGGCAATGCTCCAATATAATCTCCAAGCATACCCCCAAAAATTCTTCCAAAAGCTCCACAAATCATTAAAAGCATTAATACAAATGTGGAAAATTCTAATGAGAAACCTTTATCGGTTAATAGTGGGACTAGATGCATTATCGGTACTGACATGCACACACAACAAAAAATAACGGCAAAACTTATCCACACTACGACTGCTTTTTCAGATAAAGGAAAATCCCTTTCTTCTGCTTCTGCATCTTGTCTTGCTCCTTCCCTCCAAGGTGATTCCTGAATTAATAAAGAAATAGGTAAAGATATTGCTAAGTATATTAAAGCTAAATAAATATAGGCATCTCGCCACCCTGATGCTTCGATCAAAATACCACTGATGTGAGGAATAAAAGCTTGTCCAACAGCACCGCCGGATGCAGCAATACCCAGTGCAAGACCAGGATTCTCTCTGAACCAGAATCCAACGTTTGCATACAAAGGTGAAAACAACAGAGCTGATCCAAAAGCTCCAAATAAAAAATATAAAAGGTAAAACTTATAAATTGAATCAAGTGAACTTAATGAGAATAGGATAAAGCCCATGCTTACAGCGCCTGCTAGACCAAACCATTTAGTTCCATATTTATCTGCCACGTAACCCCAGAACACTCCAAATGCTGCTGATGAAAAAGATGCCACTGTGTAAGCAAAAGAGGTTTGTCCTCTAGACCAATCAAATTCAAGAGACACTGGTTTTAAAAACACAGAAATTGAAGCCATAGACCCAAAAGCAAGCCCACTTAAGGTAAAAACAACAACGACCATAATCCAACCATAATTAATGCTGTTTTTTTGAAAAATATCTTGTAAGGCTCGCATAAACTTCTACTCTAAATCTAATGCATATTTTTTTAAAATCTCAATATCAATTATTGATGTAGATTTTTGATGGCTTTTTCTTAAGTAAACCATAGGCGCCTTTCCATTTTCGTATGCTTCAAGCCACCTATTTGCACAAACGCACCACTTATCGCCTTCTTTTAATCCTGGAAAATCAAATTCTGGTCTAGGCGTAGATAAATCATTTCCCATACTTTTTGAAAATTCTAAAAAATCATTAGTTATTAACGTACAAACAGTATGCGTTCCTAAATCTAATTGATCAGTATTACAAAAACCATCTCTGTAAAAACCTGTTATTGGATTTGTGCAGCATTCTTCTATATCTTCATTAAAAATATTTTTTTGCATATCATCTCCAGTGATCAAAATCTTTGAAATCAAAATAATTGATTCCAGATTTAACATTGAAAGAATTGTTAACCACTTGCTTTGCAACTGCTTTAGCTGAGATGCTTCTGAATTTTTTTAAAGGTCCGTATAAAAAAGGATCTACAAGTATTGAAGCCATATCGGCTAAAAGAATATCAAATCGATGTATATTCCCTCTTAAATGTCCAGGTTGAATTATATTTGTGGAATCAAATTCAATGTTAATTATTTCTTTCTCTATCTTTCCTTTAGTATTCAAATAATAATTCCAGGAATGAGGATCGGCACCAACTGCTGAAATAATCGATATATTTTTTGCTCCTGCATCTTTTGCTTTTTTTGCTATTTCAAGTTGATAAGTAAAATCTACCAAGAATAAATTCTTCTTAAGATTGTTATTCATAATCCCCATTACATTATGAAACAAGAGTGGGTAACCCAGTGAAAGAAAGACATGATCTATTTGTGGAAGTTCTAATTCCGAAAGTTTTTTAAAATCTATAATCAGTTGTTCTGTGTTCTTGGGCAAGGTATTAATCATCCTTCGACTTAAAGCCAAAGTCTTATTTTGAGAAAGGCTTAGTTCATTAAGAATTTTGCTTCCTAAGAATCCTGTCGATCCGGCTAACAAATTCATCTCTGAATACCCTTATTTAAATTATCAGCCACCCAGCTTATGGACCAATTATGTCCCAATTTATTATTGTTATATGTGTCAGGAAGTCTAGTAACCTTGCTTCCTATGATTTCAACATTTTGTGGATCATAATTTAAATTTTGAAAAGCACCATCCAGTTTTTTGATTGTTCTCCATTCGAATAAAGAGGATTTTTTAGGCACTTGAACAGGTGTTTTATAGTTGCATATGAGAGAGAGACTTCCTAAGCCTTTAAGCGGTGCTGCAATAGTATGAATCTCTATAGGTAATTCACCTGTCCATTCTTCCATAAAAGACGCTACTAATAATCCACCATAACTGTGACCAAATAAAATTACGTTTTGGATATTCTTATTCTCCTTCAATTTTTCCTGTATCAATTCATTAAGTATATTTATGGATGGATTAACACAAGAATTATCGTCCCATCTAAAAAATGTGATTAAGTTTGTCTCTGAATTAATAACTTGGAGAGGATAAATCCATTCATATCCCCTACTATTATTCCCATGAACCGAAATAACTAAAGTTTTCTGCTTACTATCAATAAGCTCTAATTCATGAAGACCGTTAGGCATCGCCATAAGTTTTAAGCCTGCTTCAAAAACATTATCAATCGATTTAAGTTGATTTAAATTAAGTTGTTTGTCATCTTCTAAAATTGTGTCACCAGAACAACTTATAAATAGAAACAGAAAAATTAGATTGAATAAAAATTTATTCATAAAGAAAATATTGGTAATTCCTAATTATTAAAAACAACTTTTATGGATCCAGAATTTTTATCATCAGCCACTTGAAATGCTTGTTGTGCATCTTCCAGATGAAATCTATGCGAAATGATAGTTTTCCCTATTTCAATATTTTGAGATATTAATTTTGCAGCAACAGAAAAATCCCTCACTCCGTCTGTTGAGCTATACATAATAGAAGGAAATACTTGAATTTCATTCATGATCATTCTCACTCCAGGTAAATTTATTCCGTTTAGAGGAATACCTAAAAGAATAAGCCATGAGCCAGGCTTGGCAGTCTTTGCAGATAACTCAAGTGTTTGATCATTAGCAACACAATCAACAACCCGATCATAATATCCAGACAAATCACCTGCACCTAATTTTAATCCTGCTTCCTTCTGATGATCATATTTTGCATACAAATCAACATCGCAGCCTAAATGTTTAGCTGCAAGAACTGTGCATAAACCAATTGTTCCGCCACCAATAACAGCTACTCTATGTGATTCATTTGTATTAGTTTTTATCAAACCATGTAGGGAGACTGCCAATGGTTCAACGAGACATCCGTCCTGCAATGGAACTTTCTTATCCAGCTCAAACAAACAATGTTCAGGTACGAGTATTTTTTCTGCCATCCCCCCGTTAGATGATATGCCTAGACCTTGAGAATTGTTTTTGCAAATATGGTAGTCACCCTTATGGCATAATGTGCAATCCCAACACGGAATGATAGGTTCAATTGCTACATGTTTTCCGTTAGAAGTTATGCCAGCTATCTCATGTCCTGCAACATGAGGAGAATGTGCACCGGAATTCAATAAATGAAGATCACTACCACAAATTCCAGCTGAAACAATATCAACTAGAACACCTTCACCTTTAGGAGTTGGAGCGTTAGCGTTGAAGCGAACCTTTCCGTCGGCATAAGAAACTGCTTTCATAACTTAGGCTCTCATAATCTTTTAAGTGCACATAGTTTGTTTCCCGAAGGATCTCTCAGATATGCTAAATAAATTTTAATCTCATCGTATTGTCTGATTCCAGGTGGGTCTTCAATTGATTCTCCACCATTCTCTATTCCGGCTTTATGCCATTCATCTCCCATTGATTCGTCTATTATATTAAAGCCAATAGTGGACCCATTGGCTGAAGTAGCAGGCATATTATTTATAGGTTCAGATATGCAAAAGGTCATTCCATCCAAAAAATAGAAATATCTTTTTTGCCCTGTTAAATTTGGAAATAACCTTCCTTCATCAGCGCCCAATACACCAAGAACTTTATCGTAAAACAATTTTGATTTCTCTATATCGTTTGCACCTACCATGATATGACTAAACATATTTTTTCCTCTCAATAATTTAAATCAGGTATATCTTTTAAGAACGGCATAGAAGCGGCGGCTCCTTTTTTGGATACTGAAATGCTAGCAACTTTGTTTGCAAATTTACTAGCAGCCAATAAATCTTTACCATTCAAGATCCCATAACTCATTGCGCCTACAAAACAATCCCCTGCTCCAACAGTATCGATAGCCTTAACCTTTTCTCCAGCTATAAAAGTTTTTTTTCCTTTTGAAAATATCAAAACACCCTTTTTTCCTAAAGTAACAATCAAGTCAATAGATCTTAATAACTCAGGAGAGTTAATATCGTCTATATTTAAATCTTGATTAATCAAATTGAGTTCAATCCCCGATAGCTCTGAAAATTCTGTTTCATTTACAATTAAAACATCTGTCAATGTCAGTATCTCGGATCTGATTTTTTTGTAAGGTGCAAGATTTAGAATAGTTTTGCAATTATTTTGTTTTGCTCTTTTAAATAAATTAAACGTTTCTTTTTCATTTACTTCCATTTGACAAATGATTATTTCGGCTTCAGATAAAGAACCTTCATCTATATACGTATGCTGAGTCAATTGATTTGTTCCAGGATATGAAATTACTTCATTATTTGAGTTTTCTAGTACATTTATTAAAGCAGTACCTGACTGTCCTGCTTTTGAATTTATAAGAGAAGTATCGATATTTTCAGATGAAATCATTCTTATTAATTTCTCTCCAAATTCATCTTTACCGACAGTTCCTACAAAAGCAACTTCTGCTCCTAATCTTGATGCTGCTACAGCTTGATTTGCTCCCTTGCCTCCCAAATAAAATTCTATAGATGATGCAGTGATAGTTTCTCCTTCACGTGTGGACCTAGGAATGTATGCAAATAAATCCATGTTTATACCACCAAAGACAATCACTTTCGCCATACCTAATTATTAAGTTTTTCTGTAATTGTTATTGTTCTCTGTATCAAATCTTCAAGTCTAAGCTCTCCTAATCCTGCGATGGATGTATTAACTTTGCCATTCCATGGTAGGTGCCATTTTTCTGGAACATTACAATCAGCAAGACCAACCAAGCCTCCTACAGTAGCCCCATTACAATCTGTATCCCATCCTGCAGCAACAGCTTCTCCAACAGCTTGATCAAAAGATTCAGAAAAACTAAGAAATGCCCAAACAACAACAGCTAAATTATTTAAACTATGAACAGGTGACATGCTTTTATATTTTTTTAAAATTTCATTAATATTCCTATTAGAATTTTTAATACCTATCTGTACTGCATCAAATGCAGAAGAGTCTTGATCAATTAATTTAAGGGCTTCTTCTACAGCTTTTTTTCTCCCATCAGTCGAAGGAATAGCTGCTGCTAGAGCTGCAATAAATGCTGAACATTCAACTGCGCATCCCCTATGAGATAACTTTGCATCAGTTCTAGCAAGTTGAGCAGCTATCTCTGGTTTTCCTGGAAAAGTCCACCCATACATATCTATTCTTATTTGAGCTCCAATCCAATCATTAAATTTATTATCGCTTGCTATGTTTAGATCAAAATCTCTTTCACCTCCAAATTGATAACTAAAATTCATATTTTCAAGAATTTTTATATACGCCTCTCTTTCAGCAGTAAAAGTTGCACCAGCGGGTAGCATGTTTATCCATGATCGGGCTACATCATCAGTTGTTAAATCAAGACCATATTGTTCAAGCATCATCAGTGCTAAAACTGTGTAAGTAATGTCGTCATCAATTTCAGCTTTAGATATTCGATTTTTACAGCAATTGAGAGCGACGCCTCTTATGTTAGGGTTTTCTATATAGTTTACGTAATCTCTTAAAGGAAAAGAATTTGCGTCTTGTAAATATTTTTGGAGTGAATCAAAACCCTCTCTCATGGATAACATTTCCAATGGTTTGCCTAAAAGACATCCTGAAATTCTTCCTTGCCAAGCTGCTCTAATCCTTTCTTCCATAAAAAACCTCAAAGATAAATTGACATAAAGAAAATGAATAATCAATATGATAAAAATTCATTTCAATGAATATTGGGAGATTCAATGATATATAAAACTGTTACTGAGTTAGTAAAATTAATTCAAAAGAAAGAGGTTTCTTCAGTAGAAATATTAGATAGTTTACTAAAGAGAATTAAAGATAAAAATCCTCAGATAAATGCAGTAGTAGCTCTTGATGCTGATAGAGCTATGGAAAAGGCTAGAAAGGCTGATGAACTTACCATGCAGGGAAAAAAAATAGGTCCTTTGCATGGAATTCCAATGACTATAAAAGATGCTTACGAAGTCGAAGGTTTAGTCTCTACTGGAGGCGATCCGAATTGGAAGAATAATATTCCAAGCAAGAATGCAGAAGCAGTCCAGCATTTAGTTAATGCAGGAGCTATCATTTTTGGAAAGACAAATGTTCCTTATCACTCAGCAGATATACAAAGTTATAATGAAATATATGGGGTATCTAACAACCCATGGGATTTTGAACGAACTCCAGGAGGTTCCTCTGGAGGATCTGCTGCTTCTCTTGCAGCTGGAATGTCCCCTTTAGAGTTAGGTTCTGATATAGGTGGATCAATTAGAACTCCTGCTCATTTTTGTGGAGTTTATGGACATAAGCCTACATATAATATTGTCTCAGAAGTTGGGCATTTACCCCCACCACCAGGATTTATTCTTACCGGAAATGGCTTGTCAGTTGCAGGACCTCTTGCAAGAAGTCCAGAAGATCTTGAGATTGCAATGAAAGTTTTAGCTGCCCCTCAATCTCAAGACAGTGTTGCATGGAGCATAAAATTACCTAAACCAAAAATTAATGATGTCAAGAAGTTGAAAGTTGCTGTATGGCCAGAAGAGGAATCAGCAGAAATTGATGAACAAATAAGAAGTCTCATTGACGAGACCGCTGAGGATCTGAGATCAGCTGGCGCTCAAGTTGAGGAGGTCTCTCCACCTTTTACGTTTAATCAAGTTGACGATATTTACAGCAAACTTGTCCATCCAATCATGTCAGCAGGAGCTGATAAAGAAACACTTGCCTCCATAGACGCGCTTGCCTTAGATCTAAAGGATGATGATTTTTCTGAGCTAGCTAAAATTGCGAGAGGTACTTCATTGAGAGCTCGTGATTATGTAGTTAATAATGCCAGAAGGCATTTCATTAAACAAAAATGGCAAAAATTTTTTGATGAATACCATGTCATGCTATCTCCAGTTTGTGCTGTTCCAGCGATTAAACATAATCATGCACCATTAATTGACAGAACAATTACTGTAAACGGAAAAGAAAAACAATATTGGCATACTACTATATGGGCAGGGCCTGTTGTGATGGCTAATCTTCCAAGTACAAGCGTACCGATTGGATTAACAAAAGAAGGTTTGCCAGTAAATCTACAAGTGATAGGTCCTCATCTTCATGATTTAACCTGTATTGAAGTCTCAAAAATGATTAGAGATATTCGAGGCGGCTTTAGAATCCCGCCTGGTTTTGAGTAACTTATTTTTTAAACCAATCAAGGTAAGATCCCATAACAGATGAGAATTCTTCTCTTTCAGAAAGCTCTATCAAATGATGAATAGTCTTAGGATATAAAATTTTTATATTTTTTGAGATTATCTCAAAACCTTGATTAGCTAGTGATTCCTCGTAATGACCCTCTCGCAAGAATTGCGAAAAATCACAAACAAATGAAATATCTGCAAGAGATAGCCTGTTTCCAGCAATATATTTATTGGTAGACAAGGAAAGTTCAATTCCGTCTAAATAAAATTCATACGCAGATTTCATTCTCTCATAAGTGTAAGAATTCAAATTTTCAATCGATAAAATATAAACTTGATGTTCTCTTGAAAAAACTAGGTTTGCATCTAAAAAACTATCTATTCTGGAACTAAGTGAAGAATCTTTACCCCCGTACAGTTCAGTTGAAGAACTCATTCTAGTTACTGCTCTCATAATACTGTTGGATTCAAAAACTCCTATTTTATTTTCTCCTACGAAGGCGGCGGGTACTGTTCCAAATGGATGTTGATTGAGGAATTTTGATGTTTTAAAAAGATCTCCGGTGAAGCCCCTTTTGCCTTCTAATCGGTGAGGACTGCTTTGTTTTTCCTCTTCATCTAAAATTCTTGCATCATAATCCCAGAGCCAGTTTGGAAGGTTTTTTGGTTTATCACCAATGACCTCAACTTCAACATTGCATAATTTCCCAGCAATAACTGCTTTCCAGACTCTTGGATTTGGTAAATATGAGAATATTCTGATCTTTGACATTAATATTTTATCCGAGGGATTTTGAAAAAAAGTGTTTCCGGCACAAAGAAATGTAAGTTTCATTTCCACCAATTAGAATCTGATCACCCTCTTCAACAATTTTTCCATCTTCAGAAACTCTAACAATCATTGTAGCTTTTCTTCCGCACCAGCAAATCGTCTTAATTTCTTTTATATTGTCAGCCCAAGCTAAGAGATATTTACTTCCTTCAAATAATTTTCCCTGAAAATCCGTCCTGATGCCAAAGGTTAAAACAGGAATATCAAAATCATCTACTATTGTAGATATTTGTTTGATTTGCTTCTTTTTTAAAAATTGAGCTTCATCGATTAAGACACAAGCAATTTTTTTTATTTTTGATGCAGTCTTAAAAAGTTCAAATAAATTTGTATTTTCATCAAAAACTTCAGCTTTCTTAGAAAGACCTATTCTTGAAGTAATGTTTCCTTTTCCACCCCTATCATCCTTTTGAGAAGTAATTATCAGTGTATCCATTCCTCGCTCTTGATAATTATGGCTTGCCTGAAGCAATGCTGTTGATTTACCAGCATTCATAGATGAATAATTAAAATATAATTTAGCCAAGTCTAAAAGGTTAAAAATACAATATAATTGAATTAATGAGTTTTTACGAAAAAAAAATATTACCCAAAGTTCTTGATTTGCTTTGCGGATCATCTCCTATTAATTATCAGAGAAAAAAAATTGTTCCTAAAGTAAGTGGTAATGTTCTTGAAATTGGAATTGGCTCTGGATTGAATCTTCCACATTACAATGTTTCCAATATAAGCAACATAACTGCTTTAGATCCAGCAGAAGAATTAACTGATATTGCAAAAAAAAGAATTTCTGAATTAGATCTCGATATTGATGTAATAAACTGTGGAGCTGAAGAAATTCCACTAGAATCAAAATCCTTTGATTCAATACTTGTTACTTATACCTTGTGCTCTATTGAAAACTTAGACGACTCGATGAAGGAAATAAGAAGAGTAATCAAGGATGATGGAACACTATTTTTTTGCGAACACGGAATTGCTCCCGACCTAAAAACAAAGAATTGGCAAGATAGGATAAATCCTATTTGGAAAAGGTTAATGGGAGGATGCAATATCAATAGGGACATACCTGAAATAATTTCTAACTCAAAATTAGAGATTGTAGATCTAGAGACAATGTTCCTTCCAGGTACGCCTAGAATTGCGGGTTTTAATTATTGGGGAACAGCAAGAACTAATTAGATTCAATAAGTCAGACATCTGTAAGTAATTTGGCTTTTATGTTTTCCTGAATCGAATATTTCTTTTAATTCACCTTTTTCAATATCAAGCATCAAATTCCAATTGCCATAAGAATTATTTAAATTGGCAATTTTTTTATTAGCTTTAATAAATTTCTTACTCTTTCCTGTAATTTTGTATTTCAGAGGTGTTAGTTTAAATTTTTGAGGGTATTTTAGAATTTCATTTTTTTTAAAATCTATTTCGTAAATTAATACCATTCTAGTCTGGTCAATGGTTTTTTTTCCTTTTTCGTAATGGACGCTTTGAACATTCTCACAATTTAATTTCATATCCATTGAAAAAAGAAAGGGTGTAAATAAAAGAATAATTAAATATTTCATTCCTAAAATACAACTAAACGCCCTCAGAATTACCAAATGTCTTGGTAATATCTGGTCCCCATTGCATTCCTGCAGCTTCTGAAATGTCAATTACTCCTGGTTTTACTTGATTATCAAACAAATCTCCATCAGTTTGATGTTCATGAACGTGCCCGTAGGGAGAACGCCAATAGTCGAAAATTTGACTTCCTGCATAGTGTCTTCCTATACCCCATTCATGTTTATAATTTTTATCTTTTAGAACTTCATGACCTAAAAAAATGTCATCCACTTCAACAACTTCATAGGCGCAGTGGTTTAATCCACTTATGAGATCGGATGAAAGGTTACTCTGCAGTAGAAATGAATGATGATCAGTTAATTTTTTTCCAAGATCACATCTACAAAATAGAGCTACATAAATACCAGAGCCTTTACCTAGTTCCACTTTATCGGAAGGAATAAGACCTAAATGTTTGTTATACCAATCAAAAGAAACGGATGGATCACTAACGTTGATTGCTAGATGCCCAAGTTTTTTTATTTTAGAACTTCGAGGCTTGCCAACTCTTCTAGGTTGATTTTTTCTTAGGCTAGTTTCTTTTCCAATTCCTCCAGAATTAAATGGTTCTGCAATGAGATCTTTCTTATTAAACTTTTTCGTTTTCATGCCAAATATCACTTCAACTTTCAAGCCATCTGGATCGAGGGCTTCGACCACAAAACCGCCTCCAGGAGATTTTAATTTTTTTACTTCGCTAAAATCTTCTGATTTAGATAATTTATTTAAGTCGTTTATCGATTTTGCATAAAAAGCAGAGCCAATAAATTTCTTTTTTCCTTTTATTGTCTTATGTATAAATTTATGTGGACCCAAACCTTGCATGTAAAGTTCAGTATTAGTCTTTTTTGTAGTAACTAATCCAAAATCTTTAAGAAATGCTTCCTGCTTATTTAAACTTGGTACTTGCAAAATAGGGTATGCAACATCTATAACTTTAATCATCTTTTTATTCTAAAATATTTTAAATGTCCGACAAAATTTTTGATATTGGAATTATTGGTTACGGTCCAGTTGGTGCAACTTTAGCTGGCTTACTATCCTCTCTTGGGCTCAGTGTAGTTGTTATAGAAAAAAATGAGGGAGTTAGTCCAACCGCAAGAGCAATTAACACTGATTCTGAGCAACTAAGAACATTTAATTTTCTTAATATTGCATCTAAAGTTATTTCAAATTCAAGAAAGATCTGCAGAGTTCATTTTACAGATTCAGAGTTCAATCCTTATTCAACGATTAATGTCCCCAAAGAGGATACTTTAGGATGGCCTCCTACTCTTCTTTTTTATCAACCAGAACTCGAGACCATAATTAGAACAAACAATAGAAAATACAAAAAGTTAGAAATTTTAGAAAATACTGAATTGGTAAATATTGAGAACAAAAATCCCATAAGATTAAATGTTAGAAATAATAGAGAAAATTCATCAATTTGTTGTAAATATCTTGTTGGTTGTGATGGTGCAAATAGTTTTGTCAGAAAACATATCAAAGCAAGGTTAATTGATTTTGGTTTTGATCAAGATTGGATTGTTATCGATGCTCATACAACAAAAAAATTAAATATTTCCAAGGATGAAGTGCAGCAAATATGTGATCCTAATCGATTAAAGACATATGTTCCTGGCAGAAGAAATCATGAAAGATTTGAATTTAAGCTTCTTAAAGGAGAATCAGAAAAAGATTTCACAAAAAAGAAAGTATGGGAACTTTTATCACCTTGGATAAATAGAAATAACAGCAAAATAGAAAGAGCAGTGGTTTATAAATTTCATGCCTGTATCGCAGATAAATGGAGAGATAAAAATATATTTATTGCAGGTGATGCGGCACATCAAATGCCACCATTTCTTGGCGCTGGAATGGGAACAGGTATAAGAGATGTATTTAATTTAGCTTGGAAAATTTATTTAGTAATAAAAGGTAAGGCTGGTGAAAACCTTCTTGAAACTTATCAACTTGAAAGAGAACCTCATGCTAATTGGACTATTCAACAAGCTAAAATAATTGGTGAAATGATGGAGCAATTTTCTTACAAAGAAAAAGGAGAAAAATATATTCCCTCCAACACTGGCTATGGTGAAGTTTTTCCTCATTTAACAAATGGATATTATGGAGATCCAACTGATGGACTTATCGCTACTCCATTTTGTAGATTTGATTTAGATGGTTCTAAAAAAGATAGTGATGGATATTTTGGATGGAATTTTGGCTTGATTAGCAAAAAAAAATTAACAAAAGAAATAGATTTAATTTTAAAACAAATGAATATTAAGGTTCTAATAGTCACTCATCCTAAACTTAAAAATTATTTTGAGGGTGCTAACTACTTATTGATTAGACCTGATAAATACCTATTTTCTAGATCGAAAACCACATCAGAATTAAAAAAAGCTTTAAGTGAATTAGAAAACCAATTTTCTCTAATTACATAAATTTTTGTTTTGAAAAATTCTCAAAAATTTTATTGATAGTCCTGGTAATAGAAAAACTTAGGAATCTAGAAAACCTATCTTGCATATTTTTTTTAGGTTTGAAGGAAACTTCAAAAATATCAAATTTTTTGTTTTGTTCAATAAGATAAGAATCACTTGTCTGGATTTTATCAACTAAACCAACTTCTATAGCCTCAATACCCTGCCAGACTTCTCCGGTAGCAACTTTATTAACATCCAAAGATGGACGATATTTAGCGACATGTTTTTTAAATAGTTCATGAATATTTGCCAAGTCATCTTTGAATTTTTCTCTACCTTCGTCTGTATTTTCTCCAAACATAGTTATTGTTCTTTTATATTCACCTGCTGTATGCATTTCATATTCAATATTATTTTTCTTAAGCAGTTTATTGAAATTTGGAACAGCTCCTATAACTCCAATAGACCCAATAAGCGCGAATGGTGAAGCTATAATTTTATCTGCGATGCATGCCATCATATAACCTCCAGATGCAGCAACTTTATCGATACAAACAGTTAATTTAATCTTTGAATCTTTAAGACGAGATAATTGAGCAGCTGCAAGACCGTACCCGATGACTGTCCCTCCTCCACTTTCTAAGTTCAACACAACTTCCTGACACTTAGTATCAGCATTAAGGATTGATGATATTTCTTCTCTTAGCTCCTCAACTTGGGATGCCTCAATGTCACCATTAAAATTTAAAACAAAAATATGCTTTCGGGATACCTTTTCCTTTTTTTTGTTTTTATTCTCTTTTTTTATGTTTTTCTCTAAAACTTTCCTCTCTTTTGCCGATAAAACTGAAAGTTTTAGATCATCAGCAGTATTAGCATATTTAGTAGAGAGATTTTTAACACGCAAACCTCCAGAAGAAGAAACAGAACTGGATTTTATAGAGCTAATGATTATTAGAATCGGGATAACTATAGCTACGGCTACTGTTAGTGCTTTTAACAAGAAGATTAAATACTCAAATAAGATTTCCATAATTTAAATAAAAAGACTGACTATTGTTCCGGTTAGGCAGGAGGCAAGTGTAGCAGCAAAAAGTGCTCTAAAAGCAATTTTTAATAACGTGCCTCTAATATCTGGACATATTGCTGAGAGACCTCCCAGAAGGATGCCAACACTAGATATATTTGCAAAACCACAGATTCCATAAAGCATTATTAACTGACTTCTTTCGCTTAAGATATTGGTATCTAAATCTCTTAAATCATTAAAGGCGATCAGTTCATTAAAAATTGTTTTTGTCCCTAAAAGATTTCCAGCAGGAATAATTTCAGAAAAAGGTATCCCCATTAACCAGGCAATTGGAGCAAAAATAAAAGCTGCAATTCTCTGAAGAGATATAGGCTCCCCATAAACATTTGGAAAGATACCCAATATGAAATCTGCCAAAGCTACCAAGCTTAAAAAAACTATAAGCGAAGCTATTACAGACAAGAACATGTTTAATCCATCTTTTGTACCAACGCTGATTGCATCCATTGAACTCTCATACATCTTTAAATCTTCTTTAGCGGTCTTTAATTCGGTTTGAGCAGAGGGTATCAATATATTTGAAAACATTATTGCTGCAGGAACGGACAAAATAGATGCTGTTAAGAAATGACCTATGACACCCAAAAATTTATCATCTAGCCAAGTAATGTATAAAACCATAACGCTTCCAGCAATGGTCGACATTCCAACTGTCATGATAATAAGCAAATCTCTCTGATTCATTTTATTTAAATAAGGCTTAATCAATAAAGGAGCTTCTAATTGTCCTAAAAATATATTAGCTGTTGCAGCTAACCCAATAGGTCCTTTTGCATCTAAGGGCTTCTCAAATAATTTTGCTAAAAGCTTTATAAGAAAAGGCAATATTTTCCAGTGCCACAACAAAGCGGAAAGAGCAGATAAAAAAATTAACATTGGCAGGAAAGTAAATGCGAATATCGGTAAATTCTGATTATTCGAAACTTCGAAGGGTGCTTCCCCTCCACCAAGATAACCAAAAACAAATGAGCTTCCTTCAATTGCTGATAATCGTAATGACTCAACAGCAATACTCATTACGTCAAAAAAGGACGATATAAACGGTATCTCTAAAAGGATAAAAGCTAAAGAAGTTTGTATTAATAATGCATAAATTATGAATTTAACTTTTATTTCCTGAATAGATTCACTAAAAGGAAGAGCAATCAAAATTAATAAAATTATTCCTATGAGTGATTGAATAATCATTATTATTTCAATTTAATTTCAGCTAGCCTTTGATTTAAATAATCGTCTGCTGTTATTGGATCAGGATAGTGATTATGACTACCTAGCAAAGATTCAAGAGGTTTTATTAAAAAATCAGATCTAGGATGAAGAAAAAATGGAATAGATATCCTTTGAGTATTCGTCTCTTCTCCATTTGTCACTCTATGAGTTGCAGAAACAAGATATTTATTTGTATATCTTTGCAACATATCGCCTACGTTAACTACTATTTCATCCCTGGAAAAATCTGCTTTGAGCCACTTAGCTCCATTAAGCACTTCAAGTCCAGGTTGATGCCCTCCGATTAGAAGAGTAATGAAGTTAATGTCTTCATGAGGAGATGCTCTTAAAGAATCTGTATTGAAATTTTCAATTTTAGGGTAATTGATTATTCTCATAATACTGTTACCTTTTTCAATAATCTCATTAAAAAAGTTACTTTCTAGACCCAAGCCTATACCTATCAGCTCCATAATATCTCGACCTAAAAGATCAAACTGATTATATAAATCCAGAGAAAGTTTTTTATGATTTTTTAATTCATCGATCCATATATTTTTTGGATAAGTTAAATTATCTCTTCCAACGTGCCAAAATTCCTTCAAATCTGGTCGATCGTAATTTTTGGCAGTTTCTGTTTTGAACTTAGTAAAACCTCTAGCTCCTCCAATATCTGGAACTATAAATGATTCTTTTACGTTGTCAGGAAAATTAAAAAAATCCTGATAAATGTCCAAACAATTTGCAATTAAATCTTTGTCAATGGTGTGATTGAAGAAAACACAAAAACCATAATCATGAAATGCATTTATGGTATCTTTTGCGAGAGATGTTTTATCTTTATCAAATAAGTCAAAATCTAAACGAGGAATACTTTCTTTAGTTGAAATCATAATGTCCGGAGATTATAGCAACAAAAATGTTTCAATCTTGAATGTTGGTAATATTTTAGTAGATATTGAAATAACTATATCTAACGATGAATTATCTAAATTACCTATAAAAAAAAGTGGAGCAATAGAAATTGATGTAATTCAATTGAGTGAATACTTAGATGTTTATCGAGATCAAATAACAAACAGATATCTTGGCGGATCAATATTTACAACTGCGGCTACATCATCGGTTTTTAAGGTTGATAACACTTTTCTTGGTTCTGTTGGAAAAGATCGTGATTCAAAATTCTTAATAGACACCATGAATTCATATCCTATTAAAACTTATCTTAATGTAGATCTTCAGCAAACAGGTTGTTGTTTAATTTTTTTAACTCCTGATAAAGAGAGAACAATGGCAGCATGTCCTGGCGCAAGCAGTCAATTAACTCTTGCTAATTTTAGTGATTTGGAAACTATAGATTATATATTTACTGACTTATATTCGCTTAATTCTGATATCAATAAAAAAACAATTAGCCACTTATTATCATCTAATAAAAATTTAATTCTCAGTCTTTCGGATATTAGCGTCATGAGAAAACATATGGATTTCATAAAAAAATACTCCGATCAAACCTTTTTAATAGCTGGCAATGAAAACGAAATGAAATTTCTTCAGCAGTCTATGAATTCGTCCTTCTTAGAGAGTTCCAATAAAACAAATAAAGTATATTTGATGACCAAGGGGAATCTGGGTTCTGAAGTTATTCACAATGGCAAGTCATTTATCTCTAATTCCATTGAAACTGAAATAGCTTCTTTAAACGGCGCAGGCGATACATTTCTTGGTGCTTTTTTAGGAAATTATTTTCAAAGTAAAGACATTCAGCAATCTGCAGATATAGCTAATTATTTCTCTCATTGTTCAATTCAGAGATTTGAAGCCTGTTTAGATTTTCCAAACCTACTAAAAGCGAAAAACGCCGCAAAAGCGGCGTTTTCGTCTTAGATTAAATATTAGAATCTGTAATAGAATCCAAATTTAACTTCATAAGTACTAGCGTAAGGGCTGATGCTTGACCCTCTTGGAGAATATAGTCTGTCGTAGACATATCTTCCTTGATCATCAATCTCACTTAATCTAGCTACTTTTTGCATACTAGGAAATCCAGGTTCTCTAAAAATTCCATATTTAGAATTTATTAAGTTACCCAAGTTTTTAATAACCATGTAAATTTCTGCTTCATGATCTGGGGCAAACCCAGGAAATTCTTGAGCAAGTTTAAGGTTTATAGATGTGTTCCAAGCACCGTCGATTGAATTTCTAGGACAATATTGGCCCCTAGGACAGCCAGCAGCATCAGTTATAGCAAAGAAAGCAGCAGGACTTATACCATCGAAGACTACGTTAGGATCAGCTGCATTAGTTGGTACATAAAGTAATGACTGATCAGTAAAAGCAGGTGTTTGTCCATGTTCCTCACCATCGTAAGTGTATGAGTAGGATCTACTTTGGAATCTATTAATAAATAACGAAGCTTTAAAACGATAACCGCCTTCTATAGTGACGGGTTGGTATCTCAACGATGCAGTAATCCTTTCAGGGATAACATGATTGGATTGTGCAACAGTAGGATTGTTTCTATCTATTGTGGCGACTCCTGTAAAGTTGGAGTAAGCAACAGATGAAGTCATCGGAGTCACATCTTGAAGAGATGTATTAGCATAACCTATAGAAAATCTTACGTCACTTTCACGCCATAACTTACTCAAAGATAATGAATAAGTTAGACCAACTGGACTTTGGCTAGAATTGGTAAGTTGAAAGTCAAACGGACCAAAACAAGTAAATGAATCTCTAGCATTTCCACCAGAGCAATTATAGTAAGGTCTTCCAGTGAAATCTGTTTCTCCTGTCTTAGAAACATTAATATCATTGATGATAGCTGGATTTTCAACTTCAGTTGCAATTACGTCCATATTGAATAAAAGATCTTCAACTCCAAAACTAGAATTTAGACCTAAAGCAAATTTGTGGACAATTGGGACTTCAAAATTTGCATCTGTGGTATTTGTATCTGTGTCTGCAGATCCACTTTGTACTTTGGCAACTAAAGAACACGGAACGGCATATCCTGGGCCTGCATCAGTAGGTGCTCCAGTATCACTGTTACACATAGGCTCAGTGAAGATTTCCATGTTTCTTTGATTAACCTGAATTGCAGTCACACCATCATTAGAAAACATATTTGAGTACCATACGTTAGGATTACCTCCAGAAAAGCCTCCATACCCACCATAAACATTAGTGAATTCAGTTACTTGAGTGTTGAACCCAATACGGAGCATTAAAGCATCAGCACCATCATGAGTGATTGTATTTGAGTAACCGTAAGCAGCTTTAAAAGTTGGATTCTCTGCAGGTTTACCATCAACCATATAAGTATCATATCTAAGGCCTATTACAATTTCGGTGTTACCAGTTTGTATTTCATCTTGAAAAAATATTGTTGCAAGACCATAACCCCAATCTGCAGCAGCTGCGTTTTCATTCAGCGAAGGAGTGTTACCAAAGTAGACTCTGGCAAGACCCGCATCAAAATCATCAATACCACCATAGAAATCCCATTCACCATTTAAGGAATGCTGCATAAATAAATTGAAAATATTCGTATCTTCAAATTCAATTCCATATGTTAAAAGATGATTATCAACTAAATGATCAAGAGAAAATTGAAGAATGGTCGTTGAATAGTCCATCTTATTAGCCTGTCTGGAATCATCTGTTCCACCAAGGTAAACAGTACCTTCAGAATTATTAGCTGGATTTACTACATCAATTTGAAAATCTCCAAAAGGTCCACCCAGTCCTATTTGTCTATTATCAACGTCTCTATACCCTACCCTCAACTCGCTGCTGAGGTTGTTAGAAATTTGAGAGTAAAGCTCTAAGTTAAGCGCAAGCATTTCATGACCTCTTTCATAAAAGTGCTTGCTGAATTCAAATTCACTTGGTGATGAATCTGATGCTTGGTTATTAAATCCATCGTTGTAATTAAATGTAATTGATAAGGAATTATTTTCGTCAGCTTCAACATCAAATTTTGCAAGAAATTTATTATCGTAACTATCTAATGCTCCACCAATTGATCCAGGATCAAAACCATATTTATTTTTAGCTATATCAACAATCCTTGTGAAATCTGCAGCACTTAAAAAATCTAACTCAGAAGGAGCGCCAGAACCTTGTGGTCCAAAAGGATCAACATCAACATCATCGTATCTTTCTACAGATATGAAGAAGAAAGCTTTGTCTTGAACAATTGGGCCGCCGAGAGTAAAGCCATATTTATTCTCTTCAAAAGGCACCATGTTTCCTTTGACACCATCAATTTCAGTTCCGACTAGATCATCACCTGCGTACTCATAGTAAGCGCTTCCGCTAATCTCGTTGGTTCCAGATTTAGTAACTGCATTAATTACACAGGCCGAGAAACCTCCATATTTAACATCAAATGGAGCGAATTCAGCAGATACCTGCTTTATTGAATCAAAAGAAAAAGGCAATCGATTGGTTGGGTAACCATTACTGTTCAGCCCAAAACCATCATTCATTGGTATGCCATCTATTGAAAAAGTATTGTATCTAGGATTTTGTCCGTTACATTGCAAACCTCTGTATGCCGAAGAAGAAGTTATATCAACGTATAGTCTTGGATCTTCTGCAAGAACTTCCTTAATATCTTTATCATAAGCTACAGCAGCATCAAGATCCTCAGCGTTAAATACTTTATTTGGACCTAAAGCCACTTGCGCCTGAGCTAACTGTTCTCCTGTTACTACAAGAGACTCGAAGTCAGAAAGTACAACGTTTAAAGATAAAGTTTGACCCAGATTTAAGAATACATCTTGATAAATCTGTGAGCCTACACTTGAGGTAACCGTTACAGTATAAGGACCTCCAACTGCAAGGTTTGTTAAAACGAACGCACCAGATTCATTACTGGAAGTTGTGCTGGATTTGTTTGTTGAATTATTAACAATAGTTATTTCAGCATCTTCTAAAGCATTGCCTGAAAGGTCAGTCACTATACCTTTGAAATTAGATGTAGTTTCTACTGAAAAAAGAAAACTGCTTAAAAAAGCTATTAGAAATAATTTAATTAAATTTTTGGGGATCATGTTTATTCGCTCCTTTAAATAATAATGAATTTTAATTAAAAATTTATATAGCTATGTTACAACTAAGAAAATTTATTAGGTTAATTTTTTTATTATATTAAATATATTTTTTTAGAACTTTAGGATATATAAAATTCCCATCTTCTGTTTGATAATTTTCAATTATCGCGGCAAGAGTTCTTCCTATCGCTAGTCCAGAGCCATTTAATGTATGACAAAACTCATTACCTTTGTCAGCTTTATATTTCAAATTAGCTCTTCTCGATTGAAAATCGGTAAAATTTGAACAAGATGATATTTCTCTATAGGTATTTTGACTTGGAAACCAAACTTCCAGATCAACTGTTTTTGCAGCAGAAAATCCAGTATCACCTGATGATAGGATAACTTTTCTATAAGGTAACTCAAGTAACTCAAGAATTTTACTTGCATCCTCTATTAATTTTTTATGCTCATCTTCGGATTTATCTGGATGACAGATCTTAACGAGTTCGACTTTATCGAATTGGTGTTGTCTTATTAAACCTTTCGTATCTTTGCCGTAGCTGCCGGCCTCACTTCTAAAACAAGGTGAATGGCAGACGTATTTGAGGGGTAATTGCTCAAATTTAAGTTTTTCATCCCTGTGAAGATTAGTAACAGGAACCTCCGCTGTTGGAGCTAAATAAAGATCAGGAGTTTCAGTCAGCTTGAATAAATCTTCTTCAAATTTAGGAAGTTGTCCTGTACCAACTAAAGAAGACTTATTTACGATATAAGGAACATACAGTTCCTCATAACCATGAATATTTGCATGGGTATCAATCATAAATTGTCCGATTACTCTGTGTAATTTTGCCAGTTCTCCACTTAGAACAGTAAATCGACTCTTTGCAATTTTTACTCCCCTACCCTGATCAGTTTTTTCAACTAAAACAGAATGGGACTTGGGCTCAAAAGAAAATTCCGGAATATTGCCAATTTCCTCAATAATATGATTTGACGTTTCATCTTCTCCAATAGGAACGGACTCATCCAAAAGGTTAGGGATGTCCAAAAGAAACTCGTCAATATTATTTTGAATTGTCTGAAGTATTTCCTTGTCTTGTTTAACAAGAGCGGATAAAGATGAAGCCTGATGTTTTAAATTATCATCGTCCTTGGACGAAGAAATTTCTTTTGATAATTTATTTAAACTTTCCTGGTTAGTTTCCAGATTAATCTGAGCTATTTTTCTTTCCTCCTCGAGCTTATTCCATTGATCGATATTGAGAACGTAACCTCTTGAGGATAGATTTTTTTTAACTAATTCCGGTGATTGAATTAAAAGTTTTTTATCTAGCATGCTTAATTAAGAATTATTTTTTCTGTCTTGTCTGAAACTTCTGGTTCAAATGATACCTTTTTATCTAATTGTTCGTATTTAAATAATTTTATAGTTGATATTCTTTCAAATAGATCTTCGTAAATTATTTTTTTTATTTTTTTATTTTCAAAATCAATCTTTATATCTTTAAGGTAAAAATTATCTAACGGATCAGAATATAGACAAGATCCATCAGAGCAATTTGCTTTAGAAAAAAAATCACAAATTAAATTTGGGTTGTTAAACAATAAAAATGCTGGCGATTGATTTGTTGACTCACCTGACTCTTCTATTATTAATTGATCCATTTCAAGATCATGCCTAAAAATCTTATTCTTATTGATTATTAATTCCTCTTTAGGAACTAAAGATGAGACCTTTATCTTTGCATAATCTCTGTAAATATTGCCTGCAATAAGATCAGATGAATCATTAAAATTCTGTTCATACGTTACTTGGAAAGTTATATTTTCATCCAAAAAAAATTGTATTTTTGAAATATCGCAGGCTAACAAACTGAAAGAATTTAAAATTAAAAATGAAAAAATAGATAATTTAATCAAGTTCAACTTTTTGAGATAAAACTTCTCTGTTTCCATTGGAGTTCATTTCACTAACGATTCCTGCACTTTCCATCGTTTCTATTAATCTTGCTGCTCTGTTGTAACCTATTCTAAATTTTCTTTGGACAGCTGATATAGATGCTCTTCTAGAATCTATAACAAATGCAACTGCCTGGTCATAAAACTCATCTTTCTCTTCATCGGATTCTCCGTTTGATCCTTCAGAAGATTCTGGAGATTTAGTGACTTCTTCTAAATAACTAACAGTTTGTCTGTTTTTCCAATCCTCCACTACTCTTATAATTTCCTCCTCACCTACATACGCACCATGAACTCTCAAAGGAATCGATGTTCCTGAGCCTATATAGAGCATATCTCCTTTTCCGAGCAGTTGTTCAGCACCTACTTGATCTAATACAACCCTTGAATCCATTGAAGAGGCAACATTAAAAGCCATCCTTGCGGAAATATTTGCCTTAATTAAACCGGTAATTACATCAACAGAGGGTCTTTGTGTTGCTAGAAGCATATGAATCCCTGCTGCTCTTGCTTTTTGAGCAAGGCGTGCGATTAGATGTTCAACTTTTTTTCCAACTACCATCATGAGGTCAGCTAATTCATCGACTGCAATCACAATTAAAGGAAGTTCTTCTAATTCAGGAGGATTGTCATCTTCTTTTTCTGGATTTCTTTTCCATAGAGGATCAGTTAAGGGCTCTCCATCCTCTCTAGCTTTTTTTATTTTTGAGTTTAGACCGTTTAAATTCCTTACAGAAAGTGATGCCATTAGTCGGTATCTTTTTTCCATTTCATTTACACACCATCTGAGACCATTAGCTGCTTCAGACATGTCGGTGATAACTGGACATAGTAAATGAGGCAAATCCTCGTAGACAGATAATTCAAGCATTTTAGGATCAATGAGAACGAATTTAACTTGATCGGGAGTTGCTTTATAGAGGATGCTCATCAACATAGAATTTAAAGCAACTGACTTTCCGGAACCCGTTGTTCCCGCAACTAACATGTGAGGAAGTCCAGCAAGATCTTCAACTACTGGAACACCTTCAATGTTTTTACCAAAAGCCAATGATACAGAGCTTTTTGCATCTTCAAATAATTTTGAGGCAATTATCTCGCTCAGCAAAACGTTTTCTCTTTCTGAGTTAGGAACCTCAATACCTATTGTTTCCCGACCTTCTATTACCTCAACAATTCTTATGCTTCCAACACCAAGAGATCTGGCTAAATCCTTATTTAAATTAGAAACTTGTGAAACCTTAATACCTTTTGGCAGTTCTACTTCAAATCTTGTTACAACCGGTCCACGCATAGTCTCTTTGACAACTGCATACTCACCTTCAGGTCCAGTAATTTTGAATTCAGCCAACTTAGTAATTAATGCCTCTTTTAAGATTTCAAGTTCATACTTCTCCTTTGATGATATTTCTTTTCCAATAGACTCTTTTTCATCAAGTAATCCAATTTTAGGCATATCGCCTGGAGCAGGATCCTTAAATAATTCCTGCTGTTTTTCTTTGTGAACTTTTTTGCCTTCTTCAACTTTTTTCTCTGCGGGAACAATTTTAGGTTCTGGCATTTCGTTGATCTTGGCTTTGTGCTCATCCAGAAATTTTTGTCTGCTATTTTTTTCTTTTCTTTTATCTAAAAAAGTTTGAATGTTTTCTCTAAAAGATAGTGAAGATTGCTTGATATAAAAAGAAGAGTTAACAATAAAGTCTAAGAAATTTGATATAAAATTTTTCCAATTTATCTTAAAAAAAGCTGTGATCCCCAGTAGAAATAAAAATACTACAAAGATAGTGGCGCCCACTTTATTTAAATACAAAATTAATGGAGAAGAAGTAATTTTTCCTAAAATTCCTTCGGAGCCTTGAGGAAAATAATTTTCTCCAAAATTGAAATGAATTGCTACAAGAGCGCTCGAAGAAACAGCTATTAGCACTAATCCAAATGGCATGGCAACAAAGAATCTTACCCAAGAGGATTGGGTCACTGTCTCTTTGGTCTCTTTGTTAAACAAATAAGCAAAAGCAACTAAATAAAATAATGATGGAACTATCCAAGCTACGACACCAAAAAAAGAATAAAGAAGATCACTAATCCATGCTCCAATCAATCCAATTGCATTTTGATATGAAGTTTCACCTACAATGTTTTGTGTTGTCCAAGCTGCATCTTCTCTTGTAAACGAAGCCAGTGAGATTGTGCTTATAATAGCTATTAAAAGCAAAAAAAGTATAAAAGCATCAACTAAGTAAGTTTTTATTGATGGGCTTAAAGATATAGAATTGAATCCGTTAAAAGATCTTTTATTTGATTTGCGTTTGTTCACTAGTTTTTAGGTATTTTAACATTTTTAAAGATAGAAAATCATTATGGATAACAATCAGAAATTAATAATATTAGGTTCGGGGCCAGCTGGTTACAGTGCGAGTATTTATGCAGCTCGTGCAGGCCTGAATCCAACATTAATTACAGGATTTGAAGTTGGTGGCCAACTTACGACAACAACCGATGTAGAAAACTGGCCGGGGGATTATGAAGATCTTCAGGGTCCTGACTTGATGATTAGAATGCAGAATCATGCTGAAAAATATGGCGTCAATATAGTTAATGACCAAATCGAAAAAGTTGATTTGAGTGGCGAGATTAAAATCTTGGAAGGAATGAATAAGTATTCATGTAAATCTTTAATCATTAGTACGGGAGCATCAGCAAAATATCTTGGTCTTCCATCAGAAGATAAATATTTAGGGAAGGGAGTAAGTGCATGTGCTACTTGTGATGGTTTTTTTTATAAGGATGAGGAAGTAGCTGTTGTTGGAGGAGGAAATACTGCTGCAGAAGAGGCTTTATATTTAACTAATTTATGTAAAAAAGTGCATCTTATACACAGAAGGGATACCTTGAGAGCAGAAAAAATTCTTCAAGATAGAATCTTTGAAAAAGCTGACGAAGGAAAAATAAATTTAGTTTGGAATAATGAACTCATTGAAATAAAAGGCGATGGTAATGTAGTCACTCATTTAAATCTCAGTAATCATGATGATATAAATGTGAAAGGAGTTTTCATAGCAATTGGCCATAACCCGAACACTGAAATTTTTAAAGATCAAATTGACATGAAAGATGGATACATAATCATCAACACTGGCTTAAAAGGAAATGTAACAGGAACTTCTGTACCAGGAGTATTTGCGGCTGGTGATGTTGCAGATTCAGTTTATAGGCAAGCTATAACTTCTGCAGGTTTTGGATGTATGGCAGCTTTAGATGCTCAAAAATTCATAGAGGAAAATAATATTTAAATCTTCCTCATAGTCTTCACTTCATGAATAAGTATAAATATTTAGAAACTAAACTTAAAAGCGGTGTTTTCTATATTGAGTTAACTCGAAAGAAGTCTATGAATGCTCTTAATACAAAAACTCTTGATGAATTAAAAAAAGTCTTTATAGAAGCTTCACAGAACAGCAAAATTAAAATTATAGTTCTTCATTCTGATGAAAATAATTTTTCTGCTGGAGCAGATATAAAAGAAAAACTAAAGAAAAAAAATAACTTAGAAAGATGGCAAAAGAATTATGGTAAAGAATGCATAGAAGCCATTCTCTCTACTCCTCAAATAACTATCTGTGTTACTAATGGCTATACTTTAGGGGGTGCTGCAGTAATCGCAACAGCTTGCGATTTCAGGATAGGCAACAAGGATACAATTATTGGTTATCCAGAAATTGTCTTAGGGATGAATCTAAATTGGCTTGGACTACCTTTGCTTCAAAATATTGTAGGATCCACAAAAACAAAAGAAATGGTTATTTCTGGGCTAAATTATTCTACGGAAGATTTAAGTAAATTTAATTTTTTTGATGATCTGTTTGATGAGGATGACAAAATTAAAATTATCAATAAATGGGTTAACAAGTTTAAATCAAGGTCTCCATTAGCTTCTCAAATGATCAAAAAAAGTATGAATGTTCTAGCTTTCCATGATGCCCTCGCAATTATGCATATGGATTATGATCAATTTCTATTGACTCAAAATTATTCAGACAGCTAATTTTGTTTTCATAGATTGATATTCTTCTACCATTTGGTCGACAACATCTTTTACAGGAGGCGCATTTTTTATAGTTCCAATACCTTGACCGGATCCCCAAATGTCCTTCCATGCTTTCGAAGAATTATCTTTCATAGCTGAACCTGAAGAACCAAAATTCATATCATCTTTACCAGAAACTGGTAGATTGTCGGGATCTAATCCAGCTTTAACTACACTAGGCTTTAAATAGTTTCCATGCACGCCAGTGAATGTTGAGGAGTACATAATATCGTCAGCAGCACTTTCAACTATCATTTGTTTGTATCCTTCTGAAGCATTTGCTTCTTGAGTTGCAATAAATCTGGTACCAACATAGGCAAAATCAGCACCCATTGCCTGAGCTGATAAAACTGAAGAACCTTGAGATATTGATCCTGATAAAGCTATGGGTCCATCAAAAAATTCTCTGACTTCACTAACCAAAGCAAACGGGCTTAATGTGCCAGCATGTCCTCCAGCTCCGGCACATACTAATATCAAGCCATCAGCACCCTCATCAATTGCTTTTTTTGCGTGTCTTATGTTTATAACATCATGCATGACGACTCCACCATAACTATGAATCGCATCTACGACGAATTTGGGAGCTCTGAGACTTGTAATTATCATTGGAACTTTATATTCAACACATACTTCAACATCATGTTCTAATCTGTCATTAGACTTATGGCAGATTTGATTAACTGCAAAAGGAGCTGCTGGTGAATCTGGGTTATCTTTGGTGTGTTGTTCTAGTTCTGCAGAAATCCTTTGGAACCACTTTTCTAATTCTTCAGCGGGTCTTGCATTTAATGCAGGAAAACTTCCCACAATACCCGCTTTGCATTGCGCAATAACAAGTTCTGGATAAGAAACCGTAAACAAAGGCGCTCCAATGACCGGTATTCTTAAATCTTTCAATAATTCTTTAACTTCCATTAATTTACTCCTATAGATTATTGAGATGAAACATAAAGAACAATCGCAGCTGTTACAGCTAAAATGACAACTACAGATACGATTGCATCAAATTTGCTATCTTCTTTGTCAGTTTTCTTCTCATAAAATTCATCGTTCATAATTTACCCTAAATTAACTCTAATTCTTCCAACCTGATTACCTTTTAAAATCTTTTCAACTTCGTCAGATAAAGATTCAAGATAGACTTCTTTTGTAATTTTTTCTAAATCAATCTTCCAATCGCTAGAAAAATTATTCCAAATTTCTTTTTTTACTTCTAATAAAGACTCAGCAGAATCAATACCTATCAAAGTAACTCCTCGGAGAATAAAAGGAAAAACACTTGTTTCTAGTTTATCGCTCGCGACATTACCGCAGCAAGTTATCGCTCCTCTTTGAGAAGTTTGGCTAATGAAATTCGATAAAATATTTCCGCCAACAGTATCGACCCCGCCTTGATAAATCCCTTTTTGAAGAGGCTTTCCTTGCTCTTCCATACCGCTTCTCATAATTACTGAAGATGCGCCTAATGATTCAAGATATTCAATTTGATCTTTTTTTCCAGTTAATGCAGTAACCTTAAATCCCAATTTAGATAAAACCATAACGGCTACTGAGCCAACTCCTCCAGACGCACCAGTAACCAGGACATCTCCAGAATCTGGGGTTAAGTCATTATGAAGTAATTTTCTCACACATAGGCCTGCTGTTAGACCGGCTGTTCCAATCGACATTGCTTCTGCTTCGGTTAATTCATCGGGAAGAGATATAGCCCAAGATGCTGGGATTGAAATATATTGACCAAAGCCACCATATGTATTCATTCCAAGATCATAACCAGTAACAATAATCTTATCTCCTTCTTTAAAATCAGATGAATTACTTTCAACCACTTCACCAACAGCATCTATACCTGGAGTATGAGGATAATTTCTTGTAACACCTTTGTTACCTGATGCGGAAAGTGCATCTTTATAATTTAAAGATGAATAAGATACTTTTATAAGTAAATCATTTTCCTCAAGATTAACAGTGGATAGATTTTCAATTGAATTGCTAAAACCAGAATCTGTTTCTTGAGTTAAAAAAGCTTTGTACTTTATTTCTTCCATGAAATGAGTATTAAACATGAATAAACCATTTTTTTAAAGAGACCAAAAAATGAAATCTAAGGTTATTGACATACCAGTAAAAGATGTATGCATTTGGGGCATTTTTTATACAAAAATGTTTCAAAAGTGTATGATGCGACTTATAAATGCTTACAAATAGTGCACTCAAGTGAATATTTATAGTGTTTAATGGTTTTTTCTCTTATAGGAGCTTATATGAAAAATTTACAAACGTTTGTTATAGCCCTTCCTTTACTAATAGTGTCATCACTAGCAAGTGCTGTTTCTGTTTCTGGAAACATTGCCCTTACTTCTGACTACATTTGGAGAGGATGGACGCAAAGCGCAGGAGGCCCTGCTGTAAGTGGAGGTTTTGATTTATCCACTGATAGCGGTTTCTACATTGGAACTTGGGGTTCTAGTGTTCAATTTGGTGATGCAGCTACTAGCGATTTAACTGAATTAGAACTAGATGTATACCTTGGATATAGCACTGATATTGCTGACAACATTTCTTTAGATGTTGGATACATCACATACACTTACCCTGGTGCAACAGATGCTAATTTTGATGAAGCTTACATAGGTTTTGACATCTATGGCTTTGGAATTAGTTATGCTGCTGGAATGGATAGTGCCGCTGACTACGCGCAAATATCTTACGGTATTGACGCTGGTCCAGGTAGTTTCTCTATTTCTTATGGTGACTACGAAGATACAAGTAACGACTTTCTCATCGGTTACGACTGGGGAGTTGGTGGTGATTTTGGAATCGGCGTATATTACTACGACTTAGAGACTGAAGATGGATCCATGGATGATAGTGGTGTAACCCTTACTATCAGCTACGCACCGTAAATCAGAAAAGATTTAAAAAAACCCTCTTTCATAGAGGGTTTTTTTATTCTCTAATCACAAATCCAATCTCCTCTTGAAGCTGCTCTAAATCTGTTTCTTTTATTGAACCCTTCTTAAGAAAAAAATCTTCTACAACATTTGGAAAAAATAAATAACTCAATACATTTTCTAATCTTTGCGAAAAATCCTTTATTTTATTTTCTTTGCAAAAAGATTTTAATTTTGATTTAGCAGAATCTAAATCTTCTTGTATGTATTCATCCGGTTTAATTTTTTTTGCAAGTTCAGAAAGGTTCTTATTTATTTTTCCAGGAACCTTTCCATATTTTCCTAAAATTAAATTTACTGTTTCAATATTAAGATGTTTATATCTTTCTTCATCGAGAACATTAAACAAAGCTTGTGCTCCGACTATTTGAGAACTGGGGGTTACTAATGGAACAAACCCTAGGTCTTGTCTAACTCTTGGAATTTCACTTAATACTTCTTCAAATTTATCATCAGCATCCATTTCTCTTAATTGTGACTCTAAATTTGAAAGCATACCTCCAGGTACTTGATTAATTAACATACTTGCATCAACGCCTTTCAAAGATCCTTCAAATAGTTCATATTTTTTTCTAATTTTTTTAAAATGCGAAGATAACTCAGGAAATAAATCTTTATCAATATCAGAAAAAAACTTTGTATCATCAAACATGGAAACAATAGTTTCTGTAGCTGTATGTCCATAAGTCATACTCATTGAGGAAATAGAAGTATCAATGTTATCGATACCGGCTTCTATGGCTTTCATATTTGTTGCGGTTGAAAATCCCGTTGTAGCATGAGTTTGCATATGAATAGGGATAGAAATATTTTCTTTTAGTTTAGAAACTAACTCAAATGCAGCGTTTGGTTTTAGTAAACCAGCCATATCCTTAATTGCCACTGAGTCCGCACCAGCACCTTCAATTTGTTTAGCTAAATCTAACCAACTCTTCAGCGTATGCACGGGCGACACCGTATAGGCCATTGCTCCTTGAGCATGCTTACCATTTTTTTTAACTTCTTTAATCGTTAATTCAATATTCGAAAAATCATTCAGTGCATCAAATGTTCTAAAAACATCAATACCATTTAAAGAAGCCTTTTCAACAAATGCTTTAACAACTTCATCAGAATATGGTTTGTAGCCAACAAGATTTTTACCCCTTATAAGCATTTGAAGTTTTGTTTTTTTGAAAATTTTCTTGAGTTCCCTGAGTCTATGCCAGGGGTCTTCATTTAGATATCTCAGACAAGAATCGTATGTCGCCCCACCCCACATTTCGATAGACCAATAACCAACTTGATCCATTTTTTTTGCAACCTCGAGCATATCATCGAGTCTCATTCTAGTTGCAATTAACGACTGTTGACCATCTCTTAAAACAAGTTCTGTCAAACCAACTTTTCTTTTGTTTTTATTCAAGGCAAAAAATGCTATTTTTTTAAATTATATATAAAAATGCACCCTTTTTTCAGTTCATCATTTCAGCCTTTTGTTCATAGAGGTAATTCTGTCAACTTTACTGAAAATACCTTAGAAGCTTTCCAGGATGCAGTTAATTTAGGCTATGAGTATATCGAAACTGATTTAAGAATAACCAAGGATGGAGAAGTTGTAACATTTCACGATGAAAGTATTTATAGAGTCTCAGGCGAACATAAAAATATATGCGATCTTACTTATGCAGAGTTAAGAAATATTCCTCTAAAAAAAGGCGGTCATATTCCAAAGTTAACTGAAGTAATGGAACAATTCCCAGATACTAAGTTTAATGTAGATCTAAAAATTAAGGGTCTTGTTAACAAAGTTGCAAAAATTATTGATAGTCATAACGGTTATAACAGAATATGCATTGCTTCATTTGATACAAAAAGATTAAGGGCATTTAAGAAGATAAGAAATCAAGCCTGTATTTCAATGGGGATTGTAGATGTTGTCTTTTTAAAATTATTTAAATACCTTATTAGTTCTGTTGACTGTATTCAAATTCCTCTTCATTGGAAAAAGATTAAGGTCCTAGATAATAATCTAATAAAAACTGCTCATTCAAAGGATCTTAAAGTTCATGTTTGGACCATTAATTCTAAAGAAACAATGGAGACTTTAATTGATATGAAAGTTGATGGAATAATGACCGATGATGCTGAGTTACTAAAAAACGTATGCTTGAAATCAAATTTATTTTGATTTCGGAACTAGCAATAGAACGATCAGTCCAGGTATAAAAAGAGCAAGAAGACTGAAAATTCCGTTTCTTGGATCACCAGTCAAATAAGCTACCCATCCAACTAAGGCAGGTCCGAAAACAACAGCGCTTTTTCCTACAAAATTATAGAAACCAAAAAACTCTGCTACTTTATCTGATGGAACCATTTTGCTAAATATTGCTCTACTAACAGACTGAACTCCACCTTGAACCAAACCAATTGCGACAGCTAAGGTATAAAAATCTCTAGCTGTTTCCATAAAGTAAGAATTGATTGTGATCAATATGTAGGCAACAATACCAATAGCCAAAAATAAAAATTGCCCGTAACGTTCTGCGAGATATCCATAAATTATTGCTGAAGGGAAAGCAATAAATTGGACTACTATTAAGGCAGTAATCATCGTTGAAGCTTCCAGACCAATGTCTGATCCGTAAGCAACTGACATCCGAGTAATCGTATCTACGCCGTCAATATACAACCAGTAAGCAATTAAGAAAATTGTAATATTTTTATACTTTGAAATATTAGAAATTGTATTAACGAGTTCTTTAAAAGAAGAACTTATTAAACGATCCGTTTTGGTAGATGGTTTTTGTTCTTGGACATTAATAAAAAGAGGAATCGTAAAAATAAACCACCATATTGATACAGTAAGGAAACTTACCAATATAGCTTGAACTTCATTTTCAAATCCAAACCAAGCGGGATATAAATAAAATAAAACATTAAATATAAAGAGTATTCCCCCTCCTAAGTAACCTAAGCCATATCCAAAACCTGAAATGATATTTCTTTTTTTCTCATCACTTACATCAACAATTAATGAATCGTAAAAAATATTAGATCCAGAACCACCTAATAAAGAAACTCCAAACAATATTGAAGCAGTAATCCAGTATCCACTTGGTATGAAGAAGAAAGAACCGGTTGCAATTATTCCCAAGAGAGCAAAGAAAACTAGAAAGTTTTTTTTTGCACCTGCCTTATCTGCAATTGTTCCTAAAATTGGCGCCATCAAAACGATACAAAATCCTGCAATTGAATTCGTACTTCCTAAGACTGCTGAGCTTGAAGGTCCATCAAGTTCTGATGCCCAATATGATTTAAAAAAAATCGGAAAGAAACCTGCTACAACTGTTGTCCAGAAAGCGCTATTAGCCCAATCATATAATGCCCATGAAAATCTTTCTTTATTTAATAAGTATCTCAACATAAAATGGGCTCTCAAAAAATCTGTCGAGAATTAGTATGTCACAAAATATGAAAGACTCTGAAATAGTAAGAAATTTAGTTGTTTTCTTTGGTTTAATTGCCATCTTGGGAATCCTTTCAGGGATACTTGGTCTCTATATTCAAAATTCTGAATTCAGAGAAAACGTTGAAGCAGAATATCGAGAGAATTTAGATCAAAAGTAATTATTTGTTAAAAACTAACCTCTCGCTAGATCTTCTTTCTGGATGAAGCTCTCCATTTTCAAGCAAAACATTACCATTTACTATAGTTGAGTTAACTTTTGAACTTAATTCCCAACCTTCAAAAGGAGTCCAGCCACACTTAGATTTTTGTTCCTCGTTTGTAACTGTGTGTTTTATTCCAGTTTCAAAAACAACCAAATCTGCAAAATATCCTTCCCTTACATACCCTCTATCAATTATTTTAAATCTATCTGCAGTGTTATGAGATGCAAATTTAATTACCTCTTCAATTGTAAAAATACCCTTCTTAGCTAATTCAAGCATTAGTTGAAAACTATGTTGAATTAAGGGAATTCCAGCAGGAGCTTCTGAATAAGGTAAAGATTTTTCATCTCTGGTGTGTGGTGCATGATCTGTTGCAATAATATCAATTTGATTATTCTTTAATGCCTGTCTCAATGCTTCTCTGTTGTTAGGAGCCTTAATTGAAGGATTACATTTGATGAAATTTCCCCATTCTTCATAATCATCAGAAGTAAAAATAAGATGATGAATACAAGCTTCTGTCGTAATCTTTTTATCTTTGGTTGGTTTGGCTTCAAAGAGTTCAATCTCTCTCTCAGTAGTCAGATGAAGGACGTGTAAATCCGCTGAGTATTTTTTAGCCAAACTTGTTGCTTTTTCAGAGGATATATAACAAGCCAACTCATCTCTGATAAGAGCATGATCTGGAGGAGATAATTTACCCTTACGCTGAGCTGATATTTTTTCTAGATTATTTTCTATCGTTTTATTATCCTCACAATGAGTGACAATCAATATAGGTGACTCTTTGAAAATTAAATCTAGCGCATCATCATCATTAACTAATAAATCACCTGTTGATGACCCCATAAAAATTTTTAATCCACAAATATCTTTAGGGTTAGCTTTTTTAATTTCATCAATGTTATCCGGTGTAGCTCCTAGATAAAAAGAGTAATTCGTCCAGCTTTTTTCTTTAGCTAATTGAAATCTTTCCTCTAATAAATCTAAAGTAGTGCTTGCTGGAGATACATTTGGCATATCCATGGTCGAAGTAATACCACCGTACAGCGCAGCTAATGATTCTGTTTTGATTTCACCTTTTTTTGTTAACCCTGGCTCTCTAAAATGAACTTGGTCGTCAATTACTCCGGGCGCAACATTTTTCCCATTAATATCAATTTCTTTTTTGGCTTTTTCGGTAATCGAGGAAGAAATTTTTTCTATTCTTTTATCTTTAATAGCAATATCAACTTGTGATATTGAATTCTCATTAATTAAGTTACAGTTTCTAAGGACTAGGTCAAAGTTAGGCATAGTTAGATTTTACGAACAATAATACAACCATAGTTTATCCCAGAACCTACTTCAAAAGTACAATCTATATCTTCAAGAACATCTTTTACTATGGATATCATCTTTTGGCTGTTACCACAGATTATTAGGATGGGCATATTCTCTTGGTTAAGATATAAAAAATTTTCAACCTTTAAAGGAACTTCATGGTGACGAAACCCATGCAGATCTAATTTTAGATTAGTCATCTTTTTTAAAAATTGAAATCTCTATTCCGTCTGGCTGAGTCTTTGAATATTCTCTCTTTGTAGGTACAAATTTACTCTTAAAAAATGATGAATCTCTAACATAAGATAAATAATCTTCCATATTGAATAAAACAACATTGTCGGCAAATATTACAGCCTCATCATTAAGCAATTCTAAGCATTGTAACGCTCTTAAGTCGGATAAATATTCATCCTTCCAATGATCTAAAAATACAAAATCATATTTTTCTTTTAAGAGAGGAATAACATTTTTTGCCTTGCCCTTTAATGGTTTCCATTGATCGCTGAGGCCAGAATGAGAAACAATTTCTTGAGATATTTCGTAGTATTTATTACTAGCCTCTATCGAAGTTAGCATCGAGTTTTCTTTAAGATTTCTTAAAATCCTGATAGACGAATATCCTAAGTAGACTCCCAGTTCCAAACAATTATTAGGTTTTTTTTCTTTAATTGCATTTTCAAGTAGAAGACCCTTTTCATCACCAATATTCATCAAAAAAGCTCTATTCCATCCAAAATGATCTATCGTATCTAAAATAGCTTGCGGATTATTTTTATTATCTTTAACTAAAACAAGGTCTTTAACGGTATCAACCTTGAATTTTTTTACACCAAAATATGAAACTAGATAATCAAAGATTTCATTCAATACAATTTTAGCTAGATCAAGTAATCGATTTAGATTTTTCATGGAATAAAGATTTAATTAAAAATTATAGTTAGTGAGTTTATAATAGCCAGCCTGTTGGTGTTTATGAAGATTAAAATTTTACTAGTTTTTTTGAGTCTACTTTTGTCCTTTGAGATCATTGCAAATACATCAGAAGATGGTTCAAATGAAGAGGAAGCTAAAGAAGAGTCAAAAAAAGACGACAGAGAACTCATCTCAGAATTTGTTGAAGAATTTATTTTTTATGAAGGCTTGCTAAAAAGCTATCAAGACCCAGAAAATGGAAATACTTACTTAGAATTGAGTGATGAAGATATCTCAAAAGAATTTATTTATTTTGCTCATATTATCAATGGGACTGTCGAAGCAGGACTGTTCAAAGGGAGTCATTTAGATCAAGCAGTTATTAAATTTGAAAAGCAATTTAATAGCTTAAATCTTATAAGAGTGAATACGGGATTTTATTTTGATCCTAACTCAGAACTTAGTAGGCAATCTCAATCTAATATAAGCGATTCAGTTATAGAAAATTTTGAGATTACTCACAAAAATGATGATGAAACTACTTATCTTATTGATATCACTAAATTATTGAAAAGTGATAATTTAACCAAGTTAAAATCTGAACCAAGAGATTATGATTCAGATAGCTTTCAGGTTGGATCCTTGTCAAGATCTAAGACCGCTATTTCCAAAATTTACAATTATCCAAAAAATACCGATTTTGAAGTTGATTATGTTTTTTCAAATCCTGCAAGCTATGAATCATTAAGAAATACATCGGTGAAATTAAGATATACATTTCTTGAAATGCCACAAGATAATGGGTTTGAAATACGTTTCGAGGATCCGAGAATAGGTTATTTTACAGACAGAGTAACAGATTTAAGTTCCACAGAAATTACTCCTTATAGAGACTTGGTTCAGAAATGGAACCTTCAAAAACAAAATCCTGATTCTGTTAAATCAAAACCAATCAAACCTATAAAATTTTGGTTGGAAAATACCACTCCTAATGAATTAAGACCTCTGATAAAAAAAGCTGTACTCGCGTGGAACATAGCTTTTGAAAAAGCTGGTTTTATTGATGCAATCGAAGTTGATATTCAACCAGATGATGCTGATTGGGATGCAGGTGATATCAGATACAACGTATTAAGGTGGACTTCATCTCCCAACCCACCGTTTGGGGGTTACGGGCCTAGTTTTTCTAATCCTAGAACTGGAGAAATTTTATCTGCGGATATTATGTTGGAATGGATTTTTCTAACCAATAGAATGAGATACGAAGATATATTTCTATCTTCTGAAATTTCATCTGAACGATGTAATTTCTCATCCATGAGAAACGAACAAAGAATTTTTGGTAATTTGGTTGCTGATTCAATGAACTTCTCACTTGAAGATACCGATAAGTTATTTGAAGAAGAACTAACTATGTTAATACTTCATGAGGTTGGCCATACTCTCGGACTTAACCATAATATGGGAGCAACGACTCTGCACAACAATGAAGATGTTCATAATCCAGAAATAACTTATGAAGAAGGACTATCTGCCTCAGTTATGGATTATCATGCAATCAACATTGCACCTCCAGGCGTCGAACAAGGACAGTTTTCTGATATAAAACCTGGTCTTTACGACCAATGGGCAATCGAGTTTGCTTATACCCCAAATTTATCCGAAGAAGAAATACAGAACATATTAAACAGGTCGCAAGAGAAAGGTCATTTTTTTGGCAATGATGCTGACGATATGAGATCACCTGGCAGAGGAATTGATCCAAGAGTAAATATAGGTGATATGAGTGATGATCCAGTTGAATATGCTATCGGTAGATACAAGCTTGTTCAGGAAATAATGCCAGGAATAGTAGAAAAAATTAAATCCAAATCAGATACTTGGGAATCTGTATATCAATCTTATTTTATATTGATGAGACAAATTATTACCAGTATGGATGTCGTATCTAGGCAGATCGGGGGTGTCTATGTCACTCGTCATCCTTCGAATACAAAATCGGCAAAAAAACCTTATGAAGCCGTTCCTTACAAAATACAAAAAAAAGCTATGGATACATTGAACAAATATGCTTTTAACAGTGAAGGATTAAAGCCTCTTGAGTCAGTCGCAGCTTACATGCAACGAGAAAGAAGAGGATTTGATTTTTATGATGAGAACGAAGATCCTAAATTTCATGATTACATTCTTTCCGGTCATAAAAGAATTCTTAATCATTTAACCAATAAAGATGTATTGAGAAGAATTACGGATTCTTCTTTTTATGGAAATGACTATAACGTTTCTGAGATGATGAGCGACTTAACAAAAGGAATCTTTCCAAGAGAAAAGATGAAAGAAATAGATACTATTACTCAGAATCTTCAAGCAACTTATGTTAGTAAACTCATATCCATCACTAACCTTAAAAAATACGATGAAGTTGCTCAATCTGCTGCATTTGGTGAGCTATTAAAAATTCAAAGGCTGCTCAGAAGGCAATCGTCTAACGATGAGACTCGAAATCACAAAAATAGACTTAGCCTCCAAATAGATAAAAAACTAACAGCTTAAACTTATATACTCTTCAAGAACTTTTCGAAGTTTTCATTGACTGTGTGAGGTGCTTCTTGTTGCGTCCAATGCCCCACACCATCGATAAATTTAACGATTCGTAGATCTTCATATAAATCACTTCTCTTCTCTAGCATTTCTTTGGTCATTGATTCAGCTGTTGGACCATGAAATGCCCCTTTCCCTGCCCCATCTTGAATTGAATTTTTTAAGAAAAATGCAACGGGATCTAAAGTTCCAGAAATAAAACAAGAAGGTTGAGATATTTTTGCAGTTTCTAACTCAACTAATTCTTCATAATCAATAGTTTGAGCACGATATCTATTCAGAGGGCCTCTCATTCCAGAGTTTTCAAATTCTTTTACAAAGAACATTAATTCTTCCTTGTTAATCCAATCTGGATAATCATCAAATGCAGGCAGACAATCCAAAAATTTTGAATTTACATTTTTTTGATATTTGGGATTATCAGCATTTTCAGCTAAGAAAGACATCCCTCTTCCGTCGCTTGAGAAATATGTAAGCTCTAGAGCATTTTTTAAATCCTTTTCAAATTCTTCTTCAGCAACGCCTTCTTCTTGAAAATATAGTTGATAGAAAAATTTCCCTTTGTACAGCATTTTCCATAAATCAATGGAAGACATTGGTCCTCTGCCTGTGTAGGGAACTGATAATGCGCCAACAGCAGAAATTTTATCAGGGTAAAGAGCCGCAGTATTCCAGACTATTGGTGCTCCCCAGTCATGGCCAAATAGAATTGCATCAGAGTATCCAAGATCTTCTATTACTGAAATGACATCCGAAGTTAAATTTTTCATAGAATATTCAGCAATTTCGTAAGGCTTATCAGATTGGCCATATCCTCTTACATCGATTGCGGCAACTTTATAACCTAGCGATGCTAGAAAAGGTATTTGATGTCTCCAGCTATACCAACTTTCAGGCCATCCGTGAACCAAAACAATTAAAGGACCCTCACCTTCAATTGCTGCGCCGATTTTTAATCCATTTCCATTAAGATGTTTATATTCCATATGTATAATTAGATCATGGAAAACCTAAAAGTAGCAATTATCCCTGTCACTCCTTTAATGCAAAATAGCTGTGTTATTTGGAATGAAAATACTAAAAATGCAGCGGTCACAGATCCAGGCGGTGATCTGGATAAAATCAATGATTTTTTATCCAAGAATAATTTGAACTTAGTAAAAATCTTTATTACTCATGGGCACTTAGATCATGCTGGAGGTGCTTTTAATTTATCTCAAGAACACGATGTAAAAATAGAAGGTCCTCATCCTGATGATGAATTTTTAATTTCAGGTTTAGAAGATCAAGGCAAAATGTATGGTGTGCCTGGAACAAAAAATTTTCTGCCTGATAGGTGGTTGGATGATGGGGATAAGATTGAATTAGATGGAATTTCTTTTGATGTATATCACTGTCCAGGTCATACTCCTGGCCACGTTGTATTCCACCAAGCTGATGCAAAAATTGCTATCGTTGGTGATGTATTATTTCAAGGTTCTATAGGACGAACTGATCTGCCAAGGGGAAATACTCAGAGCCTTATAGACTCTATTAGAAATAAACTTTGGAAGTTAGATGATGATACTACTTTTGTACCAGGACATGGTCCTTTATCAACATTTGGTCAAGAAAAGAAAACTAACCCTTATGTTGCTGATCAGTTATTCAAAGATTAATTTCATCTCTTCATAAACAGCTTTTTCCATTACTTCTAATAAACCTTTACATTTTTCATCGTAATGCGGTGATAATTGCATCATTACAGTACCGGCAATTTTTGATTGTGGATCAATCCAAAAATAAGTATTAAAAATACCTGACCATGATAAAGATCCTTTTTTTCTTCTCTCGGGTATATCCTCTTCGTTAATCAAAAATCCGTATCCCCATTTTTTCTTTATCTCCGGAAACCATTCGTTGCCATGAATCAAAACAGGATTAAACGTAGGTTGATAGGAATAATTTAAATCGCCAATTTGATTTGTGGTCATAAGAGAAGTAAGTGAATCAGATAAAAGTGGATTTGTATCTGAAAGGAAAATTCTCATAAATTTACAATAGTCAGATGGATTAGAAAGAATTCCACCGCCACCACTAAAAAATGACTGAACAGAATCATCAAAAAGACCGGTGGAATGAATAAAATTTCCATTATCCATAAGATGCATTTCTGCCAATCTATCTTTTCCTAAAAAGTCAGGATCGAAAGAAGTATCGTTCATTCCAAGAGGATCAAAGACAAATTCCCTACAAATCTCTTCTAAATTTTTATTTAATAATTTTTCTAAAATGACTCCAACCCAATCAAGACCGACCCCATATTCCCATCTAGAGTCAGGATGATATGAAAGCGGAACATTAATAAATTTACCTTCTTTATCTGTGAGAGGAGCGATCTTTTCTTCTAAGATAAGGTGAGCAAGTAGAGGGTCATGAAAATCATATGCAAATCCTGAAGTATGAGCTAGCAAATGATGAAGTGTGATGTCCTTATTAGCTTTTTCATAAATAACTTTTCCATCTTGAAGTTTTCCTACCTCTAAATCTTTTAGATCTGAATGAAAATTATGAACAGGTTTATCTAAATCAATCAGTCCAAGTTCAACACACTTTAGTGCTGCAAAGGTAACAATAGGCTTTGTCATCGATGCAATTCTGTAAATAGTGCTGTTCGAAGGCGGTTTATCTTCTCCTTCGAGTTGATTGCCATAGTGCTCATGTAATACTGTTTCGTGCTCATTGGTAACAGCGAATGAAGCAAAAGGTATGTTTTCTTGATCTATTTTCTCTTTTATTTTATTTTGGATATTCATATTATTCAGTGGAGCGGGCAGCGGGAATCGAACCCGCATCGTCAGCTTGGAAGGCTGAAGTAATAGCCATTATACCATGCCCGCTTTTTATGAAATTTGATTATACACGTTCTATTTAAACTATAATTCAACTTCTCAAGAGTATGAAAAAAGGTTTTAATAAGGATTAAATGGAGTTAAATATGAAATATGTAATTGGTTTATTAATTGTTTTCTTAATATCCTGTTCTACATCAACATCAGATGAACCTAATGTGTCTCATGATTCTGATGAGTGGCAAATTTGGGCCTATAGCAAGGCTGCACCTGATTTTATAGGTGAATTTGCAACAATCGTTGGAGGAGACGGAAAAGTGTTACGAGAAGGATCTAATGGATGGACCTGCACCGCTACATTAGAAATGCCTGAAGGAGGTTTTGAAACTCCTCAACATGGAAATACCCTTTGTGCTGATGAAGAAGGTTTTAAGTGGGCTGAAGCTTACATGACTGGTGGGAAACCAAACATGAAAAGAGATGCTTACATTTGGATGCTAAATGGTGATATGGGTGAGGATAATATGAATTCAAGCTTCTATGGAGGCGATCACGATAAAGCAAAAATGATGGGACACTTTATCGAGTCAGGGCCTCACTTAATGTTGATGCCGAAAGATACAAAAACTATAGAAAATTTCCCTACTGATTTTACGACAGGAGCGCCCTATCAGATGTTTAAAGGGACTCCTTATGCTCACTTAATGATCCCTGTAGAAGGTTACTATGAGTTTCAACCGGATTCTAATCCGCTAAACTAAATTAAAGTTTTAAAAAAAGGAGATTTTTTAATCTCCTTTTTTTATGCAATAAATAAATTTAAAGTTCTTTCAATAAACCAATAACTGCTTATGCCTCCTATCGCAAAAGCAGATATTATTTTAAATTCATTTCGTAGATTCATTTTTGAAAAAAGAAAAATCAAAGAAAAAATTATTGGCAACAAACTCAGCTGGGCTAATTCAATGCCTACATTAAACAACAATAAAGTTTGAAATAAGCTTTGCCCTGAAAATCCAATTTCCATTAGAGCACCAGCAAACCCAAACCCATGAATTAATCCAAATCCAAATGGTATATGCCAAGGAATTTTTCTTAAATCTTTTTTATCTAAAATCTCATAGGCTAGGTAAATTATTGTCAAAGCAATCACTGCTTCGGTTGCAGTTTGAGGTAATCTAACTACGCCCAGAGAAGACAAGGCCAAAGTAATGCTATGAGCAACCGTAAAGGATGTAATTGTTTTTATTAAATTAAACCAACCGCTAATTAGAAAAACCAATCCAAATACAAATAAGATATGATCATACCCTCCCAGCAGATGTTCAAATCCCATGAATAAATATGAAAAGTTAGAGTATTCAACTTCATTTGGTATAACTAAGTCTGTATTTTCCGAAGTAATGTAGTCTTGAAAGATTTCATCGTTAATAAATCTAATTGTCACCATCACATCTGTCATAAATGACATATTAGTGACATTCAAAGTGGATCCTTTAAGAGGTTTTGCACAATTTAATTCAATTATTTCTAATAAATATTTTCCACTTCTTTTTGGAAATAAATCATCTTCAGAAGAGCAAAATTCAGGAAAATTTATTTTTGATTTAGAAGATTGATTTAAGGGAAATTTCCAGTTGACTAAATAGTCAGATTCGGAAATTTGAGTAATTTCAAGTTGTGCAGGTGTAAACTCATGAGAATTGACTTCAAAGCTCGCAAAAACCAACAAAAATAAATAAAAAATTAATTTACTCAAAACTATATTTTTTGCTTAAAGATACGTCGTAAGATTTTATTAAATCCTCTGTATACTTTTTTAAGACTTCATCCTTTTTTACTAATAAATAAGTATCTAAAAGTTTATCTTTGATGAAATTAAATTCAGGTAAATAAGAAACTTCAATGTTAGATACATTTACTATGTGCCACCCATAAATAGATTCAATTATGAGATCGTTTTTAAGAGTTGTTAGTTCATCCAATGAAGCGGCAAACTTATCTCCGAAATCTCTTTGTATTTGTCTTATGGTTTTATCTGAAAAATTTCTTCCTAATAAAAATGGATCGCCCTTTATATTTTTATCTTCTAGGTATTGTTTTACTTCCTTTAATGAGCGAGATTCTTTTGAGAAAAAGATATGGTTAAAACTTAACCTTTTAGGAATCCTAAATTCACTTTTATTCTCATCAAAAAATTTTTTTAACTCTTTATCATTCGGGATTTTCACACCTTCTTCTTGTTTCAAAAAACCTAATTTTTGAACAAGTCTTCTTTTGACAATAATATCTCCTCTATCTAAATTTAGTTTCAAGGCTTCTCGATATAAAACTTCGTTTTGTATAAAGTTTTCTATAATGGTCTTTAGCTCTTCTTCACTTGGGGGTCTTTGCATTTGATCGTTCCAAGTAGCCACCAGAAAATCAATGTCGTTATCGCTAACGTAAATCATATTTTCATTGTCATTGTTTAAAAACCAATCAAACAAGTACAGAAATAAAGCTATTGATAAAAATATTAGAATTTTTTTTGACATTTTATTTTGGTGCTAATTCTAGATCATCTCTAATATGCTTGGCAGCAATAAAATAATGAGTGGCAGACCATACAGTTGAAATAGGAATTACGATAAGTAACGCATAGCGTATAGACTCTATTCCGTAAGTTGGATTAATCATATCACTGACAAAGCCAATAACCATTGGACCAAATCCTAAACCAATGAAATTAAGAATAAAGAATAATATCGCAGAGGACATTGCCCTCATTCTTAATCCAACCAACGAGTGAGTTATTGCTAAATTTGGAGCTAAATAAGCATTGAATAGCATGCCTGTGATAAAAGTAGTCATCAAAGCTAAATAAGTTTGATCTGTTAAATATATAAATAAAGTAAAGGGAAGATAGATAAGTGTAGTTATCGCAGGCACCCATTGATACCATCTAGGGTCTTGCTTACCTAATTTATCTGAGAGATAACCACCCATAAAGGTTCCTACTCCACCTGCAACAGAACTTAATGCTAACCAAGTTCCCAGCTCCCCTGTCTCAATATCATGCAATCTTAAAAATAATGAGGGAAGGAAATTACCTGCCCCATAGGAAACAAAAGCATGAATCCCGCATGCAATGGATAGGTGTCTAAATGATTTTCTTGACCATAAATGCTTGAGTGTCTCTTTAAGTTTTGGAGCACTTCCATCGTCAATTTTTTCTTCGGCCATACCTCTATCAGGTTCAGCTACAGCTAATTTCAAGAAAATAGCTAAAGCTATCCCCGGAAGTCCAACAACAAGAAAAGCGGTACGCCATCCATAAAATTCATTTATCCAGCCACCTAATAAAAAACCAAATAATATTCCAATGTTAATACCGGTTGAATAAATCGCTAAAGCTGTCGCTCTTTGCTCCTGATTAAAAATATCAGAGACCATAGCATGTGCTGGAGGGCTGCCTCCAGCTTCTCCAATAGCAACACCAATTCTTGCTAGCAATAGATGTATAAAATTTTGAGCAAATCCACTAACAGCAGTCATCGAACTCCAAATAGTTAAAGAAATGGCTATGACATCTCTCCTTATCCAAGTATCAGCTAATTTTGCTAACGGGATACCAAAGGAAACATAAAATATTGCAAAAGAGAAACCAGACAAAAGTCCTAGCTGAGTATCAGATAAACCCATTTCTGCCTTGATAGATTCTTGGAGAATTACTAGAAGCTGTCTGTCGATGAAGTTAAAACTATAAACGGTAGTTAAAACTCCTAGGACAAAGTAACCGTATGATTTTTTCTCATACAGCTTAGATGATAGGTAATTCATAAATTATTTTTGATAACCACTTTTCCAACTAATTTTCTTTCAGATAAATATACCAAGGCATCTTTTGCATCAGTTAGATTAAATTCTCTACATATATGTGGCTTTAAATTTCCTGTCTCCGCAAGTTCATGGATAATTTTTTTCGTTTCTGCTCCCTTTTCAGGATCTCGAATACCGTATTCACCAGCTCTGACGCCAATTACCGAAAAACCTTTTATAAGGGCTATATTTACTGGCAGGCTAGGCAATCTCCCGCTTGTGAAACCAACAATTAATAATCTTCCATTCCAATTTATACAACGAATGGACTCATCAAAAACATCTCCTCCTACTGGATCATAGATAACATCAGCTCCTTTACCATCAGTTAGATCTTTAACTTCTTCTCTAAAAGCAGTAATGCCATCTTTCAAAGTATTCAAGACATGATCTGCCCCCCATGATTTAACAATCTGGAGTTTCTCATCAGATGTTCCCGTTGCAATCACCCTATTGCCAAACATTTTTGCAAGTTGAACAGCAGCCATACCAACTCCACCTGATGAACCATGAATGAGAACTACATCATCGGGTTTCATCTCCCCTCTCCTAATCAATGAGACATATGCAGTAGTATAAGCAGTGGCAAAAGCAGCTGCTTCTGCCATGTTTAAAGCACTAGGTTTCTTTGTTATTTTGGATGCAGGCAAAACAATATAGTTGGCCATTGCCCCATGTCCCCAACCGCCAAACATTACTTCATCACCAATTTGTAACTCTTTTGCATCCGGACCAATAGATTCAATAATTCCAGAGCCTTCCATACCTAAGAAAAATGGTAGTTCTGGTTTTCTTTGATATTTTCCTTGGGACATCAACCAATCTGGAAAATTTAATGAAGCGTGTGATATTTTTATTTTTACTAAATCTTTTTCGATTTCTGGTAGGTCTAAAGTTCCTAAATTTATGCCAGACATATCCTCGGATAAATATTGACAGAGAAGTCCTTGAGCCTGAGAAGACACTGCTAGAATCTACCTATTATTTGCCTGCTTCTTTTTAAGTCAGCCATTCTAAGAGCAAAAGCTGTGGCGATTGTTATCAGAAAGCAGACGACTTGAGTTATTGAAATTCCCATAAAGAAAAAAGCTATAAACTGGGTAATTACAAATGAAGTTATCACAATATAAATGGGCCACAAAGTTGAGGTAGGATTTTTTCCTGCAAAAAATCTGTAAATGAAATAACAAATTGTAAGATAAAGAGAAGGAATGATTGTTCGTAATCTCCACTCGTACATTTCCTGCTCGGTAAAACCCGCACCGGGAAAAATGCTAATCAAATTAGGATCAATAATAAAAAAAAGGGAAAGTGTTGCAAAAAACACAAATAAGACAATCAAAATAACTTTTGTTGTTAAATCCATTTCTCCCTCCGAATGTTAAAATTATAACAATTAACTTACAAAAATTATGAATCCTTTTACTATTGCAAAAGACATCAAAAATATAGAAAAAATCCTAAAACCTGCATTAGAAAAATATATTCAAGGCGCTGGTTTTGCTAAAAGTGATGAGATCAATGAGATTCTCAAGAAGATCTCTGAACTAGAAAAGAGAATAGACAAAATAGAAGAAAAACTATAAAAGTTTAGGAATTACAGCTTTTCTATCTTTAGGATAATCTTCAAAGTTATCTTTGTACCATTTGTGGTTAGCAACAGCTCTTGGAAGTAAATTAGCTACTGTCCAGAAAAAAAATACAAAACCGGCTGTGCTAAGTGTCATTATTGCCCACCCTAACCATTCTATAAACTCACCTAAATAATTCGGACAAGATACATATTTATACATGAACCCTTTTGGCACTTGATATCCCTCATTTTTCTTTCTTAAAGAGAATAAAATTTCATCTGATTTAATGTTTATAAACATTCCAATAAAAAAAAGACTAAGACCCAAGAAAAATGGAACAGAGTAAAAATGGCTAGTTGCATAGTCTGATATATAAAACAGCCAAGTTCCTTGGATATAAACATTAACAAAATTAAATAAAAAAGCAGATAAAGCTATAGTCACTGGCATGCTCTTATTTTTTATTCTTGCTCTAATTGGCCAAATGAAACTTCGGTTAAAGTAATGAATCATAAATAAGATAGCAGCAAAAATTGAAAAATTTGAACTATTTGAAAAATTCAAAATCAAGAAAATTAACATTAAATAGAAAGCTGGAGATTCCATAAGGATCCAACCCCATCGAGAACTTATTTCAAAGCCCCATCCTTTTTCTTGATGTCTTCCGTAAGGTGCTGTTTGATAAAATAAATAAATAAATACTGACAGGCCTACCAAGCTCCAAACCAGCATTACTAATTGATGAGTCGTCATTTTTTGCTTGGAAAAAGCATTAAAGAGGAAGTTTTTTTCATATAATCTGCATAATCAGGTCTATTTTCCAGGCTTCTATTGTCCATCATTGGAATAGATGCAAACATAAACATTAATAACATGGCTATAGGGCAAATCAAAAGAAAAACAGAACCATTTGTACCGATTAACCCAAAACCACATAATCCAAACCAAAAACCTACTTCGCCAAGGTAGTTTGGATGACGAGAATATTTCCATAAACCCTCATTCATGGTTTTCCCTTTATTCTCAATATTCGCTTTAAAAATATGCATTTGTTCATCGGATATCTGTTCAAGTAAAACCATAGAGAGAGTAAACAAACATATTAAATAATCAAATGAACTTACATCTGCTGAGTTTTCAATAAAATAAAAATATAAAGGGAACAAACACAAATTTACAATCAAAGTAGGAAAAAGATGAATCCCAAAAAGATTTATGAACCATTTGAAAGATCCAAAAGTTTCGTACAGATTCACATATCTAAAATCTTCTTTGGATAAACCTGGCCAAGTGCGCAACCAATTATGAGTCAATCTGAATGCCCAGTAACTTACCGGAATACCTACCAGGAAAATACGTTCAAGGTTAATACCGCTTTCATCAGATAAAGCAATGAAAAAGTAAATAGGAACTGGCGCTACAGACCAGTAAGGATCATACAAGCTAGAATTAGAATAGAAGGTACTGAATAGAAAAATTACTAAAGTGCTAACAACATGCGCAATGACAATATCAACCCATAAATGAAAGCCAAATGAATCGATTGCACTAAGACTAACTGCTGCTGCTGCAAGGCTAAGCGAATAACAAAACAAACATAAAATATGATGAGATTTCATAATCAAGGACTATTTTTCTGGATTAAACTTAACCGGGACGTCTTGGATGGCGTTAACAAAATTATTCGGGGTTAAGATCATTTCTCCATCCTGTTCCATTTCAGGAAACCTTGAGAATATTTTTTCATAGACAACTTCTAACTGCATGTTAGCCGTATGTTTACCTAGGCATAAGTGTCGTCCGTAACCAAAGGCAAGATGTTTTTTTGCATTCTCTCTAGTTACATCAAATTTATCGGGATTAGTAAATATTTCTGGATCTCTATTTGCGGCGCCGTACCATAGTGAAACCTTTTCATTTGGTCCGATCTCTTGATCTCCAATTTGAGTATCGCATTTAGTGGTTCTTCTCATATACCTTACAGGAGAAACCATTCTTATTGATTCATGAACCATATTTGGTAAAAGACTTTTATCATTTAAAACTAAGTTTTTTTGATCAGGATTCTCAGACAATAAATTCATCGTTCCGCTGATAGAATTTCTTGTCGTATCATTTCCTGCAAAAATTATTAACAACCAGGAACCATCTAGATACTCATTAGGTAGTTTTTCTCCTTCAACTTCAATATTTGCAATCACAGATAATAGATCATCTTTAGGATCCTTTCTTCTAGATTCTAGAATTGTCCTACCATAATCAAACATCTCTGCGACCATATTAGTAAACATTTCTACTAGAGCAGGATCAGGAGCTGCTTGAGTGTGCTCTTCTGAAAATTCAATATCACCTTTTTCTGCAGCTTGAGTAGCAGCAATAAGTTGAGCCATTTCAAGAAATTTCATCCATTCGATGATTTTGGGTCTGTCTTCTTCAGGGACTCCTAACATTTCACACAAAGTAAACATTGGGACCTCTGCTGAAACTGTCTCAACAAGATTACATCTTCCCAAAGGTGCAATTTGATCCAATAGCTGATCAACTTTAAGCTCTACTTTTTTTCTTAAATTAGATACGTACTTCGGATTAAAAAAGGCCATGTGTGGGTTTCGCATACTCAAATGCAACATACCATCTAGACTGAGCATATGATCCATGGTTGATCTATACAACGGTAAATCATCTTGTTGTTCAAAACCATGGGTAAGTGCAGTTCCGCCAGCCAGCTGAGATGAAAAAATTTCCTGATTTTTTGATACAAACTCAATATCTTTATATTTTGTTAAAACCCAGAATCCAGGTTCAGAATCTTCTGGACCAGTTTCATGAAAATATACCGGTGCGTTATTTCGTAGGTTTGCAAAATGCTGATATGGTTCATCGCCCTTAGTAAAAAGAATAAGATCCGTCAGATCAAAATTTCTTTCGAAAGGAAATTTAAGATTATATTTTGGGGAATTAATCTTTACGAAGGGTTGCTTACTGCTATTTAGTTCTAATGCCATGACTTATTTTACTATAAAAAAATGGCACGCCCGGAAGGATTCGAACCTCCGACACCCAAGTTCGTAGCCTGGTGCTCTATCCAACTGAGCTACGGGCGCCCGTTAAAAATCTAAGTATAAAGTAGAAAGGGTTAAGTAGTCTTCTCTAAAGAGACTATCTCTTCTCGATGGACTGGAACTTGATTTGGTGCAGTAATTCCTAATCTGACTTGGCTGCCCTTAATTTCAAGAACAGTGATGGTTACATTTTCACCGATCAATAACTTTTGATCTTTTTTTCTGCTTAAAACTAACATCTCCCCCCAGAAATATTAATAAGCCTAATTTATTAGGAAAACTAATATTTTTCAAGATATTTATAATTCTATTAATTAGAAATTTTTATAACTCCATGCCAATGGGAGGATCTGGAGGTAAATTGGGGTCTAAAGAATAAGTTAAAGTTCTTAAACTTTTTACCAGATCTTGATTTGATATGTTTTCCTCAAAATCTTTCAGTTTCAATGGTTTACCAATAGTCACGGGAACTTCGGTACCCATTCTTCTTCTTACTTCCCTGAATAGTAGTGCAGATCTCAACATCAATCCAAAACGACTAGCTAAATGAAATAACTCAGAATTTTGTCCTTGAAAATAAATAGGAACTATAGTTGCATCAGTTTGTTTAATAAGCCTAGAAGTAAATACTTTCCACTCGCAATCAAAAGCAATTTTTTCGCTCATTTTCAACTTAGTCGACACACATCCACTTGGAAAAATAACAATTGATCCTCCGTTCGAGAGAAATTCTCTAGAAAGTTTTCTAGTTTCTAAATTTGTCTTAACTGCTTCTTTCGTTAATGCAAAATCAACTGGCAGGAGATATCCCTTAGTCTCAGGCGCTCTAAGTAATAAGGAATGAGTTAGAACTTTAAAATCATCTCTTACTAGGCTCATTAACCAACAGATAACCAACCCATCCAATACACCAAAGGGATGATTTGCAACAACTACAAGCGGGCCTTCTTTGGGTATCTGTTTTAAAGCTTCTTCAGAAAAATTGACATTCAAATTCAACTTCTTAACGCTTCCTTCCCAAAAATTTCTATATAACTCAGGAGATCTTTGATATTCGTTATAAAGTTTATAGAGCTCAGGTTGACCTGAAAGACTTTCAATGGTTCTTATGATTAACCTTTTTAGATAAGGATCATCAGGATCAGCGTAACTAAAATATTTTGAATCTATATATTCCATTTTAATGATGGCGGAGAGAAAGGGATTCGAACCCTTGAAGGAGTTTCCCCCTTACCCGCTTTCCAAGCGAGCGCATTCGACCACTCTGCCATCTCTCCATTTATTTCAATTCGAAACTGGCTATTCTATCTCCATGAAATGATCCAAGCCAAATCTTATTTTCATAAGGAAGCGCAACAGTAGCGGCTCCCATTTGCCCTTTGGAAAAACTATAAACACCTAGCACGTCTAAATTTTCCAAAGCTAAATGATGTATCGTGAACGGTAAAGGACATTGAATTATTGAGTAATCGCATTGTAAGCTCTCCAAACCAGAATAATCATGAGCAGCAACCCAGAGTCCTGAGTCTGTAACCAATAAGTTATCTTTGCCACCGCCTAAATGTTCAAATTCCACAGATGAGCTTTTTAAATTAAATTTTACTGTTTTTCCTGAAAACCAATAATTTATATATAAATTTTCTTCATTCGCGTCTAAATCAATACCATTTGGAAAAGAACCTTTTGTATTTGATACTGATGCAAAGCCCTCTTCAAGGTTCCAAAAATATACTTCTCCAGTTGTATTTTTAATCATACTAGCGAATGCAATTGCCCACTGAGATGAATCAAAGTCATACATATGAGTAATATAAAAAGATCCATCTGTCTTTAGTGCCACATCATTAAAATATTTATTTTCAGGTGCATCAACGCAACCTCTCCAAATTAATTCAATAGAGTCATTTTCAACTAACTCGAAGAGCTCAATAGATTCACTTGGTAGATGATTCACCACTGCAAGCATATACCTGCCATCATCTCTTTGAATCAAATCAATTCCATGAGGTGATAATTGTCTGCTTTTTAATTCACACTTTGGGTCTCCCCAAGTATTTTCTTCGTAAAGAAAATTTGGAATTCCTTTTGATTCAGTAACTAAATCATAGAATGATATTTTTCCGTATTTTGTATTTGGAGCTAAAGAACCAAATTCTGAAATAATTATTTTATTTTGTGATGGAGATAAATATAAATCCTCAGGGTTTTGAAATCCACAAACAATAGAAAAAGAATCATCATTGTCACAGCTTTTTATTTCTGTAAATTCACTGAAGCTAAAAGATGAAAAGAAAAATAATATACCAATAAAAAAATCAAACATTTTATGTTCTGATCCCTATTCCTCTTTTTAAGAGAACATAAACAAATATGGAAAAAATTAAAATAAATAAACAAATCATTAAAATGGCATAGTCAACACTGATATCTGATATTCCAATCATCCCGTAACGGAAGGAATTTACCATATACAAGATTGGATTGATTTTAGAAACTCCTTGCCAAAATTCTGAAAGAAGTTCGATAGAATAAAAAACTCCCCCTAAATAAATTAATGGAGTAAGGACAAAGGTTGGAACGATACTTATATCATCAAAACTGTTCGCAAAAATTGCATTAATCATTCCAGCTAGAGAAAATAAAGTTGCAGTAAGAATTACTATCAAAAGAGTTAAAGGAATATTCTGAACTTCAAGTTTGGTAAAAAAAAGAGCTGTTATCATCACTAGAAGACCAACTATTATTCCTCTTGCTACTCCACCAACAACAAATCCAATAATAATTAAATATATAGGCATTGGAGATACAAGAAGTTCCTCTATGCTTTTTTGAAATTTAACTCCAAAAAAAGAAGCGACTACATTTGAATAAGAATTTGTAATAACTGACAACATTACTAATCCGGGAGCCATAAATTGCATGTAATCTACCCCGCCCATATCTCCTATTCTTTTTCCTATTAAAGAGCCAAAGATTACAAAATATAAAACTGAGGTAGCTACAGGAGGAATTAAACTTTGCGTCCAAATTCTGAAAAACCTGTGCAATTCTTTTTTTATAAGGCTAAGTAGAGCATTAATTTGTTCTGTGTAATTCATTTTTCTGTTAAGTCCAAAAATAGTTCTTCTAACCTATTGGTTTCATTTCGCATACTTAGAATATTCAGATTATTTTCATTCAAATATCCAAAAATTTCATTCAAACTTTGTGATTTATTTATCTCAACTGAAATTTGATATGTGTCCAATATCTTAATTTCAAAGGGACTGTTTGAAATACTTTTAGAATCAATTTCATCCTTTAAATCAAATATAAAGATCTCTGTATCTAACTCTCTTAGCAATGACTGCATTGATGAAGTTTTTACTATCTCTCCCTTATCAATTATGGAAATATTTTTGCATAGCTTTTCTGCTTCTTCTAGGTAATGAGTGGTTAAAATGATGGTTGTTCCGTTGTTATTAATTTCAATTAAAAAATCCCAAAGTGATCTCCTAAGTTCAATATCAACACCCGCAGTTGGTTCATCTAAAATTAAAAGATCTGGATTATTTATCAAGGCTTTTGCGACCATCAGTCTTCGTTTCATTCCACCAGAAAGATTTCTTCCCTGTTCTTTCCTCTTATCCCAGAGGCCTAGATTTCTTAAGTAATACTCAGATCTTTCTTTGATTATTTTTCTGGGCAAGCCAAAGTAACCAGCTTGTTGCTCGAGAATTTGCAAAACAGTTTCAAACTGATTGAAATTAACTTCCTGGCCAACAACGCCAAGGTTTTTTTTAGCCTTGCTGTGATTTACATCAATATCAATGCCCATCAACTCAACTAAACCAGATGTTTTAGTTACTAGTGAACTAATAATGCCAATTGTGGTTGATTTTCCTGCTCCGTTTGGACCAAGCAATGCATAAAAATCCCCTTTTTTAACTTCTAATGAAATATTATTTAGGGCAACAAGATCTCCTGGATAGATCTTGGAAAGATTTTCTATTTTTAGAGCGTTCTCAGACAAATTTATTTAGATAAATAAGACATGCTATCTTCAAGACCTTTTAACGTGAGACCATACATTCGATCTTCGATTAAAGTTCTAGTTATGTCTATGGATGCAGAATAATCCCAATGTTCAGACGGCACAGGATTAAGCCATGCAACCTTATCGTAAATTGTAGTAATTTTTTTCATCCATAAGGAACCAGCCTCTTCATTCCAGTGTTCGATGCTTCCTCCGGGATTAGTGATCTCATAAGGAGCCATTGTTGCATCGCCGACAAAGATAACTTTGTAATCTGATCCATACTTATGGAGAATATCGTCTGTTTTAATTCTTTCATTATGTCTGCGTTTATTATCCTTCCAAACAGATTCATAAATAAAATTATGAAAATAAAAATATTCAAGATGCTTAAATTCGGTTTTAACTGCTGAGAAGAGTTCTTCACATACTTTAATATGAGGATCCATAGAACCACCAACATCAAAGAAAACAAGTACCTTCACGGCATTTTGTTTTTCGGCAATCATTTTAATATCTAATAGCCCAGCATTTTTTGCAGTGTGCTTAATAGTGCCATCTAAATCAAATTCCTCCTCGATTCCTTGGCGAGCAAATTTTCTCAATCTTCTAAGAGCCATTTTTATATTTCTCGTTCCTAGTTCTATAGAATCATCTAGGTTTTTGTAATCCCTCTGTTGCCAAACTTTAACTGCTTTATTTTGCTTTCCTTCGCCATCAACTCTTATGCCTTCCGGATTAGAACCGGCATTACCGTAAGGAGATGTTCCTCCAGTACCAACCCATTTATCACCTTTTTCGTGTCTTTCTTTCTGTTCTTCTAGTCTTTTCTTAAATTCTTCTAAAAGTTTTTCTAAACCTCCAAGGGATTTTATTTTTTTTAATTCATCCTCAGATAAAAATTTCTCGAACTCTTTACGCAACCAATCTTCTGGAACTAGAGCTTCGATAATGTCATCAAGAGTTTCTAGACCCTTAAAATAAATATCAAAAGCTCTATCAAACTTATCGTAGTGTTTCTCATCTTTTACTAGTGTTGCCCTCGATAAGTAATAAAAGTCTTCAGAGTTAGCAAAAACTAGTTGTTTCTCTAATCCAGCTAGTAAGTCTAAGAATTCCCTGAGAGTACAGGGAACTCCAGTATTTCTAAGCGTGCCGAATAGGTTTAAAAGCATTATTGTTGATTTCCAGATTCTCTCCTTGCCATAAATGCAAGTCTTTCAAGTAGTTGAACATCCTGTTCATTTTTAATTAATGCTCCGTATAGAGGTGGAATCGCTTTAGTAGCATCTCTATTTTTTAGTATTTCATCTGGAAGATCATCTGACATCAGAAGTTTTAACCAATCAACTAATTCAGAGGTCGACGGTTTCTTTTTTAACCCTGGAACTTTCCTGACGTCAAAAAAAATATCTAAAGCTTCTTTAACTAATTTTTGTTTTATTTTCGGATGGTGGACTTTAACAATTTCTTGCATGGTTTCTCTATCAGGAAAAGAAATGTAATGAAAGAAACACCTCCTTAAGAAAGCATCCGGCAATTCTTTTTCGTTGTTACTCGTAATAATAACAATTGGTCTATGAATAGCTTTAACTGTTTCCTTTGTTTCATAAACATAAAATTCCATTCGGTCTATTTCTTGCAATAGGTCATTTGGGAACTCAATATCAGCTTTATCTATTTCATCTATGAGTAAGACTGCTCTTTCCTCTGATACGAAAGCTTCCCATAATTTTCCTTTTTCTATGTAATTAGAGATATCTTTTACCCTTTCATCTCCTAGTTGAGAATCTCTTAATCTTGTCACTGCATCGTATTCATATAATCCTTGTTGAGCTTTAGTAGTAGATTTAATATTCCATTCATACAAGGGTAACCCCAGTGATTCAGCTACCTCAAGAGCAAGCATAGTTTTACCTGTACCCGGTTCTCCTTTTATTAGTAAAGGTCTTTCTAAGTTAATAGCAGCATTAACCGCCATACTAAGATCTTCTGTTGAGATATAAGATTTAGTTCCTTCAAATTTCATAATAAATTCCTTTTGTAGCCTCTATCTTAAAAAATTCGAGACTTATTTTTTAATTCTTAGTTTAGCCATTTGTTTTGACTGGCCAACTAACTTACCTGAACTATCCCAAATTTCTCTATCTTCTTCCATAAAGCCACCCGTAACAAATTCAGTCTTGGCTATTACTTTAAGGGGACCTTCGGATGGAAGACCTCTTACATGAGAAGCCAAAGATATGGTTGGAACCCAACCAACAGTCCCTAGTTTATTATAAATTGGCGGAGTAGTCGCATCTAAGAACAGCACTAAATCAAATAAGTCAATATTATCCTTTTCAGGCCAAGACATATAAAGATTCAACGTTGATGACGAATTTTCTTTATCTTTTTTCCACCACAAAGAATCTTGAGAATAAGCTTTTTCAATATTTTTATCTAACTTAGGGTTAAATCCCTCTTTGTATGGAATAACCTCACATGATTCATAATCAGGGAAGCTAGGAACATCTCTTTCATAAATATTCAAATCATTTTTAAAAGAAAAGTCTGTAAATGTGCCAATAAATATAATTTTTATTTTGTTATTTTGAATCAATTCTACTCTGGCTGTAGATAAGCTCTTGCTGCTACTGAGATGAGTTACATGAAGTTCTGTGGCTCCAAAATCAACTCTATCAAGATAATGTGCAGATATACTCAAAGGATCTTTATGCTCTAAGAATTCCGACATAGCTTTTGCAGCAAGAGTCATTGAATAACCTCCATTTGCTGTGTTACCAATACTCCAATTATCAGAAACTTCTGCTGTGAATAAATTATCTGATTTCTTAATTACAGTTGTGTCTCTCACAAATAATTCTTTAGAATTCATGTTTTTATATTAAAGGTATGAGCTAATTAATAAAGTTAAAATTGATTATGTTTGATATTGGAGCAAATTTAACAAGCAGTCATTTTTCAAAAGACCTTGATGTCGTTCTTAATGACTCCCTAAAAGCTGGTGTAGAAAAGATTTGCATTACATCGTCTAATCTAGATGATGTCAAAAATGCAAAAAAAATTACCGAGAAATATAAAAACCTCTACTATTCCGTTGGCTTTCATCCACACAATGCAAAAGATTTTAAAATTGAATTTTTAAAAGATATGTCAATCTATTTGGACGATCCCAAAGCAATATGTCTGGGTGAGATGGGTCTTGATTTTAATCGTAATTTTTCATCTAAAGAGGAACAAATTTTATGCTTTGAGTCTCAATTAAGTTTAGCTAATTCGATAAATAAACCTTTGTTTCTTCATCAAAGAGATGCACATGAAGAATTTTTAAGTATTTTAGATAATTATAAATTTAATCAAAAATTAATTGTTCATTGCTTTACTGGAAACTTATCTGAATTAGAAGACTATTTGAAAAGAGATTTTTATATTGGTATCACAGGGTGGGTTTGTGATCTCAAGCGAGGTTTAGATTTAAGAGAATGTATCAATCATATTCCTCAAGATAAGCTTCTGATTGAAACAGACTCTCCATATTTAAGTCCAAGAAAAAAAATAAGGCGGAATGAACCGAAATTTTTAATTGATGTTGCAGAGGAAGTGGCAAGATTAAGAAAACAGACAAAAGAAAGTATTATTAAATCTTCTTATGAGAACTCTTTAAATTTTTTTAATCTCCACCGATAACGTTTGATGATATAAGATCATCTATTTGCTCAGTCCATCCTATTGAATCTAATATTTCCTTTGTATCTTCTCCAATGGGATTCTGAAGGTGTTTGATTTTAGAGGGAGTTTCTGAAAATAATGGAGCTGGTGAAGGTTGGGTAACTTCATCTATAGTGCTGAAGGAATTTCTTTCCTTATTGTGAGGGTGATTGATTGCTTCATCCATAGAAAGCACAGGCGCAAAACAAATGTCTGTCCCCTCCATGATTTCACACCATTCATCGCGAGTTTTAGAAAGAAAAACTTTTTTAAATTTAGCTTTATATTCATTCCATTTCTCTTTATTCATTTGCTCTGAGAATTCATTGCTATCTAATCCCATCTTATCTAAAAGGATTGAGTAAAATTGAGGTTCAATTGAGCCGAGTGAAACAAACTTACCGTCCTTGCATTCATAACTATCATAAAAATGTGTTGCTCCATCAAGAAGATTGCTTTGTTGTTGATCAGTCCAAAATCCAGATGCTTTCATTCCATAAATCATAGACATTAACTGAGCGGTGCCTTCAGTCATTGCTGCATCTATGACTTGTCCTTTCCCACCATTTTTGACATTAACTAATGCAGCACATATTCCAAGAGCTAATAACATTCCACCTCCTCCAAAATCTCCAATTAGATTTAAAGGAGGAGCAGGAGGTTCGCCATTCCTTCCTGTGGAGCCGAGAGCTCCAGCAAGCGATATGTAATTGATATCGTGTCCGGCTGCATTTGCAAGGGGACCGGTTTGACCCCAGCCTGTCATTCTTCCGTATATTAGATTTTCATTTTTTTGTAAACAAAGTTCTGGACCTAAGCCTAATCTTTCCATTACCCCTGGTCTAAATCCCTCTATCAATGCATCGGCAGATTCTATTAATTTTAGAACAAGCTCTATTCCCTTTTCGGACTTTAAATCTACAGCTATGGATTTTTTTCCTCTACCGGATACTTCAAATTTTGAACCTTTGCCATAATTTTGTTTTCGGTCTACTAAAATTACCTCAGCTCCCATATCAGCTAATAACATCCCTGCGAATGGAGCTGGGCCAATTCCAGCAATTTCAATAATTTTTGTTCCTTTTAATGTGCTCATAATTACTTTAATGGTTTTAGATAATATAAAAGAGTTGGCAATAAAAGTAACGAACCTAAGATTGCCATGATCATAGCTAATGAAGTGAAAATTCCAAAGAATACAGAAGGATTAAAGTTTGACGACAACAAAATTAAAAATCCAATAACTATTGTAGATGATGTATAAAACATCGCTCTTCCTATGGTTGTGTGACTATTCTTGAGGCATTCTTCATAGTCTTTTGATAAATCAAATTCTCTTTTAAATCTATGCAGGTAATGAATAGTATTATCAACACCAATCCCAATGCTGATCGCAGCAACGGTAACGGTCATAATATCCAATGGAACTCCAGAAAAGCCTATGGAACCCATGACAAAACCAGCTGCAAGAAAATTTGGAATCATACCAATCAAAGCTAAGCTGACAGATCTAAAAAGAAATAAAAACATCACGAAAATTGCTATGAAAACAATTCCCACGCTGCCAATTAAAGATGAGAAAAGACTCTGAAGTAAATTATTATAAATAACTGATATTCCTGTAAGTCTAAATTGTTGATCATCAAGACCAAATTTATTTTCTAAATCATAATTTATTTCATCGATGAGATTCTTTCTGTTCAATCCATCTAGAGATTCTTTCACTCTTGCCTGAAGCCTTACTTGATTATCATCATCAGAGATATACGAATTAAGTAAACTTTCCTTAATATCCTCTGGTAACAGCTCTCTCATGAATGCCAATTCAAGATCATTAAGTTTTTTACCGTTAGCTATTTCAGCAAGTTTTATTCCACTTGATACAGATAAAACTTTTCCTATTTCAGTTCTTGATTCCAAATAGTCATGAATTTCTTCTAACCTATCTAAATTTTGACTTGTAAACCAATACCCGCTGGTAGAGTCATCCATACCAAAAGGATCATCAAAATCTTCAAAGTCATCCTCAATCTGCTCTGTCATAGGAGCGTTTATTACTAAATCAAGGGGTGCTGTTCCTCCCAGTTTCTGATCAATTAAAGATAGACCTTTATATATTTCTGTATCCGACTTGAAGTAGTCTATGAATTTGTTCTCAACAGATAGCATAGATATTCCAAGAACAGATAATCCAAAAACTATTAAAGAAAAGAAAACAATTTTAATTCTGGAATTCTTAAAGATGTTGAATATAAATAATGTAATTCCAGAGGACTGATCTTCTACAAAATCTTTCTCTTTTTTAGGTAACTTAGAAATAACTGCGGGAAAAAAAGAAAAGGTCACTAAGAAAGCGATGACGATACTGGTAGCCATCAATAAACCAAAATCCGTAATGGGTTTAATATCACTGACAATCAATGAGAGAAATGCGACTATTGTTGTCAGAGCAGTATAAAGACATGGCACAAACATTTGTGTCGAAGCCATTAACACTATCTCCTTTTGGCTTAGCTCAGAGTTTTTAGATAACAATTCCTGATATCTGACGACTAAATGCATTGTCAAAGATATTGCAATGATCATCAGAAGAGCAATGTAGTTCGCAGAAACAACTGTTACTTTCAGTCCTGCAAAGCTTATTAAGCCGGTAACCACAATTGCAGAGATAAAAGCGCTAATCAAAGGAAGTAAAATCCACCGAATTTGCCGAAAAATAAAGCCCAACACAGTTATAAATAGTAGACCTACAGCAAATCCAAAAAAAACTATATCGTTTAGAATAAATTGTATTGTGTCAGTGGATATCATCGGGCCGCCGCCAAGATAGATTTCAGCGTCATTTTTATATTTAGAGATTATTGCTCTTGTATCCGCAACCAACTTCTTTCTAGTGGCGACATTTTCTTTCTGCAAAACATCGATTTCTTGAGAAAGTAAATCGAGTTGCAATTGTTTCTCAATTTCACTTAGAGAAGAATCTTCATTAATTCGATACCTTTCTTGTATCTTAGAATCATATTGAGTTGTAGGCTTGAGAATAGCTTGTAAGGCTACAGTATCTAATTGTTCACTAACCAAAAGGCCTCTATAAACTGGATTACTAGAGAATTCTTTTTTTGCTAAAGATAAATCAACGTTCTTTTTTCTTAGAGATATTGGATTACTTGCAATTTCAGATATTGATTGTCTTGGACTTTCTAGCAAAGGAACGTCAAGAAAGTTTAAAACAGAATCAATCTCCTCAAGTTCTTCTAGCTCATCAGATAGTTCTTCTATCTTTGTTAAAGTTTCCTGCGTGAATAATTCATCAAAAGGGGAATAAGTAACTATTAAAAAGTCACCTCCTCCTCCAAAAGTTTTATTTGTATCTCTGTAGAACTTCAGATCATCATCATCTTCCAGCAATAAGGTATCCGAAGAAGCATCTAGCTGAAAATATTGAACTCCAAAAGCGAGACCAAAAGTTATCAGTAAAACAAGCCCTAAAGTGATTGAAGATCTGTAAACCACAAAATGTAAAATTTTTTGTACAAATGCCATTGTTTATTAGTTGCGTTTTTTAATTATCTGCTTGTGTCGCTCGAGATATCTTAATCTGTCTTCTTCAGACTTTTCATTAATGCATTGATGACATGAGACCCCAGCAGAATAATGGGTTGACTCTAAATCTTTCTCTGAAAGCGGTCTTCTGCAAGCGAAACATTGATAAAAAGAACCTTTATTTAAATCTTTATCGACTGTAACTCTCTCATCAAAAACAAAACACTCACCTTCCCATAGTTTTTTGTCTTTACTATTTGCTAAATAGTTCAGAATTCCACCTTTAAGTTGATGTATATCATTAATGTCTTCAGATTTAAAAATAGAAGATGCTTTTTCACAACGAATACCTCCGGTACAAAAAATGCCAATTTGTTTTCCTTTAAAATTTTTCTTATTTTCTTTTACAAAATGTTTAAATTCTCTGAAATTTCTCGTATCGGGATTCAACGCCCCTTTAAAAGTACCAACTGAGGTTTCATAATTATTTCTCACATCAATTAAAATAGTATTTTTATTTTCTGAAAACTCGTTCCAAAATTCTGGAGCTATATGTGATCCAGAATAATCTGTTGGTTTTAATTTTGTTCCAGAGGGAACAAGTTCTTGCCTCTTCTTAATTTTAAATCTCTTAAAAGGTTTTTTTTCTGTGCAAGAGCGTCCGATATCAATTGAAGGGAAATATTTAGCAATGTAAGTTTCGAAAGAATAAAGATTTTCTAGGTTCGCACAGGCTATCGTTGAATTTATACCCTCTGGAGTCAAAATTATTGTACCTACTATAGAAAGTTCATCAGCTTTTTTCGATAAACTTTTTTTTAAAAAGGAATAATCTCTCTCGCAACAATCATAAAAAGTTGAAATATGAAACATTGTTGTATTTTAATTTTCTCCGCCTAAACAGTTAGGTGAATTCAACTCCTGACCAGTTTTTTCCTGCCATTCATCTTTTGTGAAAGCATGGATAGCAATAGCATGAATTTTAGTCATCTGCTCTTTAAGAATTCTATAAATCATTTGATGTCGTTGAACTAATCTTTTTTCTATAAATTCATCTGAAACAACCACAACCTTAAAGTGAGACTCAGATCCTGGTTCAACATTATGATTCGGGCTTTCATTCTCAACTTCTAAATGTAGCAAGTCCATTCCATCAGTTAGATTATTTTCAATTTCAGTTTGAATCATCTCAGTCTTCTATGTAATTTAATTCACTCAATTTTTCTTGATGGCTTTCTTTGGTGGTTGTTACCAAGGAGATTGTAAACAAAGAAATGGACCAAAGAATTATTGAAGCAGTTATAGCCGTAAATCCAAAATTAAATAATATAGTTTCATCAACTTGACCAGGTGCAGCATTTTTTGGCCATGCTGAGTAAGTCAGAATTAGACCAGCTGCAAAAGCTCCTGCACCGCTCATGCATTTAGCTGCAAAGGATCGGGCAGCAAGTAACGTTCCCTCCATTCGTCTTCCTGTTTTGATTTCAACTTCCTCGACTGTATCCCATACCATTGAGTTTAATGTCGTGAAGGAAATGACTGATGTCGCCACACCGATAAAATGGAACAGAAGAACAGCACCTAAAACAATTGGAGAACCATTATCTGGTAATAAACCCAACAACCTAAGAGCTATCACACCGTTTTCAACCGTTAATGATGTTGCAAAAAGGATTATTGCTCCGTTTCGCTTACCAAATTTATTTGCCAATAAAGGTGAGACAACAAGCCCCACAAGCGGGGCTAAAAATAAACTCAATCCAATTGTTAATATATTTAAAGGAGTAAACTCCCAGAAAAAACTGTAAAAATACAATGTTAAATTTGTAGCTATCCCGCCAGCCACGCCCATCATAATCATGGCAATAAACAGGATTATGTAGTTTTTACTCACTGTCATCGTTTCGTAGAGTTCAGAGAAAATAACTTTTGGTGTTTTTCTTTGTATTTCAGGAGAATGTAAGTCCTTTATGTGTCTATGCGTTCCTAGTGCGGTAACGACAATGGCTAAAAACATAATTGGACTGCACACCAATCCGTAAGTCATCCATGTATCCGCAACAAATCTTGCATCTTGTGTGCCGGTATAGGTGCTATAAACAACAAAAATCCATAAGGAATTCCACACAGCTAAACCACCCCACCAACCAAACCAATATCGATAAGAAAGCAATGAGCTCCTTTCCACGTAATCTTTTGAAAGCTCCGGGCCTAAAGCATTACTTGGAATCTCATAGATAGTAATTGCAGTTCTTATAATTGCACCAACAATTAATAAAAACCAAAATAATTGAGATTGAGTTAAGTTATCGGGAGGATCCCATATCAAAAAAAATGAGATTGCAACGGGGACTGCTGAAAAATACATGAACGGATGCCTTCTACCCCATCTTGATTTCATATTGTCTGAATAATAACCAATGAGAGGATCTGATATAGCATCGATCACTAGCATTAGAAGAATAGCTAATCCTGCTAAATCAGGAGATAAACCAAACACTTGAACATAGACAAACAATAGAAAATAATTGAAAGCATTATCCTTTATTCCATATGCTAAAGAACCAAACCCATAAAAGAATTTCGTTAGAAAAGGAAGTTTATGCGGATTATTTACTTTATCTGTTTCCATCTATCTCCTACGATTGAAGTATCTCATAAAATACAGGTAATTGGAGTAAATGGTTGCACCAAATAGAGATATTGAGGAGCTTATTAATCTAACTTTGAAATAGCTAAATTAGGTTTTTTTAAAGGACTTAAATAAATTGGTGATGACCAAGCTCTTTCCTCTGACATCGAAATACAGTTATCTTCTATGTCTGTCTTATACCCACCATAACAAAAATTTGTTTCGATACAGTTTCCTTCATCGTCATAGGTACATCTGAGATTTTTGCCATTTATTCGCTCACTTGGTTCTTGTATGGCTCGAACATAAAAAGTTGCATCTCGATTATCTGAAGCAAAATCTTCATCTTGAAATCTAATTTTGCAAGAAGCTTTGTTTTCTTCACACTCAAATGTTTTCCAAGGATCCATAATTAGTTCTTCTGGATTTTCTGATGTGTTGATTTCAGGCAAAACCTTAATAATTTCTATTCTTGATATTGAGTATCTTTCTGAACTAGGATTGAAACATTCATTCATGCAAAGATTTTTAATATCCTCTGCTGATCTTTTGCCTAGACTGTAATCTGGACAGCCAGGTTTTTGTTTAAAAGAACCAACTGCTTTAACTTGAAAAGTTGGATTCTCATCTATAGTAATTTCAGAGCCCATAGGAACTAATCCATTTTCTGTAATTAAATCAAACCAAAGCAAAATTCTTGGTCCGCTTGTCCCATAGGTTTCTCTTCTTTTAAATGCTTCCCAAACTCCTTCTCTACTTCTTGAATCAACATGAACTGCCGCCAAACCGCCTGTAGTAAAGAAGGTTTCTTGTCTTTCTGACTCCCAGTATGCCAATGGGTTAGGTATGAACCTTTCTTCAATCTTAAATTCTACTGGGGTATCACTGATTTCATCTAATGGATAAGCAAGTCTTTCAAAAGCAGGATCCTTAATGCCATTTGATTCTGTAGTCAATAACCTATCAACGGCTTTGTATCCAGTTCCGGGCCGAGCTCTGTGATTATCGCTTGATGCTATGACACCAAAAATAAATTTCTCGTTATTTCTGCCTTTTTTGGTCAAAGCATACTGGAAAGAACCCTTGGGACGATAATTAAAACTTGGGATAAAACAATCCTTGCACTGCCCTGAATCAAGCCATGATTCAGGCGTTGCCCCTGGAACCACAAAATGTCCTGACTGACCTGCCTGTAAATAGAAAATCTCAGCTTGAGAAGCATCTTGTCTGCATTCATTTTCTCTCTTACCATTTTCTATGCATCTTTCGTAAATAATGTTTCCAGCTTGCTTGCAAGAAGGAAGATAATTATCTGATTCTTCTGGACAAATTAAATTATCTCCGTCGAAAATAACTTCAGTCCAACTTCTATATTCCTCTGAATTTCCATGACCGGACATGATTTCGAAAGAAATTTGTCTATCCGGATCGTGAACATCATCAAGTTTGTCGTCCCAGGAAGTTCCTAAAGGACTATAAAATCCCCATGTGTTGCCATGTGGGATTACTATCGAGTCGGTTTTTAAGGCATTTAATTTTGTGAAAAGTTCCTTGGGAGTATCAGCCGAGGCAAGACAATCCTTATTATCATCTGCACTACCGGTACAAACCGGAGAACTAGTAATATCTGTGTTGTATGCAATGAAGTCATAATACCTTTGCCTATTTCCAAGATCGTTATACGCTTGTACCATCATATTTATTCTAGTTTCGTTAACCCTATTGGGATCTCTAAAATTGTTAAGGCTATCGCCACCGGCAGCGATTGGTGATTGAGGTAAATATTCTGAGTCAATTTCTTTCAAAATAACGTTTTTATGTCCATAGTGCTCTTCTCGGTTATCTCCAATTTGAGTCCATTCGAAACCTAAAAAGGTAATCATGTCTGGATTTTCTGGATCTGTGCTTTTATTGCAGCTTTGGACTTGTTCGATTGTATTATTCCATTTGTGAGGAGTGCTGGCCTCAGCATGATCCGAAATAACCCAAAAATCCAACGCTGAACAAAATCTTGCATAATCGCAAGCATCTGAAACTGGATGAGGACCTCTTCCGTTATACATCGGCAGACTCCATAAAAAAGCATCGCTAGAATATGTGGTGTGGACATGAGTGTCCCCAAAAAGAATCTGTTTTGATGAGTTGGAGTGCCTAAGTTGGCTCCTGATTTTTGAATTTAAAACTTTTTTTGGTAACTCACTGTTAATTGACTTTCCGCCAGGCTCCAACGATCCAAAATAACCGTAAAAAGCAAATAAAGTGTATGTAAGAACAACAACTAAAATTAAAAAAAATAAATAGGAAATTGATTTAAAAAATATTCGCATCAGACTACTTCCTATACTTATCTTCTGATTTATTTATGAAGTCTTTGAGAAAGTCTCTTGGATTTTCATTTTGAAAATTCATGTTCGCGTTTTGCCATGGTTTTGTATGAGGAATATCGAATAATTTTACATCTTTCTTTTTAAAAAAAGGAACAAGTATCATCCCGGCAATAAACCCACCGATATGAGCTAAATAAGCAACTCCGCCTTCATCTTGCAACGAGCTTGGAAGACTAAAAAACTGACCTAAAATCCAAAAACCTAATACAAGAAATGCGGGGATTCTTATGACTTGTATAAAAATGATTAAAAAGACAAAACAGCTGACATTGGCTCTTGGATGCAGCATTAAATATGCGCCGAGAACACCAGCTATTGCCCCGCTTGCCCCTACCATCGGTATGTTTGAATCAGGATTAACTAAAGCTTGAGACAAAGCAGCAATAAGACCGCAAGTAATATAAAACAATAAAAACCTTATCCTTCCCATGGATTCTTCTACGTTGTCGCCAAAAATCCATAGGTAAACCATGTTACCTACGATATGGGCAATACCGCCATGGAGAAACATTGATGAGATAATTGTTAAGTCAAAAAAAGAATTGGAAAAAAATCGATCTGGTATAAAACCAAAATCCAAAAATAATTGTCCAGGCATTCCAGCAAGAAATTGAAAAACAAAAACTATCGTACAAGCAACAACAATAAATTGCGTTACGAAAGGCCTTATGGATGTTGGATTATCGTCGTATAAAGGAAAAAACATTTATGTCTTATAGCCTAACTCGTCAACTGCGGAAGTATGCGAATCTCTAGTTATAGAATAAAAGTAAATGAATCCTAATCCAGCAAAATTTAGTATTGGCCCACTGATGCATACAAAAATGACTAAGTTATTGATGGGTTCTTGCATCTGCTCAACGTTAGATTGAGAGTTATCGAAACCTAGGAACTGCAATACAAAACCTATTATAAAAACACCAAGACCTGAAAATATTTTTTGAAATAATCCCGGACCAGACAAAAAGAGTCCTTCGTCTCTCCTTCCTGTTCTCATTTGGCTATCCTCAACAACATCAAACATCATTGAAATCATAACTACCCAACCCATTACAGAGAAGATATCAGTTACGCATAGATGCATTAACATCACCCACCAGAGAGCATCGGATCCGTTAAGAGGGAAAGTCTGCACTTCAAAATAAGGATCAACTAGTCTTAGAATGAATGGAATATATGAAATTGCAATTGTTCCAGTAAAAGCTAAAAGTGCAATAATTCTTTTTTCTCTTCCTTTAGAAATTGCTACTGCGATAACTGCTCCAATAATTGCAGAGATTCCCCCTGCTAAGGGAAAGATGGATATATCTGACGGAGTCCACTGCCAAAAATAAACACTGATGTAATTAGCTATACCATTATTTAATCCCAAAAAAAGAGCATACAGACACCCAGCAAGAAAGATCATCAACCATGATCTATTAGAGAGCGCCTCTATGACTTCTGCTAAAACATTTTTTAATTTAATTGGTCCTGATGGTTCAACAACATGAAGATCCTTAATATGTTTATGAGTACTGGATGCAGCTGTTACTCCTAAAATTATCACTAGGAAAGCAGCAAAATAAGCAAGCTTTTCGTATCCTTCTGGGTTTAAGAAAGCTGTTGAGCCCTGAAATTGCTCTGTTTCAGGTAAAAAATATTCAAGCATCACGAACCCAATGACTATTGCTCCAACATATCCAAAGAAAATACCCATCCCATTGAGTAAATTTCTTCTATCGTAATCTTTGGTTAATTCTGGACCTAAAGCAGCCCTAGGAGTTTCGAAAAAGGTGATAGCTAACCTAATGAGTATTGTTAAAACGAGCAATTTTATAAACAAGTAACTCTGGTCATAAGAATTAGGCGGCGTGAATAATAACCAAACGCATATTGCTAAGGGAATGATACTGGCATATATAAAAGGATGTCTCCTTCCTAGTCTAGATCTAATACGATCTGACCAAACTCCAACCAGAGGATCCGATATGGCATCGAAAAAAAGAGAAACACCAATAGCAATTGAAGCTAAATATGGCTGCAAACCTAATACTTGGTTGTAATACAAAAGAACCCAAGCACCAAAAATTACATTTTTAATCCCTACAACGCCTGATCCTGCTGAATGTAGAAAAAGTGTAAGGTTTGAAACTTTAAATTCTTTTACTTCTGACATTTATTTGATTAAAAAAAATAATATACTTTAGTGATAAACATAATGCATTAAATTAATAGGGAGAAATCATGGGAAGATTAAATGGCAAGATTGCTGTAGTAACTGGAGCTGGCCGCGGTATCGGTAAAGAAACTGCACTTTTTTTAGCTGGTGAGGGCGCCAAGGTCGTTGTTAATGATTTGGGCGGTAATACAGATGGTACAGGCGGGACTCAAATAGCAGATGAAGTAGTAGAAGAAATTAAATCTGCTGGCGGAGATGCAGTAGCAAATTATGATAGCGTTTCCGAATTTGCTGGAGGACAAAATATTTTTCAAACAGCCATAGATGCATTTGGTGGAATGGATATCCTGATCAATAATGCAGGGATTTTAAGAGACAAAACTCTTTTTAATATGGAAGAAAATGATTGGGATCAAGTTATAGCGGTTCATCTCAAGGGTCATTTTAATTGCACCAAGCCTTTTGTCTCTTATATAAGAGAAACTAATAGGATGGACTGCAGAATAATAAATATGTCGTCGGTTTCTGGATTGTATGGAAATTTTGGACAAACCAATTACGGAGCTGCTAAGGCTGGTATTGCAGGGTTTACCAGAAGCCTATCTTTTGAAATGGCAAAATATAAGTGTACCGTAAATACAATCTCGCCTGGGGCAGCTACCAGAATGACCATTGACTTGATTAAAGCTGCAGGTAGAGATGTCGATGTGAATGATTGGAAACAAGGCCCACAACAACTAGCTCCTGTTATTACTTGGTTATGCTGTGATGAAGCATCTGATGTAACCAATCAAATCATTCATGTTCAAAACGGAACGGTAGGAATTATGCAGCAACCTGCTGTGATTGAGTCTTTCTTATCTGAGGAGCTATGGTCTCTAGATCAATTAGATAGAGTTATTGGAAACCTAGTTGAAACTAAGAAGAATCATGATTCTGAGGTTCAAAAAAAGGCAGAACCAAAAAAATCTTAACTAGCTTTGTAAATAGATTTTTTAGTTTGAGAGAGTACATTCCTTAGCATAGGAATAAATGTCTCAATAGGCTCTGTATCGTATTCTGGATCAAAAGAATTTTGATCGTATTTTGCACAAAATTCTGCACAATCTTTCCAATGCGGATTACCTTTGAATTTATCTCTCATGTTTTTATCCAATCCTAAGAAGTCAAAAAAGTAGTAGCCCTGAAAAATTCCGTGATGCTTAAGAATCCAATAGTTTTTTTCGGAAATAAATGGTTCAAGCATGGTAGCTGCAAAATCTGCATGATTCGCTGGCGCTAAAGTATCTCCAATATCGTGAAGGAGCGCGCAAACAATATATTCTTCATCTCTACCATCGCGCATTGCCCTAGTTGCAGTTTGCAAACAGTGAGTGTATCTATCTACTGCAAAACCACCGTGATCGCCTTTCAATAACTCTAGGTGTTCAATCATTCGGTCTGGAAGATTGACACTGTGCTGCATACTAGCTTCGGCGATTATTTGATAATCCTCAGCTGTACCTTTGGTCATAGTTGTGAATTTTGCTAATTTTTCAGCCATATTTGTACCTCTAGATATTATTTTACTAATTTTTAGCGATTTTTCATATCTTCCAACGCATCTTTATCTTTTCTAAAATGCAGATAATAGATTTCCGGTATTCCTAAGAGATTAAACGCCAACATAAAAATAAACCAATAACCCTCTTTTGCTTGAGCTGCTTTCCAGCAGGCTTTTGCTGTCCAATATATCTCCCATATGGATAAAAGTATCACCGATGCAATAAACATAATTGTTTCATTTTAATCTATAAATAATCTGAATGTGATTAGGAAATCAGTATCCAAGTAGCATTTCCGTTTGCAAGTAATTCTTGTTCAGCGCTGTACATAGATATATTGGTAAGTACTTTTCTTCCGCTTTTATCAGAATACTTTGCTGTGATGATGCATTTTTCTTCTACTCTTGGAACTCTTATGATCTCTACTGCTAATTTTCCTAAAACAACTAATTGCCCTTCCAATTCATTTCTATGTCTTCCAAAGTGGGCAGACCATCCGCTTGGACAATCCATGGCACTCCAGAGGTACTCGCTGTTAATATGTTTTCCATCAGAGCTGAGGCCTTTATCAGGAACCCAAGTAGTTGAAACTAAATCATCCTCAGAAGGTTTGGAATCTAAATCTTGAGGACCTGTGAATAGTCTCAATCCGTCACCTTCCTTTCTATTTGGGCCGCATACAAAACAATCTGGCAATGCATGAATGGGTTCAAATTTACTTAATCCATTCTTAGAACCAATAAGAGCATCTGAAAAGCTGACAAATTCACACGGATCGTTATCAATTGTAGTTGTGTTTGCAATACACACTAAAGTTTCGCCGTCATACAATTCATAATTTTCATTACTTTTTTTGAGTAATAATTTTTTCTCAAGCGGTGGTGGCGCAACCAATTTAACTTCGCAGCATTTTCCTATTTCTTTTGCAATCAACCCTGCAACGTACCCTCCATTTCCTGAATTAGGCGGACCATTGAATCTCTTATTAATAAATATTTCCATCAGTCATTCCTCATTTCTTTCCAAAGGAAACGCAATCCAAAGAAGGCTGGCAGATAACACAGCAACGTAAAAATTATCATTTGAGCTACTAATGGAGGTTCTCGGAAAATTTGAAATGCAGGAGCATCAATTAAATCTGTAATTAATCTAACTAAAATAAGTACAAAGAGCATAGGTCCATTCTTAATGTAAATAGCAAAAAGAAAAGCTAATCCGATTGCAAGATTTCTTGCAATAAATAGCATAATACCAAGATTAAGTTCAGTTTCGCCAGTCCCTCCAAAAAAAGAAGGATTTACTAATGCGATTAGCGGACCGTAAAACATCGGTGAAACTAATAAAAATAAAATTAAAGAAAACCACCAAGGAAAAGAAATCTTTTTATTTGATAATTCCATGATTAGATTTTATGGTGGAGCTACGCGGGATCGAACCGCGGACCTCTTGCATGCCATGCAAGCGCTCTCCCAGCTGAGCTATAGCCCCGTTTGTATAATTTGTTTAGCTACTTTACTATTTTTGAATATTTTTTGCTTGCGCGTGAATATGATAAATTATCCCTGCCTGAGGAAATAAAAATGCAAAATTATTCTTTTGATCCTGATTATCTCAGAGATAAATACAGACAAGAAAGAGATAAACGTCTTCGTGAAGATGGGAATGATCAATATCAAGAAGTAAGCGGAGATTTCTCTTATTTTGTTGATGATCCCTACATAAAAAATGCAATAGAAAGGCAAGCTTTAACTGATTCTTATGAAATAGTGATCATTGGAGGCGGTTTTGGTGGTGTTCTGGCTGCATCTAGACTCAAAGAAGCTGGGTTTTCTGATTTTAAAATCATTGAGAAAGGCGGTAACTTTGGAGGTACTTGGTATTGGAACAGATATCCAGGCGCATCGTGCGATATAGAATCCTATATCTATTTTCCTTTGTTGGAAGAAACTAAATTCATACCTGGCAAAAAATACACCAACGCACCCGAAACTTTAGAATATTTTGATGTTATCTCAGAAAAATTTGGGTTGAAAGAGCATGCTATTTTCCAAACTGAAGTAAACGACGTTAGATGGAAAGACGACGAAAGACTCTGGGAAATAAATACTAATAAGGGAGATAAGATTAAATGTAATTATGTTGTTCATGCCAATGGACCTCTTAATCGCCCTAAATTACCTGCAATAAATGGAATTAATGACTACAAGGGGCATACTTTCCATACCAGTAGATGGGATTATCAATACACAGGAGGATCTTCAAAGGGAAATTTATCTAACCTTAAAGATAAAAGAGTGGCTGTTATTGGCACAGGCGCCACTGCAGTCCAATGCATACCTCACCTAGCAGAGTCTGCAAAGCAATTGTATGTATTTCAAAGGACGCCCTCTTCTATCGATGAAAGAAATAATACAGAAACCAACGAAGATTGGTTTCTAAATCAATCGCCCGGTTGGCAAGGTAAAAGAAGAGAAAATTTTGAAGGTTTTTTAACAGGAAATGTTAGTGGCAAAGATTTAGTTAACGATGGGTGGACGGAAGTTTTCAGGAGAATATTGGGTGCCATGTTAAATAACGGTCCTTCCAGATTTAGAATTTTTCTTTGGACTTTGGGTTCTGTATTTTCAAAAAAACTCTATACCGAGGGATTAAGATCTTATCTTCAAGGTAAATTCATGTCCCATGTTGGAGTTAAAAATTTAGCCAAACAAGTTGAAATGGCTGACTTTGAAAAAATGGAACAAATTAGAGCCAGGGCTGATTCTGTTGTCAATGATCCAGAAACTGCAGAATCACTTAAACCCTATTATCGACAATTCTGTAAACGTCCTTGTTTTCATGATGAATATTTGTCTGCTTTTAATAACGATAACGTTGAATTGGTTGATACAGACGGCAAAGGTGTGGATACGATCACTGAAAAAGGAATAATTTTCAATGGCAAGGAGTATGAAGTTGACTGCATTATATTTGCTACTGGATTTGAGGTTGGCACTGAGTACACCAGAAGATGCGGTTATGAAATTTACGGCAAGAACGGTTTAAGCGTTTCCAAAAAATGGCAAGATGGTTTATCTACCCTTCACGGAATGCACGCAAATGGTTTTCCTAATTGTTTTTTCTTTGGACCTCAACAAGGTGCATTCACTGCTAACTACACGCACTCTCTCGATGAACAAAGCATTCATCTGTCTTACATATTGAAGAAAATGAAAGAAGATAAACTGACTTATGTAGAAGCTTCCAAACAGGCTGAAGCAGATTGGGTGGATACAATAATAGCTAAGTCACGTGATATGCGAGATTTCAGAGAGAGTTGTACTCCTGGTTATTACAACAACGAAGGTAAACCTAATTTAGAACCACAAAATAATCCTTACGGCGGCGGACCATTGGAGTTCTTTTCTATGATGAATAAATGGCGTAAAGAAGGAAAATTAGAAGGTTTAGAACTTTCTGGTAATTAACCAGCTATCGTAATTCTGTGTAAAAGCCTGTCATGGCCATCGTAACCCCCTTCAGCCATGTGCATGACAGAGCGGTTATCCCACATTAATAAAGTATCTTCAGTCCATTTGTGTCGATAAATATATTTATCTTGAAGAATATGCTCGTATAGAGATGCTAATAAACTTGCAGCTTCATCATCGCTCTTAGAATCTATCCCAACTGTATAAACAGGATTAACGAAAAGAGTATCAAGTTTAGATTCATTATGTTCTTTAATGATCGGATGATTTTGCATGGCTTTGGCTTTTTTGCTCGTAACTATGTTCATGGATCTATCCTCTAATTCTGTAGCATAAAATCCATCATCAGCATATGGCAACATCGCGCTATGAACACCGGACAAATCTTTAATACTATCTTTGAGGCTAGGCTCTAGATCGATACAAGCATCTTTCGTGGAAGCAAAAAGTGTGTCGCCTCCTACAGGCGGAATAATTTTTGAATAAAGTAGAGTCATGGCAGGAGGATTTTTTAAAAAAGACCAATCAGAATGCCAAGTTCCACCAAAAGGTGACGTTTTTTCTTTGGCAGATCTTTTAACCTCAACAATATGATTATGCTCAGGCATCGCTTTTAGATAAGGATCTTCACCGTAATCTCCAAAATACCTAGCAAATCGTGCAAACTCTTCATTCGTAATTTTTTGGTTTGGAAAAAAGACAACCTGATTTTCAATCCATGCTTGCCTTATCTCGTTTATTTGTTCTTCTGATAATTCCTTGGATAGGTCTATACCTTCAATTTTTGCGCCAAAATTATAGGAATCTATGTTTTTAGTGACTTTCATAAAGCTAAATAGTAACGTTAAAGACGATATAAATAAAATTAAAAAGTATTGGGAGTGATATGACAATTTCAAACGAAATCATAAATAAAAAATGGGTTCTTAAAAAAAGGCCTATTGGAATGGCAAATAAGTCTGATTTTGAATTACAAGAAGAACAAATGGATGATATTTCTGAAAATGAAATTATTTTGAAGAATAAATTTATTTCTTTCGATCCTACTCAAAGAGGCTGGCTAAATGATGCTCCAGGGTACCTACCTCCAGTTCAGATAGATGAGGTTGTCAGAGCTATGGGTGTCGGAGAGGTAGTTGAGTCAAAGAACGATCAATATCAAGTTGGAGATTTAGTAATTGGTTTTACAGGCTGGCAAACCTATAACAAAACAGTTCCTTCGGATACAGGTAGATTTCGAAAGCTAAGTGATAAATTTCCCATTCCAACAACATTAAATGTTCTGGGAGCTACTGGTATAACCGCCTATTACGGAATGGTTGAACTTGGTCAAGTTAAAGAAGGTATGAATGTATTAGTGTCGGGTGCAGCTGGAGCAACCGGATCTGTGGCTGCTCAGATTGCGAAACTTAATGGCTGTAATGTTATCGGGATTGCGGGTGGAGAAAGCAAATGCAGCTGGCTGAAAAATGATTGTGGCCTAGACGAAGTCATCGATTATAAAAATTCTAATGTTGCTGATGAACTTAAAACAAAGGCTAAAAATGGAATAGATTTATTTTTTGATAATGTTGGAGGGGAAATTTTAGAGTCAGCTCTCAATCATATAAATTTAAATGCCAAAGTATTATTGTGTGGCGGTATTTCAGGATACAACTCTACCGAGCCCTTACCCGGCCCCAGAAATCTTATGAATTTAGTTATAAGAAGAGCAACTATAGAGGGTTTTTTAGTGATGGATTATTTACCAAATTCTCAAAAGGCCTTAGAACAATTGGAGGAATATCTCAAAAATAATCAATTGAAACATCAAGAAGACATCTTAACTGGAATCGAAAATTGTCCGGATGCTTTAAATAGATTATTCACTGGCCAAAATATTGGTAAGCAATTAGTAGAGGTCTAATTCAGATTTTCAGCCAGAAATCTTTCAATTTCTCTAAACATAATTAATCTGTTGCCTTGCTCATCAAAGTAGTGAGTGGCCTTTGGTATTTCAAAGTATTCTACAGAATCATTGCTATTTTTTATTTTGTTGTAAAACATTGAGGACTGATTATGAGGAACCTGTGTATCGTAAGTTCCATGAATAAGCAAAATAGGTTTTTTAATTTTATCTGTGTAATTAATTGCTGAAACTGAATCTAAATATTCTTTATCTTCAAAAGCATCACCGTGCATAATTTTATTCATTTTTGCAGAACCCCTAAAAAATGTTTCAGATCTCAATAACTTAGTAAAATCTGAAATACCTGCAATACTCACAAAACATTTAAATTTATCTTGAGATTGAAAACTTCCTGTTAAAGCTGCGTAACCTCCGTAACTTGCACCTACTATGCATGCCTTTTTACCATCGAGATCATAATTTTGGACTACGTAATCAAAACCATCGATCATATCGTTTTGCATCTTCTTGCCGGATTCTCTGTAACCAGAGATTTGATAATCCTTGCCCCATCCCGCTGAGCCTCTGAATTGTGGTTGAAAAACTGCATAACCTTGACTGACCATTGCTTGAAGCCAAGGATCAAAATAATCAATCCTATCTCTTGCGGTTGGTCCACCGTGGGGAAAAAGTATGACGGGTGGATTTTTGATTCCTTGTGGAAGGGTTAAAAAACCATATAGTTGATAATCATCACGCGCCTTATATTCAATAACTTTAGTAATAGAGTTAACTTTGTTTTCTAATTGTGGATACTGACTCGAGATAAAAAAAGATTTACCGGTTTTTTTATCGAATCCAAAATATTTGCCTGGAGAGTTTGAATTGCGGATCGTTGCAATAAATCTAGAAAAGTCTTTACTGTAAGAACTAATATTAATGTAATGATCTGGAAATGATTTTTTCAAAGATTTAATGATGCCATTTTCTTCAGGATCAAATAGGTCGCACTCCCTCGTAAATCTCTCGTAGCAGACCATCTTAATCTCACCATCTTCTACTTCTAAAGATGCAATTTCATGATCTTTCTTAGAATAAATTGGCTTGCTTAATTTTCCAGTTTCAACGTTAAATTTTGAAATGTATGAAAAGTTGCTATCGAAATTTGAGTAAATGAATAAATTTCCGTCTTTTTTATCAACGCCGCCAACGTAAAAGTTATCGGTTGCAAGGTCTTCGGTGTTAGCCCTGTAAATCTCAGTCCAACTATCATCCTTATTAGGTCTATAGAAAATCTTAGCTATACCCTCATCAGCATCATAGAAATCTGCAAATTGAATCTTGCCCTCTGAAACGATGAAATTGGTAACTCTGTCGCCGTCAGAATCAGTGAACGGTGATTCAATTTTTTTAAACCTATTGTTCTTTAAATTAACTTCAAAAATAGCAACGGCTCTTTCTCTCGGATCGTAGTTAGATACCAATATTTTATTATCTTCATCTTCCAAAATATCAACTAAGGAAATACTTTCGTATTTAGAAATATAAGAATTTTGCTTATCTTTATATATGGATTTATTTTCAATAATTTTGAAATTTGATCCATCTGAATCTATTGTGTTCAGATCGTAAACTCTAAAGGTTCTTTCTCTTGCTTTTTCGGCTTTACTTGTTTGGAAGATAATTTTCTTATTATTGGCCCATTCTATCCATTCAAGTCGATCGTATTCATTTTTAAGTGATGCAATGGGGTTGAAATTAGTTGAGCCAAATTCTGTTACCACGATATAAGGCTTACCCTCAATGTTAGCTAAAGCAGCAATTTTTTCTCCGTCAGGAGATATGGTCACATTGCTAAAAAAAGGGAGCTTTCCGAAATCTTTGTAATCAAGAGCAACTGATGTCAGAGAAAAGATTATAAAAATAAATAAGATCGATTTTTTCATGAGCGAATTCTATCAAATTATTTTTTATGATGAAGCTCTAAGTTTGCCCAGTTCTTCTCTTGCAACCGTTCTTCTGTGTACTTCATCCGGACCGTCTCCAATTCTAAGATACCTTGTTGATTGGAATAGGCCTGCCAGAATAGTATCTTGCGAGACGCCTTCTCCTCCGTGAATTTGAATAGCAGCATCAATTATTTTGACTGCCATTGAAGGGACAGAAACTTTAATTTGAGCTATCTCGCTCCTGGCAATTTTATTACCTACTTCATCCATCATGTAGGCAGCTCTAAGAGTGGATAATCTAGCCATTTCTAGATCTATCCGACAATTTGCAATTACATCGTAATTCCCCCCAAGTTCTGCTAATGGTTTACCAAATGCTTTTCGATTAAGAGAACGTTTGCATAATAACTCTAATGCTCTCTCAGCAAGACCGATAATTCTCATACAATGATGGATTCTTCCCGGACCGAGCCTCCCTTGGGCTATTTCAAATCCTCTGCCCTCTCCTAAAATAATATTTTCTTTTGGAACTCTTACTTTTTTAAACTCAAGATGCCCATGGCCATGCGGCGCATGATCTGCCCCATAAACGGTTAGATATCTTTTTAGTTTTATTCCAGGAGAATCGTAAGGAACAATAATCTGTGATTGACGTTGATGTTTTGGGCTATCAGGATTGCTAACACCCATAAAAATTAAAAACTTACAGTTTGGATGACCAACACCTGAAGCCCACCATTTTTCTCCATTGATAACATAATGGTCGCCATCTAATTCTAAGGTCGAGGAGATATTTGTAGCATCAGATGAAGCTACGCTTGGTTCAGTCATAGCAAAACATGACCTTATCTCTCCCTCTAAAAGAGGCTTTAGCCATTTGTCTTTTTGCTCTTCACTGCCATACCTTTCTAAGACTTCCATGTTTCCTGTATCTGGAGCAGAACAATTAAAAACTTCAGAAGACCACCCCACTTTTCCCATAATTTCAGCAAGAGGTGCGTATTCAAGATTAGTCAGACCGTAACCATATTCACTCGTGGGAAGAAAGAAGTTCCAAAGGTCTTTCTCTTTGGCAATTTTTTTTAGTTCTTCAACAATTGGAACTATCTGCCAAGGATTTCCTTTTTCTCTAAAATCTGAAACTTGTGATGCATATGTTGATTCATTTGGGTAAATAAACTCATCCATAAAGGAATTAAGTTTTTCAATGAGTTCCTGAGTTTTTTCTGAGTGATGAAAATACATTTTTAGATTCCAACAGTTACTTTGATAAGATTATTCCACCAACAAAATTAATTAGATAGGTAGGTTAATATGGATTTAAAAGAATTAGCAAGTAAAGCGATCAAGGGAGAGTTGGACTTAACTTTCGAACATCATCCTGTGCATTCTTTTGTCGATGGCTCTACAGAAATCCAAGATAATCTTTTAGCTTTTAAAGGCATAGCTGGTTTCTTTGTTTTAGATACAGGATCCGGACTGGTCATGCTTGATGCAGGTCATATTATTGATATTGAAAGAGCTTATGAAGAAATTAGAAAATGGCGACCCAATGAATCTCTTGTCGCAGCTATATTTACTCATCATCATGTTGATCATATCTTTGCCGTTGAAAAATTTGATGAGGAGGCTTTATCAAATGGCAACGACAGACCAACAGTGTATGCAAACAAATTAATGCCAGAACATTTTGATAGATACTTAAAAACACTTGGCTGGAATACGGCAATTAATAGAAGACAGTTTGCGATTAACGTTCCGCATTTTACCTGGCCTGAAAAATACCGATATCCAGATGTTTTAGTAGAAAGTAAAACAAGTTTTACAGTTGGCGATACAGAATTTTTGCTTAACCCTGCTAGAGGTGAAACTGATGATCATTTGTGGGCTTTTATTCCAAAAGAAAAAATATTACTACCTGGCGATTTATTTATATGGGCTGTACCAAACGGGGGTAATCCGCAAAAAGTTCAAAGATATGTTTCTGATTGGGCTGATGCCTTAAAAGAGATGAGTGAACTAGATGCTGAAATAATGCTGCCGGGTCATGGTTATCCAATGTTTGGAAAAGATAATATACAGAAGGCATTGACTACTACTGCAGAATTTCTTGACGATATAGAAAATCAAGTTGTGGAGCTGATGAATCAAGGTAAAACTTTAAATTTTATTATTCATAAAGTTAGTTTTAAAAAAGAACTAATGGAATTGCCTTGGTTGAAGCCAGTTTATGACGATCCTGAGTTTTTAATAAGAATGATTTGGCGTCGTTATGGAGGCTGGTGGGAAGGTGAATATGATCGATTGTTTCCAGCTAAAAGATCTAGTGAAGCATCATTGTGGATTGATCTCGTTGGTTCACTAGATGCTGTGATCTCAAAAGCTATCGAATTAAGCAACGAAGAAGATCATAGGTTAGCGGCACATTTAATTGAAACCGCTTATTACTCTGATCCAAGTAACAGCAAAGTACATGAAGCAAGAGATAAAATTTATGCTAATTTCTCAAAAGAACAAACATCTTCAATGGGAAGAAATATATTGAACCATGCATCTTTAGCTAGCAAAGAAGGTTTAAGAGATTTAGCAGAACAGAAAGATTAATTAGATCCTAAATCAATCGCCTCTTTCATAACAACTATTGGTATATCGTTTTTTATAGGGAAAGCGATATTCCCAGTTCGGCATATAAGCTTTTCTTCATCCAACAAGAGTTCTCCTTTGCATCTGGGACATACAAGGATATCGAGAAGTTTCTTTGAAATCATATAAATTAAAGCTTTATTTTCTCTTAAAATAAGTTAGATTAATAACTAATATAAGTAACCCTTAATTTTGGAGAAAGATTAATGAAATTATATAAGATTTTAATCGTTGGTATTCTTACTTTTATCTCGTTCAATACTTTAGCTCAGCAAAATTCAACAGTGCCTGCTGAAATATGGATGTGTGAATTAAATCAAGGATATTCAATGGATGATGTAAGAAAAGTTTCAAGCGATGTTCAAAAATTTGCAAAGCAGAACGATATGAAAAGCGGTCAGTGGATTTTTACTACCTTCATGGGTGATATGAATCCTAATGGATTTGCATTAATGACAGCTTGGACTGATTTCTCAACGATGGGAAATGGATTCCAAGATTTTTTTCTTGGAGGTGAAGGAGATAAAATCTTTTCACAATGGCTAAAAGTAGCTACTTGCAGCGAGAGAAATCTTGTCCTTGTAGAAAATACTTTTAATACAATGAACTAAAAATAAATAGGAGATTTATTATGAAAAAAATATTACTAATTGTAGCCTTATTAGGTTCGGGCTATGCCTTTTCACAAAGCATGCCTCCCACTTTTCCAGTTGAAATGTACTACGGCTGTACTTATGAGAAAGGTAAAGACATAGAAGATATGATGGAAGTGGGTGAAGAATGGAGGGAATGGCAAGAAGAAAATGATCCCGTTGGTCGCGAAAATTATAATGCTTGGATATTTACTGCCGACTTTGCCGGTGCTTCTTTGCATGGAAAGTCAATGTGGTTTGGTGTTGCTAATAATTGGGAAAACTTTACTAAATCGCATTTTAACTGGGTAAGAAATGGCGCTGACATGTCAAAAAAATTCGAAAAGGTTATGGGTCCTTCTAACTGCATGGGTCATTTAATGGGAGTTATGTTCCCTACAAAACAGGCTGAAGGATGGGAACCTGTTGATGTGAGACCCGTTTTCACATCTCTGTGTACTGCTAAAGAAAATACCTCTTTGATGGATTTTAATTCAGCTTATTCAAAAATGAATGCGTTTTTAGATGCTGGAGGTATGTCCAACAAAGTTGCAATGTTCAATATTTTTCCAGTAGCTGGTCAAACTACAGATTATGATTTTGCGACAATGATGGTTCTTAGAGATGATGATGCGCTTGGGGAGCTTGCAACTTTAATGTCAACTGGTGGGGCTGCAATGCAAAGTTCATTATTTGAACCTCTGCAAGAGTGTTCTCAAAATTCCATGATGCTATCCTCTCCTCTTCCAGGAAATACAAGTTTCAATTAATAATTGTTATCAAAAAAAGGAGCTCTAAGAGCTCCTTTTTTTTATTCAAGATAATCTTCAATTCTTTTCTTCGACTCTTCGTTTCCTAAAAGATAAATCAATTCACCTATCCCTGGAGCATTAGTTCTCCCAGTTAGAGCATATCTCAAAGGTTTACCTAACTGAGGAAACTTAAGATCATTTGCACTTACATAACCATTTAACCTTTGACTAATGGAGTCTAAGTTGTCTTCTTTTGAAAAATCAAAGCTATTCAAGAAGTCTTTAATTATTTTTTTATTATCTTCGCTGGTTAATGAATTCGAATTATCAATATTGGGTGTTGTAAGAAACATCTCTATGTTTTCATTCATTTCTCTCAAGCTTTTTGCTCCAACTTTTAAAACATCGATTATGCTGTGAATATTTTTAACCTTTTCATCAATGTTACTTCCAATTTCGATTAATAGGTTCAGCAAAGTAGAGCTGTCAGATTTTTTAATATATTCATTGTTATACCAATCTAATAGTTGCAACGAAAATTTTGATGGCGAAGAGTTAACATCTGATAAATCAAAAAAATCTATAAGCTCTTTCATGGTGAACTTTTCTATTTCATCTTTTGCCCAACCTAATCTGACAATATAATTCAATAATGCTTGGCTTAAATATCCCTCGGATTTATAGTCCATAATATCCAATGCACCATCTCTTTTTGATAACCTCTTTCCTGATTCAGATAAAACCATAGGGAGATGAGCATAACTTGGAATAGTTCCATCAAGAGACTTAATAATATTAAGTTGCTTAATAGTATTAGTTAAATGATCGTCCCCTCGAATAACCGTTGTAATTTTCATATCCAAATCATCAACTGCTGCACAAAAATTGTAAGTAGGAGTTCCATCTGCTCTAAGAATAATAAAATCATCTAGTTCTTTGTTCTCTACGGTTATGTCGCCTAGTATTAAATCTTTGAATGAGGTTGAAGTGTCAGGCATTTTATATCGCAGAACATTTTTTCCTTCGTATTCTAATTTTTTCTCTCTACTTCTACCGTCATACATAGGTTTTTGTTTGTTCTTCATCTGAGTAGCACGAAGTTGTTCTAACTCTTCTACAGAGCAATCACAATAATAAGCTGCACCTTTCTCAAATAGAGATAAAGCTAAAGATTTGTGTCTGTCTATGTTTCTGGACTGATGCACAGGCTCTTCGTCTGGATTTAGATTGAGCCATTCTAAAGATTTTATGATTGAATCTTTATATACCTCATTAGATCTTTCGATATCAGTATCTTCAAATCTAAGAAGGAATTTACCGCCTTTAGATCTTGCAAATAGCCAAGAAAATAAGGCAGTCCTAGCACCGCCAATATGCAAATGACCTGTTGGGCTCGGTGCAAATCTAGTTCTTTCTGTCATTCTCTAATGGATTTTAAGTAATTTAGATGTTGTATTGATTCTTCCTTAGAAACGCTGACCTTGAAAAAGTTCTTTTCTTTGGATTTGCTTATCGATTGACCTGGTTGAGAAATTTCTTGGCTAAAACCAATAGTTGTCTGACCTCCGGTCATGGACAAGTAAACTTCTGCAAGGATTTTTGAATCTAATAATGCTCCGTGATAGTTTCTGTCGTAGCCTTGTATTTGATATCTATCCACCAGAGCATCTAAGCTATTTCTCTGGCCTGGATGCATGGCTCTGGCTAATTGAAGAGTATCAACGACATTTGATGAAACCATTTCAATTGTTGGATAGTCAGATTGTAAAATATTTATTTCATTATTAAGAAAGCCTAAATCAAATTCTGCATTATGCATAAGTACTTCTGCATCCTCTAAAAAAGTTAGAAGATCTTCTGCTATGTCCGAAAAAAAGGGTTTGTCTGATAAAAACTCTTTAGAAAGCCCATGAACTGCTACTGCTCCAGGATCTATATCTCTTTCTGGATTTAAGTAAAAATGTAATTCTTTACCCGTAAATTTCCTATCTATGATTTCAGTGCAGCCAATTTCAATCACTCTATGCCCATTGGAAACATCTAGTCCTGTTGTTTCTGTATCTAAAGTTATCTGTCTCATTTAAGTAATATGCCTTTGTTCGCTAAAAAATCTGCTCTCTCGTTTTCAGGATGTCCACTATGCGCTTTAACCCAACTCCAATTTACTTTTAGAGTATCTGATAGATCATCCAATCTTTTCCAAAGGTCAGAATTTTTGACATTCTTTTTTGAAGCTGTCTTCCAATTATTTAACTTCCAATTTTTTATCCAACTAGTAATACCCTGTTGAAGGTACATAGAATCAGTATAAATAGTTACATCTGTTTTTCCTGTAACCGCTTCTAAGGCCTTTATAGCAGCGAGAAGTTCCATTCTATTATTTGTAGTATTTTCTTCATAGCCAAAGATCTCTTCTTCGTTATCTGGATAAATTATTAAGACTCCCCAACCGCCATCTCCTGGGTTACCTTTGCAAGCTCCGTCTGTATAAATTTTGATACTCAATTCAAATCTAGATAAAAAATTTTGATTACAAATGGTAAAATCATACTTCTATGAATATCTTACCTCTGCCAGCTTTTACTGATAATTATATATGGCTTATTGAAGAAAATGGAAAAGCTACTGTAGTTGATCCAGGAGATGCAAAAGTTGTTGATAATTATTTAAAAGAAAACGGCTTAAAACTAGAGAACATACTAATAACTCATCATCACTATGATCACACTGGTGGAGTAGAGCAATTAAAAGAATCTTATGAATGCAATGTTTACGGGCCTTACGATTCACCTTTTAAAGGAGTGGAAAGAAAATTAAAAGAAAACGATGAAATTACAATCCATGGCTGTTCCTTTAAGATTATAGAGGTTCCTGGTCATACCTTAGACCACATCGCATACTATTCAGCTGAACAAGATGTCTTGTTTTGTGGTGATACTTTATTTTCTGGTGGTTGCGGAAGAATTTTTGAGGGAACTCCTAGTCAAATGTTCGAATCTTTGTCTAAATTATCTACTCTAGATTTAACCACTAAAGTCTATTGCACCCATGAATATACTCAAAGTAATTTAAATTTTGCAGTTAAGGTTGAGCCTCATAATAATATTCTCGTTGAGTATAAAAACAAAATAGATGAAAAAAGATTAAAAAATGAGATTTCTCTACCTACAAATTTAAAGTTAGAAAAGGATATAAATCCATTTTTAAGATCTCATGTATTAGAGATTAAAGAGAATATTAAAGACTTTGCTAAAATTAATTATCCTACTGATTTAGAAACTTTTACGGCTGTAAGATCACTAAAAGATAATAGTTAAATTGAAATGAAGAAATATATAATCTATATATTCGTATCCTTTTTTATTATGCCCATCTATAGCCAAGAAGATTTATGGGATGTAATAAGGGAAAATTCAAATTTCCAATATTCTGTAGATAGATCTGAAATTCAAAAAGCTTTAAAAATTTATCAAAATAATCAGTATCTTGTTGATAGGCTTTCAAAAAATGGCCAAAGGTATCTTTATCATATGGTTGATGAAACCTTGAAAAGAGATATGCCAGTTGAGCTAGCCCTTCTGCCCTTTGTAGAAAGTCAATTTGATCCCTACGCTCAATCTCCTGCAGGAGCATCAGGAATTTGGCAATTTATTCTTAGCACTGCCAGAGAGCAAGGTTTAAAAAGAAATTGGTGGTACGACGGTAGAAGAGACATTATTGCCTCAACTAATTCAGCTCTTAATTATCTCGATTCAATGTACAGAAAAACTAATGATTGGATGCTTGCTATTGCATCATTTAATGTTGGTCCAGCAAGAATACAAAGAGAGGTTAAAAAAAATAAAAACCAAGGAAAAGAAACTGATTTTTGGTCTTTAAAACTCCCAAAAGAGACTAGTAAATATCTGCCTAGGTTGCTAGCTTTACTTGAGGTAATAAAAAATCCAGAAGACTATAATGTTGACTTTCCTTTTTTGCCAAATCGGCCTTACTTTCGGGTAATAGATATACCATCTCAAGTAGATTTAATGCAAGTAGCTAATATTTCTGGTCTCAGTATTGAAGCAGTGTATGAGCTGAATCCAGGATTTAATCAATGGGCTACTGATCCAAATGGACCTTTCTATTTATTACTGCCTATTGGTATCGCAGATCGTTTTGAAATTAAACTAAATTCTATGAGTGAAGAGGAACTCGTAAAATGGGATAAATATGTCGTAAAGAAGGGAGATACATTAACATCAATATCAAAAAAATATATGATTTCACAAGCTCTTTTAAAAGAGATTAATAATCTTGATGATGATTTAATTTTTGAAAATGAAGAATTGACTGTTCCTAGGGGGCCTGAATGGTTAAAAGATTATCTTAATAAGCCAGATATCTATTTCGTTTCAAAAGGGGATACACTTTGGTCTATAGCCAAAAAATATGGTGTTCAAGTTTCAGATTTAATTGTTTGGAATGACTTGTCTACAGAGAGATTCCTTCAAATAAATCAGCAAATAAACATTTATCCTAAGTACTTTGTTCCCAAAAAAAAGAAAAAAGTTAATTTAAATGATCTCACTTATCCAGTTAAAAGAGGCGATACAATTTCTAAAATTGCAAAAAAATTTGGAGTAACCGGTGACATGATAGTCCAGTGGAATGAATTAAAAAATCCAGAATTAATCTATCCTGGTCAGGTTTTAGATATCAAATTTTCGGATTTGAAAGTTAACTAACTAAGTTGTTGAGTTTTTCTAGGATCTAGGTAATCACGAAGGCCGTCACCAAGAAAATTAAGTGCAAATAAAGTTAGAGAAAACACTATCGATGGGAATATTAAAAGCCACCAATACTCTTCCATTGTAATAGCCCCTTCTCTAATCAATATTCCCCATGAACTTTCCGGGGGTTGAACGCCCAGACCTAAAAAGCTCAAAAAGGCTTCCAATAGCATAAACTGAGGTATTAAAAGAGTTGAATAAACAATGACTGAACTTAGTACATTCGGGATGATATGTTTGAATAAAATCCTCAAGTTGCTGGCTCCCATGCTTTGTGCAGCTAAGACATAGTCCTGACGTCTCAGCCCTAGGACTTGAACTCTTACAATCCTTGCCATAGACAACCAGCCGAAAGCGCCTATTGCAAGGAACAATAAAGTCATGCTTCTCCCTATTATTACTAATATTAAAATTAGAAATATAACAAAAGGCAATCCATCAAGAATATCAACTATTCTCATCATAATAGAATCGGTTCTGCCTCCTAGATAGCCTGCTATGGATCCCCATAAAACACCTATAGTTAGAGCAACTAAAGTTGCAAGAAAACCAACTAATAATGAAACTCTGCTACCGTAAAGCATTCGAGTAAAAAGATCTCTGCCTAGTACGTCTGTTCCTAACATATAGTCTGATGAAGGTGGCGCCGCACCCAATAGAAGATTTTGTTCTGAATAGCTGTAGGGAGTAATAAATGGGGTAATTATTGCAAGAAAAACTAATCCAAAAATAAAAAAAGAACTAAAAAAAGCTAACTTATGATTTTTATAAAAATTACTTAAAAAAAACATAATCAGTTCATTGATCCTTTTTCTCTTAGCCTTGGATTGAGGTAAGTAGCTAAAATATCTGAGAATAAAACAAAAGTTAGCGTAAAAAAGGTTATTAAAACTGAGATACCTAAAATTAATGTGTAATCTCTGTTGAAAGCGGCTTGGACGTAATATCTACCAATACCATTTATTTGAAAAATAGTTTCTACAACAAATGAGCCAGCAAAAAGTCCTGCAATAGCAGGTCCAAGAAAACCAATAGTTGGCATAATTCCACCTCTCAAGGCATGAAAGAAGACAACTCTTGTTTCGTTTAGTCCTTTTGCACGTGCTGTTCTTATAAAATCCTGAGCGAGAATCTCTAGCATTCCGCCTCTTGTCAGCCTAGCAAAAATTGCCGCGTACGCTGAGCCTAAAGTTATAGTAGGTAAAATTTTATCACCAGAAAATTCTCCCCAACCACTAACAGGAAGAATTTCAAACCATATTCCAAAAATTAAAATTAAAATTGGCCCTAGGATAATTGAAGGAACACATATACCTATCATCGAAACGCTCATAGGAAAATGATCAAGAAACTTACCAGGGTTAAGTGAAGCAATAATTCCGGAAAGTATTCCTAATAATAGTGCGAAAAGAACTGAATAAAATGCAAGTTCTGCGGTTATAGGTAATCCAGATGCAATTAATTCCGAAACAGTTCTCCCAGGATACTTGTATGAAGGGCCAAAATCACCTTGTAGAGCATTAAAAAGATAATTGCCTAGTTGTGATATTAATGGATCGTTTAAATTATAGGTTTCGTTCAATTGCTTAATAATCTCTGGAGATGCAACTCTGTCATCATCAAAAGGCCCTCCAGGAGCAGCATGAACCATAAAAAAAGTTGCAGAGATTACAACCAACATCACCGGAACGTAGGTAAGAATTCTTTTAAGGATGAAAAAAGTCAATCTTCTAAAGAGATAAACTGATAAGGATGAGTGTCTAACATGTTAGGAAACCACCCCTTTACTTCCTCTCTTAACATATAAACCCTGGTGTAAGTATAAATAGGAATAATCGGCAATTCATCCATTAATATTTTCTCTGCTTCGGTAAAATAATTAATCCTATCCTTCTCAGACTCAGAAAATGCTGCTTTTGTTAAATAATCGTCGTATTGAGTATTGGACCAGCCAGTCATATTGTTTCCCCTATCTGTTACCATCATATCAAGAAAAGAATTTGGATCGACATAATCACCAATCCATCCTGCTCTTGTAATCTCGAACTCGCCTTGACTCTGTCTATCAAGGTAAACTTTCCAGTCTACGTTAGTAAGAGTTACTTTAATTCCTAATTCTTTCAGCCAAAATTGTTGAATCGCCTGAGCAATTTTCTGATGACCCTCATTAGTATTGTATAAAAGTTCAAACTCGGGAAATCCATTTCCATTTGGAAAGCCTGCTTCTGCTAATAATTTTCTTGCCAATGAAGGATCATGAGGCAGAGATGTTGGCGGATCATAATAGTTTTTGCTTGGAGGAGTAAATGAATATGCAGGTTTTTGTCCACCTTTTGTCACACGATCAACAATAACTTCTCTATCAATAGCAAGGGATAATGCTTTTCTAACTTTTATATTATTCAACGGGGCAATGTCAGTATTTATTCTGTAATAATAAGTTCCAAAATATTTTTCAAGTTTAAACTCATTAGGAAATTCATTTTGATATTTTGAAATTTTTTCTGTTTGAATGATATTTAAATTATGAGTTTTTCCAGATCTATAATACCTGTCAGCCGTTGATTCATTATCGATAGGAAGAAAATGTATTCCATTAAGTTTTAAATTATCACTATCCCAATATCTTTCATTTTTAGTTACTTTGATTACCTTATTAATTGACCACTCAGTAAGAGTAAATGGACCGTTTGAAATCATATTAGCAGGTCTGGTCCATTGACTGTCTCTATTTGAAATTCCCCCAAACTTTTCTATAGTATTTGGATGGACTGGAAAAGTAGCGTAGTGCGCAAGTTGCTTCAAAAAAAAAGGAGTTTTTGTCTTGAGAGTAACTTTTAAAACTTTTTCATCAATCGCTTCAACACCGACTTGATCGAAATTTTTAATAAGTCCTTTATTAAATTCTTCAGCGTTCTTTACTGCATAAAGCATATCTGGATATTTTGAACCAAGAGCAGGTGTGAGAATTCGTCTCCATGAATAAACAAAATCTTCTGCTGTTAAAGGATCTCCATTAGACCAAACAGCATCATCCCTAATCCTAAATAGTAATTCCTTACCATTGCTGGATATAGTCCAGGATTCAGCTGCACCTGGGATTACTCCCTCTCCTTGAGGATTCTGCATAGTTAATCCCTCAAAAAGTGCAATAATAATCTTATGCTCAGTCACTCCAGTTACGATATGTGGATCTAATCCTTGAGGCTCGGTACCGTTATCTAAAAGAAGTATTCCTTGTTTATTTGCTGATTCAACATCTAGAGATTCTTGACTAGAACAGCCTAGGATCACAAAAATTATTAGTAAGAGAGTTATTTTTTTCATATAAACATTATAAAAAAAAGGAACCTAAAAGGTTCCTTTTTTTTTGTATAAGCTATTAAAATTTAGCTTCTATACCTAACCTAATAGATCTTGGATACTGGAAAGATGTAGGTAGTTGATAATACTGATAAGGATAAGAGCTAGGTCCGCCACTTTCACCAAATTCATAAGTATCGTCAACTCCATCTTGTCCAAGAATGTTGAAAATATCTACTTTGAAACTAGATTCCTTAATGATTCCAGCACTTCCTAAATCAAATGCTAGTGAAAAATCTAATTGGAAGATAGTATCACTTTCATAAACTGATCCTCTAGGTGTCATAACTCCACCACAGAACCATGATGCATCTCCATAAGCTTGTGCAAATACATCAGTTGGGTGAGTACCCTGACAACCAAATTTTCTAGGAGCTGTTAAAGAAGTGTTAAAACCTAGCACGAGATTATCAGTAGCTTGATATCCACCAAATACGCTAATTCTATAGTCTCTGTGATTAGGTAATAAACCGTATGAACCGTCAGTTAATCCAGGTTGGTCAAAGTCTTGAGTAATACCAGCATCATCTTGGCCATTATCTGACTTAACTGAACCTTCATAGTTACCTTTTGTTGAGCTGACAGTAACAACACCATCAATGAAGTACATGTCATCCCATTCTTTTGAGAATGTGAAATCCAAAGCTTGATAAACCCTTTCAACTTCAGGATAGTTTAATTGAGCTGCAGTCAGTTTTACTTCCTTGTAACCAGTTTCTCCTGGTAGCTCATTTGTTTCATAAACTAAATCTGTGCCCGGATTTGTAAGAACATAGTGATGGAACCCTGACCAGTTTTGAGCACAACCAGTTCCATCGTCATTGGTAGCAGCATATCCGTTTGCTTCACAGTACTTAAGAATTGCTGCATCGATGGCAACATCCTCAATTGTTGAAGAAAGTTCTCTATAAGTTAAAGCTACACCTAGATTCCAATCGTCTTGGATCCAATCGTAAGTAGCGATAAATTCTGTTGCATACATAGGTTCAATGGTTTGATCCACTAATTCTTCTTTATCAGGAACTGCACCTGTTGAGTAAGTATCTTGATAGAACTTAGTAGACTCATCAAAGATTGGTCTAAATTCACCTTTGGAGTCATCTATTCCCTCGAGAATGAAGTACTCTTGAATATATGTTTCCGCTCCTGCCATTCTGATGTTTGTATTTGCAGCAAACGGGAGGTAATAAGTTCCTAGGAATAAACCTAATTTTTCAGAACCGTCACCATTAACGTCGTAAGTAGCACCTATTCTGTATGCTATTTGGTTATCAAGTGAAATGAAAGATGAACCACCTGCATCACCGTTATCAAAACTATCTGATCTGATTCCTGCATTAAGTAACCATTGGTCAGTTAGTTTAAAACTACCTTGAGCAAAAAGAGCGCTGTTATCAATTTTGTATGTTCCACCAGAAATGTACGTTCTCTTTCTAACAATCTCTTCATCCGTGTATCCGGCTGCTGTATAACCTACACCACCAGTACCACCAGTTGTTCTGGGATGATCAGCAATATAATCGTTTTCGATTAATAGGAAATAGACTCCGCCTGAGTTAGTAGTTTCATCCACTGCAACGAGAGCTTCTTGTTCGTAACCAAATTTGATGACATGCTCATCGAAACTAACTTCAGCCGTAACTTTTCCAATTTCCCTTTCATCAGAACCTGAACCAATGTTCCAGTTAACCCAACAACCTTTAGGTTGAAATGAACCACCAGTTATTGAAGTTCTTCTTTCATAAACTGTAGGACATGTGTCTGCGGAACTTTGCGCAGTCCTATTTGCTATGTTCTTCCCGTAAAGTACTGAAACAGTCCAGTTGTCGTCTATA
>JAOIOC010000039.1 GCA_028140145.1 SAR86 cluster bacterium | reverse complement strand
ACATGGAATCTGAAGTGGAAGTACTTGAAGATTATGAGCTTGATGATGATCTCAAAAGTAGTTACCTAAACACCCTGCAAACTCAATTCAAAGAGTTATCTAAAACATCATCAAAGATCAGGCCCGAAGTGATCACTCAAATTAGGGCAATTGAAAGATTAGAAAAATTGATTGATAACTTGGTTGGATATTTATCATTGCAAATTTCTGATCGACAAAAATTATTAGAAGAAATAAATCTCGAAGAGAGAGCAAAATATTTAGTATCTTTTCTCGAAAATCAGTTAGACCTTACTCAAATGGAGAAAAAAATTCGAGACAGGGTTAAAAAGCAAATGGAAAAAAGCCAAAAGGACTATTACCTTTCTGAGCAGATGAAGGCTTTAAAAAAGGAAATGGGCGAAGATGAAGATCAAGATGAAATAGAAACTATTACTAAAAATATAGAAAAATCTGGCATGCCAAAAGATGCCAAAGATAAAGTGAATAGTGAACTCAATAAGTTCAAAATGATGCCACCCATGTCAGCAGAAGCGTCTGTGGTTAGAGGGTATATAGATTGGATGACAAGCATCCCATGGAAAAAGAAATCAAAAATACAAACAGAGATAACCAAGGCATCAGAAGTTTTAGATTCCGATCATTATGGACTTGAAGAAGTTAAGGAGCGAATTCTTGAGTACTTGGCAGTTCAGCAGAGAGTATCAAAAATAAAAGGTCCTGTTTTATGTCTTGTTGGCCCTCCAGGAGTAGGAAAGACCTCTCTAGGAGAATCTATTGCAAAATCTACTGGTAGAAAGTTTGTCAGGATGTCTCTAGGCGGAGTCAGAGATGAATCAGAGATAAGAGGACATAGAAGAACCTACATAGGTTCAATGCCTGGAAAAATTCTTCAAAAAATGTCCAAAGTAGGAGTTAAAAACCCGCTTTTTCTTTTAGATGAGATAGATAAAATGGGGATGGATTTCCGTGGCGATCCTGCTGCAGCATTACTGGAAGTTCTTGACCCAGAACAAAACCATACCTTTAACGATCATTACCTCGAAGTCGATTACGATTTATCAGATGTGATGTTTGTTTGTACAGCTAACTCAATGGATATTCCACCTGCACTTTTAGATAGGATGGAAATAATTAGACTGCCTGGTTACACAGAAGATGAAAAGGCAAGCATCGCTGACAAATATTTGCTTCCAAAGCAGTTAAAGATGAACGGCTTAAATAAAGAAGAGTTGTCAGTTTCTAAAAAAACCATTCTTGATGTCATAAGGTACTTTACAAGAGAGGCAGGAGTAAGAGCATTGGAAAGAGAGATTGCAAAAATATGTCGAAAAGCAATCAAAAAAATTGGTGAGTCAGCTAAACCAAAAAAAATTACTGTTTCATCATCTAATTTAGAAGATTACTGTGGAGTGCGAAAATTTGATTTTGGTGAAGCGCAAGAGAAGGACAAAATTGGTCAAGTAACAGGATTAGCCTGGACTCAGGTTGGAGGCGAACTATTGACCATAGAGGCATCTAATTTCAAAGGTAAAGGTAAGATAATTAAAACTGGTCAATTAGGTGATGTGATGCAGGAATCAATCCAAGCCGCCATTTCGGTAGTCAGAAATAGATCAGAATCTTTAGGCATTGATCCAGAATTCTATGAAAACCAAGATATGCATATCCATGTTCCTGAGGGCGCAACACCCAAAGACGGACCAAGTGCAGGAATTGCGATGTGCACTGCTGTAACTTCAGTATTAGCTCAACTTCCCGTTAGAGCAGATGTAGCTATGACTGGTGAAATAACTCTTAGGGGAGAGGTATTAAAAATAGGAGGCCTTAAAGAAAAATTGTTAGCAGCTAAAAGAGGCGGAATCAAGACAGTCATTATTCCTGAAGGCAATGTCAGAGATCTGAAAGAGATTCCCGATAAGATTACTGACAAATTAACAATTAAGCCTGTTAAATGGGTGGATGAAGTATTTAAAATTGTCTTTACTGAGGAACCTCAACCATGGTCTGAGAGAAATGCCAAGTCTTCTGAATCTAGATCAAAAAAAACTAGATCAAAAAAAACTTCTCAAAACACTCTAAATTAGGTAATACAGCCCGATATACTTGTTGAATAAATCCTTTTCTAAGGGTATAAATGATCTCAAGTTTTAATTTATTTAGGAGAGTGTAGTGAATAAAGCTGATTTAATTGATTCTGTAGCAGACGCTACTGACATGTCTAAAGCTGAAGCAGGTAGAGCGCTTGATGCAGTTCTTAATGGAATAGCAGGTGCACTATCTCAAGGTGACTCCGTTGCTTTAGTAGGGTTCGGGACTTTTAACGTAAGAGAAAGAGCGGCAAGAATGGGAAGAAATCCAGCCACTGGCGCAACAATTCAGATTGCTGCTTCAAAAGGTGTTGGTTTCAAAGCTGGAAAAGCATTAAAAGATAGCCTGTAAGAACATATTAAAAAAGCGCGTCTTATTGGCGCGCTTTTTTTATGGTAGAGTCCACAAATGTCAGCTTTAGAGAATATAAGAAAAGGTTTATCTAGCTCAGGATCCACTCTAATTGTTGGAATACTTATCGTTGGATTGGTAGCTACCTTTGGAAATTTTTTGGGTACAGATAATGCTTTCAGCAATCAAAAGGTTTTAGAAATCAACGGGCAAGATATTTCAATTCAAGAGTTTTCTTTAGAGGCTAACAGACTAAACTCAATTTTTTCTAATCAAGAAATTAATCTAGAACAAGATCAAGTCACCCAGATTGCGCAAGATTCTTTAATTCAAAGAATTCTCCTAGCACAACAATCAGATCATAGCGGCTTTCATGTTACTGAGACTTTCGTAAAAGAAATTATTCAGGCTGATCCTACTTTTTCCAGAGATGGAGTATTTAATTTAGATGTTTTTAGAGGATTCTTATTAAGATCCGGTCTTGGAGCTGAAGAGTTTCAGAATATCTTAAGCACACAATATAAAAGCATACAGTTGAATGAGGCTCTAAATGCTTCTGCTTTTGTTCCTGATGATCACCTCAGTAAATTTATTTCATCAATTAATCATCATAGAGATATTACTTTTCAGAAAATATCATTAGCTGAGGAAGCAAAAAAGGAAAGCCTATCGCAAGAAGAGATAATGAATTACTACAACGAAGAAGGGTCTCAATTTATGGTTGAATCTAAAGCTTCTTTCTCAATAATTGACTTAAATACAAATTTTCTAGAATCAAAAGTCCAAATTACTGATTCTGAGGTATCGGCTGAGTT
>JAOIOC010000038.1 GCA_028140145.1 SAR86 cluster bacterium | reverse complement strand
GACTGTCCCATCTTAAGGCATCAGGAGAATAGAAAGCTTTTAATTTTAATTCGAAATCATTTGAACCTGATTTGGTGGTTGCATAAATTACACCACCGGTAGCTTTACCAAACTCAGCTTGATATCCACCTGTTTTAACATCTACTGAGTCATAGAATTCAAAGGGAACAGTTGAGTAACCCAAAAAGTTTCTGAAGTTAGTTATGTTTAATCCGTTAACATAATATTGGTTTTCTGCTGAAGATGAACCATTGATTGAGGCTAATCCACCAAAAGCAGAATCTCCCTCTGTAGTACCTGGGGCAAGAAGTACTATGCTATTTAAGCTATTAAATTGTGGAGTTTTGGAATACAAATCTTCCACGTCTACATTTATTCCAGTTTCTGTTACTTCAAATGCATAAGATTTAACAATTTCACCTCTAACAGTAAGATCCTCTGCATTTACAGAAGTCATAGTTATTGATATTGCATTTGCTCCAGCTAGCAGTGTTACTGTAGAAGATACAGAATCAAGAGCAGGTGCTGAAGACGAAACAGTGTATTCCCCTGGAGGAAGAGCTGCGAATCTAACTGAACCGCCAGTTGATACTGCTGATCTAGATAATCCAGTACCTACGTTTGTAACAGATACTGTCGCATTATTAATGTCTGCACCAGAAGATGTTTGAACGGAGGCCGTCAAATCTGCTGTAGTGTCTTGTGAATACGCAATTGACGCAAATCCTATGGCCAATGCGATAAAAAAGTACTTCAAATATTTCACTTTTTATACCCCAAATGTGATTAAAAAACGCAATTTTACACTTAAATTCAAGAATATGTCACTTATTTGAAAAAAAATATCTCGTTGAGATATAAAAAAAGGCGGTATTTAACCGCCTTTTTTTATTTTTGACTCTTTTTTTAGAATCTAAGAGTTAATCTTAAATATCCAAAAGAACCCATCACGTCGTAGTTTTCAATGGAAGTGTTACCGTTGAAAGCTGTATCAACAAATGGTGGTTCAGTGTTAAACAAGTTGTTTACACCGAAAGTCAAAGTTAATGGATCAAAATCGAAGCTAGCTCTTATGTCATGATACATAACCGCATCAACATCCCACATAGTACCACCGTAGTTTTCTTCTTCAGCAGGACCAATGTATCGAATTGCGTATTCAATAGAATAAATATCCTTGCTCCAAGTCATAAATCCATTTGCTCTGATGTTAGGAATCAAACCAAACTTAGTTTCTACTTGTGTACCAGCGTAGTCAGTAGCGACTCCAAGAATCGTTTCTTCGTATTTAGCAGTGTAAGCAATTAAACTTCCAAGAGACATATTCCATCCATTGATTGTATCTGGGTGATCGTAATTAATATAAAGATCAACACCGTTATAAGACTGTTCACCAACGTTAGCATTTAAGTTAGTGATAAGTTTTATATAGTTTTTCAATTCAGGTGGAGTATCGTATCTTTCAATTTTTCCACAGTAGACAGGTAAACCAGTTTGAGCACATTGATCAAGTAGAACTTGTGGACCATATGTACTTATGGTTTCCTCAATATCAACTTGCCAGAAATCAAGAGTTAAATCTAAACCATCTGTAGGTTGAAATACGAAACCTAAAGTAGATGAAACAGCAGTTTCAGGCTGTAACGCTGGGTTACCACCGGCAAGCTCATTAGATTGATCTTGCTCATTGATATAACCTTTTCCAACTGAGGCACAACCAGGAAGAGTGGCTAATCTTGCTTCATATTCAGCAGCAGTTTCACCTGTTCCTTTTCCTTTTTGCGCACAAGGATCTGTAACTTCTGGGAAGGTCGTAAATTGACCACCGTAAAGAGCAGGAGTTGAAGGAGCTCTATAAGCTTCAGAATATGAACCTCTTAAAGTAAAGGTATCGGTCGCAAAGACTTCAAATCCAAACTCAGAAGTCGTGTTTGTACCAAATGAAGAGTAATCAGAACTTCTTGTTGCAAATTGAAGCTCCGCTCTTTCATAAATTGGAACGATAATCTCAGCATATACTTCTTCAAGTGAATAAGCACCAGAAGTGTTAAGACCACTTCTATCTGTAAGTAGTCCTTGAATAATCAAAGAATCTTGAAGAGTTTCACCGTATTCAGTTCTGCTTTCATAACCAACCGCCATGTAAACAGTTCCTCCGTCATATTCAGCGATCGGTCCGTTGAAATTAACTGAAGTAACTTCTTGCTCATTCAAACCACCAACAGTTGCATTATCACTACTGTAGGCAATCATTTCGTCGGTAACTGAGTTAACACCAAATATGTTTAAAGGAACACAAGAAGAAGGAATAGTTGTATCTTTGTCAACTCCACATCTAAGCACTCCAGCATCATCTGTGTATGTTGGACCAACCTGTTGTGCAACTTTAGCTAGGTTAAAGTAACCTTTTGCTATAGCAGCACTATCGTTTTTACCGTAGTGATAAGTTAGATCCCAGTTCCATCCAGAATCACCAAATTCTCCTTCTAGTCCAACTAACACTCTATAGTTATGAACATCACGATCATCAAATCTTCCTAGTCTTTCAACTATTCTTCTTCTCCAATCTTTAATTTCCATAGTCTCACCATTAGCATCAAGTGTTCGAACTATGTCAAAAGCACCTTCGCCATCAGCGTTGACCACATATTCGCCGCCAACTAAGTCATATCCACCTTCACCGTCAGCATTCGCTTCGTATGAAGTAGCAAATTTAGGACCGTAAGTTTGGTTGTAGTAATTATCTGGAGAGTAAGGTGCAGCTTTGCTATAGAAGGCCAATGGTGCAAGAGGTTGCGGAGCAATTCTTGATTGACTCTTTATGTTTGAATACATTACTTCCGTAAATACTTTAGTATTTTGAAATACTGAGAGGTCAGGAAGATTTAGTTTTCCATGAACCGTTCCATTCCATCTTTTCTGAGGAGACGATAACCAATTCAAAGGATTGTAGTTATACCAATCACTATCAAATTTTCTCCAATCACCTTGTCCTGGGTATACAGGAGCAACACTTTGATCTATAAACCCTGCTTGTGGGCCAACTTTATCTCCATCGATACCTGCGTTTTTCCAAAATTCTGGGCCAAGCGTAGCAAATCCAAAACCTGGAACGTTAACTCTTGTCCATGGAGGCGCCGAACTTCCACCGAAATCACAACCATCAGGACAGTTTGATCCTGGAATAGTCGTTCCAGCTAAGCTCTCGATACCAGCATATATTTCATAGAATGAATTTCCTCTGGCACCCATAAGAAGTCCATGTTTTTCTGCCATAGATACTGAGAAAACAATACTTCCTCTGTCGCCTTGGACTCCACCAACAAATGACATCTCATCCATTCTG
>JAOIOC010000037.1 GCA_028140145.1 SAR86 cluster bacterium | reverse complement strand
TATTGAAATTAAAATCGATGCTGTGGAACTGAGATCAAAATTATTTGATTTAAATTTTTCCTTATTTACTGAAAAAAATTAAAAGCAGTCGTTTGGGTAAATTGTAATTTATCAAGGGAATTAAAATCAAAAACATATCAGATGGCCTTAGATGAATGTAAAAACTTGAAAAACATTATTTCTTCTGAAGCCAAAAAAAGGGGAGGGAGAGCTATATATCCAATCTTAGACTCAACAGAAATTACCTTCTTCGAAGGGAAAAATATGGAAAGCTTTGAAAATATCTATTTCAATAATGAGAAATATGCTCCTGATGGCTGGATGTATTGTTATAGAGAAAATGGATTTCTTTGTTACCTGCCTGAGGAACCAAATAATGTTTTTTCTAATTTAAATCCCTACAATAGCTTCCTTCCTTTTGATGCCATCCAAGGTCTTTTAGATGATATATCGGATCCTTACAGAGTGAAATCTGGATCAAAAAATAGAAAGATTCTCATTACCGTTGAGGGTAATACATCTTTTGACGCTCTTCAGACATTCAAAGAGTTCCTTAGCCAAAATTTCTTGGTTAAAAAGTCATTTCTTCACAGACTAGAGGATAATATGTTTACTTTTATGGTCACCACTGACTCTGATTCAGATGATCTTGTTGAAGTAATGCTGACTGATAATTTACTAACTTTGAGCAGTAAATCGTCTGAAGAAATAATTTTTCAGAGTGTAAATTAAATGCTTTCAAACATTCCAAATATCCTTACGGTATTGAGACTTCTCTCAGTGTATCCCCTCATAATTTTCATATTAGAGAAACAATTTTTTTTGGCCTTAGGTATATTTATTTTAGCGGGGATATCAGATTTTCTAGATGGATTTTTAGCTAGAAAATTTTCATGGCAATCAAGATTTGGACAAATAGCTGATCCGGTTGCAGATAAAACATTAGTAGTGGCAACAATAATTTCTCTAGGTTCAATAGACCTCATCGAAAACTGGTTTATGTTTATGGTTCTTGGGAGAGATTTATTTATTATCGTGGGGGTAGTACTGGCAAATTACTTGATATCCGATTATCAAGTTGCTCCAAATTATCTTGGGAAATTAAATACAGCAATTTTACTCTTATTGGTTGGCATTATTTTAATTGATGCAGTAGGTATCTTAGTTACCGATTCAGTAATTTACTGGATATCAATTCTTTTTATATTCACAAACACTTTAAGCTTGATAGTCTATTTCATTGATCCGGGCATAAAAATCCTTCGCAACATAAAGTGATGGATCAAAAAACTTTCAAGTTCAATTCAGAAATTTATCTATCAAAAGAGAATTTGCAGTCCATTCATACATTTGAGATAAACTTTAAACAGCTTGAAAATTTCTTTTCTGAAACTAATAAATTTATCCTACTTTACGGAGACGAAAGGTCAGGGAAGAAGTATATTTTAAATTCGTTTATCAATTGTTTTCATTTTGACAAAAAGATTTTTTATGCTTCTCTAGAAGATGATTATTTTTCTGAAAAAATCTTAGAAGGTATATCTTATTTCGATGTAATAGTATTGGATAGATTAGATCTTGCCCCTACTAACCCCAATTGGGAGTTAGGCATTTTTAACCTTTACAACGAATTAAATGAAGCAGATAAAAGCAAAATAATTTTCCTATCTGATAAATCCTTAAATTCAATTGAGTTCAATTTGAAGGATCTCCAATCAAGAATCTCATCAATTTCTGCTTTGAGTTTTGCTGAATTAGACGATGAGGAAAAAAGAATATTAATGGAATTAATTTTTAATAAAAGAGGTATTTCAATTGATAACTCTGTACTATCCTACGCATTAGAAAGAAGCTCTAGAAACCTTGAGAATATAATTAATTTAGTTCAAAAAATTGATGAATACTCTCTTTCTAAAAAAAGAAATATAACGGTACCCTTGTTAAAAGAAATCTTAGAATCATGAGAATCATAAATTTATCCTTTTTTTTACTGATCATTACGGCATGCTCCGAATCAGATCTTTTGATTCATAAACAGAATGGTTTGATGCTGGAAGATTTAAAGGAAAAGAACACAGTGATAAATTTTTGGGCAGACTGGTGCCCACCTTGTATAAAAGAGATTCCTGAATTGAATGCTTTGCATGAAGAGAAAAAAGATGAAATTAATGTTTACCTATTTCACTTCGATGAACTTACTGGAGCTGAACTTGATGAACAACTTGCAAGGTTCGATGCAAGGGTCCCCTCTCTATTAACAAGTCCTTATGAAATCTTTGGAATTGATATTCCAGAAACTCTTCCCGTGACGGTAATCATTGATAGAGATTTAAATGTGAAACAAGTTTTGAGAGGTCCACAAACAAAAGAATCAATAATCCAAAGATTGGAGCTCACTAATTAGACCTTCAGGATCAATTCTTCTTCCCTTGATAAAGATTTCAAAATGTAAATGAGGACCGGTAACCCTTCCTGAAGAGCCAACGGTTCCAATTAGTTGACCCTTTTCAAGATATTCATTCTCGTTGACAAATATCTCATTTAAATGAGAATAAGAAGAAAGAAATCCATTCCCATGATCGAGAATTATATTGTTCCCTTTGTAAAAAAGGTTTCCAACAAAAATGACTCTTCCATTTAAAGGAGCAATTATTTTTGTACCTTCGTTGTTAGCAATATCAAGACCGAGATGGCGGTTTCTAGGAGAACCATTAATAAATCTGCGCAATCCAAATCTACTCGAAATATAACCAGAAACTGGCTGAATCATAGGCCAATTTAAATTTATTTGATCTGAGTTAACTGCATATTTGGAATTTAATATTACTTGTTCTTCTCTTATTCTTTTCCTTGACTCAGGAGATATTTTTATAAAATTTTGATCTTCTATAGTGATTCTGGATTCCCTAAATTTTTTTTCTTGAATAACAAAAACTCTATCAGAAACATAAATTCTTTGGTTTTTAAGCTCCAATGGAACTGGGTAAACCAAAGTAAAGGTTTTATCGCTGTTAAAACACTGAATACCTTGAAAATTTTCCTGATAATCATTTGAAGTAACTGTGATGTGTCCGCCTGGAACAAGATTAGATTTAGGAAAGTTACAGTCGTTTTTGAGACTTATTATTTTATTTGAACAGGAAATAACAATTAAAAATATTATCGGCAATAATTTTCTAATCATTATTTATATTTGTAACATCAGCTTCATAGGATATTTTCGCAGAAGTGACAGATATTTTATCTTCCAAAGAAATATCATCTATTGATTTGACCACAACTCCTTTTTTATTCCTTACAATTGAGTAACCTCTTTCTAATACATTGAAAGGACTTAGTTGCTCAATCTGTGAAGAATACGATGT
>JAOIOC010000036.1 GCA_028140145.1 SAR86 cluster bacterium | reverse complement strand
GGAGGCAGCACGGAGTTATTCTATAAAAACTCTTCAAATGTTATGTTCAAGTCACTGAACCTTGGCGCTGTCAGAATTTATTTAGAAAAAGATCATTTATCCGAGTGGCAAGATCTTGAAGCTTTTTTAGCCTCTCTTGGTCACATTAAGAATATTGTTGGTGTTGGGGGTAACGTGAGATCCTTAATTTCCATTATTAATGACGATATAAATAATTCAGTATCTAAAAAATCATTGAATGCATGCTTGCTTTCATTGGTTAAATTAAGCAAAAAAGAAAAGATTGAGAACTATAACTTTTCATCGGATAGAGCAGACATAATAGAATCAGCTGGAAAAATTTTTTTAAGGATTATGGATATTTTGGATAAAGCTAGCCTCAGAGCTGCGCCGTGGAGTATCTGTGATGCTCTTGTTCAGAAATATGTGAATGAAAACTACGCTAATTCAGGAGTTAATGATTTTTCTTCCTCTGAGTATGCATAATTTACGGAAATCCAAAATCTACTTCCGTTAGGTTTATTAGGTTTCATGCCAACTTCATAACCCATTAATCTGGCTAAATGCTTTGAGATAGCTAAACCTAGCCCTGTTCCTCCAGAATGCTTTGCCCTTCCCTTATCAACCCTAAAAAATCTCTCAAATACCCTATCTCTGTATTTTTTTGGGATACCTTTCCCATGATCTATCACGCTTAAAGTAGTCATAAAGTCATCTTCTAGATCATTTTTTATAAGAATTTCAGAATTTGATGGAGAGTGTTTGAGAGCATTGGTAACGAAGTTACTTAGAATGATTGAAAATGCAGACGCATCAACAACAATATCGATATCTTCTTCCAATTGAACGTTTAATGAAATGTTTCTTAATCTAGCTTGGTCCTGATGAGCTTTAACTGTTTGGTTAATCAATTTACCCAATTTATGATTTTCCATGTTCAAGTCATATTCTCCTGCTTCGATAGAACTGAGTTTCAAAAGTTCAGATACGGTTTCAGTCATGTTTTCCGATTGAGTCAAAATTGCTTCAGTAAAACCAATTGCATTTGGATCTTCAATAAATTTACCGTGTATTAAAGTTTCAGCATTTGCTCTTATCACGGATATTGGAGTCCTTAATTCATGGGAGACATTTCCTATGAAGTCTTCTTTCATTTTTTCTAGTTGTCGGAGCTTAGAAATATCGTTAAACACAACCAGCATTTCATCTTTGGTCTTATCTCTTCTAGCTGATATTAAATAGGATGAGTTGATTGATTTAGGGCCGTTGATTTCTATTGCTAATTCATTTTTTTCCCAAGCTTTCTTTAGAAATTTTTTAAGCGCTGGGTAACTGATATTGTTAAAAAATTTAGTGCCGACCTCTAGCTCAGGCCAGAAATCATCTTTTATAGTTCTGTTATAAAACAACACTTCATTGGATTTATTGAGGAGTAAAACCCCTTGCCCCATTTTTTCTAACACGGAACTAAATTGTCTTCGTTGTTTAGCAAGAATTTGAAGGTCTTTCTTCAAGTCCTGTTGCGCAGACTCAACAGTGTAAGGTTCACTTCCATGCCCAGCATTAGAACGTGGATTTCCTGAGTCATCGTTAATTGAATCTTCAGCGTCGCTAATAAATTCTTTCAGATAACCGAGAATGATGTTTGAGGAAAAATAACTAACAAAAATTGCAAAAATAAATCCAACGAGAACGGCCAGCAACACTATGTACCTTACTTGAGCAAGAGCCCTGTTAATTTCTGACAATGGAGAAGCAATTCTCACAAAACCGTTTTCTCCATTGAATGGAATTCTTACCGCTAAATACCTCATATCGGTATTCAGGGTGTTTGAAAATCTTTGCGATAGTCCAGATTCATTATTCTTTGCCAACATGATCTCAGGTCTATTTGAATGATTTTCAACAGCATCAAGATCTAGTTTTAAAACGTCAGAGTCGCCGTATACAGTTCCATCCTCAGAGATAATGGTAACTCTGAGGCCGGACGCCTCTCCCAAATCATCAGCTAAAACATCAGCATTAGTAACGTTTAATCCGGCATCGATAAAAAGTTTTTGGGCAATTTTTGCATGATTTTCAAGATTTGAATTGACATCATCATTCAGATATCCGGTTAACTGATATTGAATAAAGAGTCCTCCTCCGCCGGTCGCTAGAGCCAGCAAACTAAAAGTAATGAGAAAAATTTTAGCTCTTACGGACATGAGGAAAAATCATTTTAAGATGGAGAGTTAAAGCGATACCCAACGCCTCTTACGGTTTCGATGTTGCTGCCAACATGTTTTAATTTTGATCTAAGTCTTTTCACGTGAGTATCGACAGTTCTAGTAGTTACTTCAGAGTTATATCCCCAAACTTCATCCAAAAGCGCATCTCGAGTCTGCACTCTACCCATCCTTTCAGTTAAGTACTGAAGTAATGCAAACTCCTTGGCCGTTAATGAAATTTCTTGGTCATCAAGTTTGACTCTGTGGGCTGCGAGATCAATTTCCAGAGAGTCAAAAGTTATCAAATCTTCATCAGCATCTGACTTATTATCTGTTCTTTTAAGCATTGCTGATACTCTCAACATGAACTCTCTTATACTGAAAGGTTTAACAATGTAGTCATCTGCCCCAAGCTCAAAGCCAACTATACGGTCGACTTCTTCTCCTTTAGCGGTAACCATCATGATAGGTATTTTTTTTGTTTTTTTAGAAGACCTTAATTCTCTGCATATTTCCAGACCTGACATGTCCGGCAACATTAAATCAAGCAAAATCAAATCAGGTTTTTTCTTTTCAATGGCTTTCAGGGCATCTTTACCATTGAAGACTGAAGCGACTTCATAACCTTCCGAATCTAAATTAAATGAAATTGTTTCATTTAAATCTGGTTCGTCTTCGACAAGCAGGACGTGTTTACTCATTATTGGATTATCCTATTTTTTAAAGAGTTATTGAATAAAAAAAATTTCATATTCTGATCAAAGTATTTATAAAATCCTTTGTAACTTGATCCCAGGAAAATTGGTTTGCAAAAGAAACACAATCTTCAGATTTAATTTTTTCAGCTTTCTCAACTGCTGCTTTTAAATCCTCAGCGTAAAAACCATTTTTACCTTGAGAGATAACATCAATCGGGCCGGTTACCGGATAACCTGCAACTGGTGTACCGCATGCATTAGCTTCCAACATTACCAATCCAAAAGTATCAGTTAATGAAGGAAATACCATCACTCTCGCCTTGCTGTAAATTTCAGCTAACTCTTTTCCGTATTTGTAACCCAAAAAATTAACAGAAGGATATTTTTTTTTATATTCTTTAAATTGCGGACCCTCACCTACGACAAACTTTGGAAATTCAAGATCAAGCTCAAAAAAAGCTTCTAAATTTTTTTCCTTCGATACTCTACCCACGTATAAATAATAAGATTTTTCATTGCTCTCTAGCATTGGCATAAACACATTTTGATCGACAGCTCTTTTCCATAATTTCAAATTTTTAAGTCCAATTTGTTCTAACTCTTTTTTATGAGATGGAGTATTGACGAGAGTTTTTTGAGCTCCAGAGTGAAACCATTTAAGAAATTCATTGGTAATGGAAGTTGGCAGTCCCATTAAGTCTTTCAGATAATCAGGAA
>JAOIOC010000034.1 GCA_028140145.1 SAR86 cluster bacterium | reverse complement strand
AATTTTATCGATTGTTTTATTCGAAAGGCCTCTAATATCGATTGATAATCCATCCGAATTACCTTTTGTGTAAAATTCTAAAATTTTTTTTATCCCATACCTTTCAATCTGAAGCATATGAAAACTCTGAAACACTAATTTATTAGGGAATCTTTTTTTTAAAGCTGATACAACATTTTTATCGAAAGATAAAAAGGTTATGTTCTTTTTTTCTATCTTCAGCTTATCTAAAAATGGGACGGTATTAGCATCTGACTTTATCTCAATAAAGCATTCTTTATTTTGAGGTAAAAAATCTAACACCTCATCCAGAAGAGGGATTCGATTTTCATTTTTTCCGAGAGCCTCAAGTTCAAAGAAAGTTGTATTTTTTATTTCTAGACTTTTTTTGAACAGTCTCGATGTATCTTCATCATGAAAAATAATAGGTTTTTTATCTTTTGATAGTCTTACGTCAATTTCTAAACCATCAGCTCCATCTGAAAAGGCTTGATGGTATGCAGGAAGGGTATTTTCTTGATCGTTCCTTGTGACACCTCTATGAGCAATTATTTTAGGTGTCACAAGTCACTTCAAGCGGCTTAATCCCAGGAGAGTGCGCCGCCAGTTTGATATTCAATAACTCTAGTTTCGAAGAAGTTCTTCTCTTTTCTAAGGTCCATGATTTCGGACATCCAAGGGAAAGGATTTGATGCTTTAGGAAAAGCTTCCTCCAAACCAATCTGTGTAAGCCTTCTGTTAGCTATGAATTTAAGATATTCAGTCATACTTTCAGCGCTCATGCCAAGGATTCCATTAGGCATGGTATCTTCAGCATACTCAATTTCTAGTTGAGTCCCTTGAAGAATCATTTCTCGAGCAGTTGATTGCATTTCTTCATCCCAAAGCTCCGGATTCTCTATTTTTATTTGATTAATCATATCTATTCCAAAATTTACATGCATGGACTCGTCTCTAAGAATGTATTGGAATTGCTCGCTCGTACCTGTCATTTTGTTTCTATTACCCATGGAGAGAATTTGTGTAAATCCACAGTAAAAGAAAATGCCTTCAAGAACACAATAGAATGCAATTAAGTTTCTTAAAAGAATTTTATCGTCTTCAGTTGTCCCTGTTTTGAAGTCAGGATTTGATAAGGATTGAGTAAAGGGGAGGGCCCACGCGGCTTTTTTTGCAACTGATGGAACTTCTCTATACATATTAAATATTTCTCCTTCATCCATACCTAAGGATTCAATGACGTATTGATAAGCATGGGTATGAATTGCTTCTTCTAATGCTTGTCTCAAAAGGTATTGCCTGCATTCAGGATTAGTAATATGTTTGTATACAGACAAAACAATATTATTAGCAACAAGTGAATCTGCAGTTGAGAAAAAACCTAGATTTCTCATCACAATCATTCTTTCCTGCTCTGAAAGACCATCCTTACTTTTCCATAAAGCTACGTCAGCAGTCATATTAATTTCCTGCGGCATCCAGTGATTGGCACTACCATCAAGATATTTTTGCCAGGCCCAGTCGTATTTGAATGGCACAAGTTGATTTACATCTGCTCTACAGTTAATCATTTGTTTTTGATCAACATCCACACGCGATGATGCTCCTTCTAATTCCTCTAATCCTGCTTCAATATCAAGATCATCGAGTGATGCAACACTAATTGTTTCATCATTAGAAACAGACTTTTTCGACTCCTCTTTTAGAGGACTCTTAATTTCCTTTTGTGGAAGTGGTTTCACTTCCTTTTCTTCAAAATCATCCCAACTAAGCATAAATACCTCCTTTTATTGGCAAGCTTCGCACTCTTCGTCATCAATAGTGCTTGGATTGTTTACTGCAACTGCAGCTTGAACTTTATTCAATTCTGAATTCGATATAGTAGATTTCTCTGATGTTGTTGCTCCCTTAGATCTTAAATAATAAGTTGTCTTTAGACCTCTCAACCAAGCCATCTTATACATAACATCTAGTTTCTTTCCGTTTGGCTCAGCAACATAAAGGTTTAGAGATTGACTTTGATCTATCCATTTTTGTCTTCTACTCGCAGACTCAATAAGCCATTTAGGTTCAATTTCAAAAGATGTTGCAAAAATTCTCTTTATTTCATCAGGCACCCTGCTAATTGTTTCGAGGCTGCCGTTTAAGTTTTTAAGGTCATAAACCATAACCTCATCCCACATATCTATTTCTTTCAATGCATTGACTAAATTTTCATTTATTACAGTAAATTCCCCTGATAAATTTGATTTAACAAAAAGATTTGAGTAGGTTGGTTCTATTGATTGAGTAACGCCAGTAATGTTCGCAATTGTTGCTGTTGGAGCAATTGCCATAACATTTGAATTTCTTATTCCCTGTTTTTTGACCTTTTCTTTCAGTGTATCCCAGTCCATTTTTTTCTCTTCATTTTGATCGAGAAATCCTTCTGTTCTATGTTTTTTTAAAATAGATATTGAATCGATAGGAAATATACCCTGACTCCACAAAGATCCTTCATAAGAACTGTAAGATCCTCTCTCTTCTGCGAGGTCAGACGAGGCCTCAATTGCAAAATAGCTGACTGTTTCCATTGAGTCATCTGCTAACTCAACCGCTTCGTCAGATGAGTAGGGTATTTTTTTTATTTGCAGGATGTCTTGAAAACCCATTATCCCAAGACCTATTGGTCTATGTTTAAAGTTTGAGTTTTCAGCTTGTGGAACCGCGTAATAATTAATGTCTATTACGTTATCTAACATTCTTATAGCAGTTGATATTGTTTTCTGAAGTTTTTCTTTATCGAGGTTGTTATCTTTATCTAAATGATTTTTTAAATTTACTGAACCTAAGTTACATACTGCAATTTCATCCTGAGATGTATTAAGAGTTATTTCCGTACACAGATTAGATGAATGAATTACACCTGTGTGTTGTTGTGGTGATCTTAAATTACAGGCATCTTTGAAGGTTAGCCAAGGATGGCCTGTCTCAAAAAGCATTGAAATTATTTTTCTCCATAGCTCTTCAGCATCAACTTCTTTGTATGCTTTTATATTTCCTTTTTTTGCCTCCTCCTCATATTTTTCATACTGTTTCTTAAACTCATTACCCGTTAAGTCATGTAAATCTTTAGCCTCATTTGGAGAAAAAAGAGTCCAGCTTTCTTTGTTCATAACCCTTTCCATGAACAAGTCAGGTATCCAATTAGCAGTATTCATATCGTGGGTTCTTCTTCTATCATCTCCTGTGTTTTTTCTTAGTTCCAGAAACTCTTCTATATCAAGGTGCCATGTTTCTAAATAAGCGCATACAGCACCTTTTCTTTTTCCGCCTTGATTCACTGCTACAGCAGTATCATTTACAACTTTTAAAAAAGGAACAACGCCTTGCGACCTACCATTAGTCCCTTTTATGTGAGCTCCCATTCCCCTAACTGGTGTCCAATCATTTCCTAGGCCTCCTGCCCACTTAGAAAGCATTGCATTGTCTCTCATTGCTCCATAGATGCCATAAAGGTCATCAGGAACAGTTGTTAAATAGCATGATGACAATTGAGAATGAAGAGTTCCTGAATTAAACAACGTTGGAGTGGAACTCATATAGTCGAAACTCGATAAAAGCTTATAAAATTCTATGGCTTTTTCTTCTTTGTTTTCTTCGTTTAGAGCTAAGCCCATGGATACCCTCATAAAGAAAACTTGAGGTAATTCAAATCTAACTTCATCGCTGTGGATGAAATATCTGTCATAAAGTGTTTGAAGTCCGAGATAAGTAAACAGATTATCTCTCTCTGGCATTATTTCACTGCCTAGTTTTTCTAAATCCATCTCTGCGAGCTTTGGATTTAATAATTTCAACTCTATGCCCTTTGTTATAAATGAAGATAAGGCTTTTGGATATAAATCCTTCATATCTTCTTGAAGAGCATCTTTGTCTAAGTCTAGGAAATTGAGAGCTTCGTATCTTAATGAATCTAGTAAAATTCTTGCTGTTGCAAAAGTATAATTAGGTTCTTTTTCAACTAAGGCTCGAGAAGCAAGAATCATCGCTTGTTTAATTTCCTCTTCTGGAGCGCCTTCGTATAAGTTTTTTTCAGCTTCGGTAACTATCTGATCTGGATTTGTTCCATCTAAGCCCTCACAAGCTTCAGTTGCCACTTTAT
>JAOIOC010000035.1 GCA_028140145.1 SAR86 cluster bacterium | reverse complement strand
GACTGGAATTTGATCTTTCAGTCTTAGCAGCACTGATGGCGGTAATTGGATATTCTTTAAACGATACAATTGTCGTATCAGACAGGATTAGAGAAAATTTTAGAGCCAAAAGAAAGCTAAATAGCGAACAAGTCATTAACAGGTCTCTCAACAATACTTTAGGCAGAACTTTAATCACTTCACTGACAACTTTATTAGTCCTTTTCTCACTATTATTTTTGGGCGGAGAGATTATTAGAAATTTTGCTATCGCCTTATCGATTGGAGTAGTTGTTGGAACTTATTCATCTATCTATGTCCTAACAAATGTTTTGCTGTCGATGAATATCAGTGCTGATGATCTTGCAGAAAGAACTAAAGACAGTTTTGATGATGGAATGCCTTAGGAGGTAGCGTCTCTGAAAGCCTTGATCATTTGGGGCATGCATTTAGGACTGCAAGCAATTAAATGATGACTGTCATAAGGATCAGGGTTTCCTAAAAGATCACTGACAAGACCGCCTGCTTCTTTGACTAGCAATATTCCAGCAGCAACATCCCACTGCTTCAAACCATAACCCCAAAAACCATCTAGATACCCAGCCGCCACGTATGCAAGATCTAGCGCAGTAGATCCAGTTCTCCTGATAGTTAAACCGTTTGAATATAAATTTCTCATTGCCATCAATTGATCCAATCTAGGTTCGTTATCTTCATCTAAATGAGACGATGAGGAGAGAAGGGATCCTCTTAAGCTTTTAATTTTACTTACTCTTATTCTAGTTTGATTGAGATAAGCTCCTTTGCCTTTACTAGCAGTGAACTCATCATTTCTAGAAACATCTACAATAATTGCATGTTCAGGTTTTCCATCTATATAACAAGCAATAGAAATAGAAAAATATGGAAATCCATGAATAAAGTTTGTGGTTCCATCAAGCGGATCAATTATCCATTTACACTCAGCCTTAGGATTTCCTATAAACCCCAGTTCCTCGCCTTGAAAAGCATGATCAGGAAATGACTCTCTTATCGTATCAACAAGTATTGTCTCAACTTTCTTATCAACCTGAGTTACAAAATCAACTGGAGCTTTCTCGGATATAGTCAGCTTATCTCTTCTTTTATAAAAGTAGTGTATTTCCTTGACAGCAAGACGTGCAGCTTTAATTGCGATGTTTACTTTTGGCTCCATAAGGGGTGCTAGTGTAACAGACGATGATGAATCATAATTAGATTGCTAAATTTATTATGAAAATATTTCAAAATTTAAATTTTGTTCTTGTAGATACTTCCCATCCTGGGAACATTGGTGCCTGTGCTAGAGCAATGAACTCGATGGGAATCCTTAACTTATCCTTAGTAAATCCTAAGGAGTTTCCAAGTAAAGAATCTGATGCAAGAGCAAAATCAGGGAAGAAAGTTTTAGATAAAGCAAAGATTCATGAAAATTTAAATGAGGCAATAAATTCATCCAACTTGGTTATTGGAACAAGTGCACGATCTAGATCCATGCCATGGCCAATGATGGAGATTAACGACTTAGGAAAAGTCATTAATGAGTCTTTGGCTAGAACAGAAAAAGTATCGATAGTTTTTGGCAACGAAGCTATTGGTTTAGACAATGAAGATCTTGGAAAATGTGATTTTCATCTTCAGATTCCTACCACGGAAGATAGCTCTTTAAATTTATCTCATGCAGTTCAAATAGTTGCTTATGAAATACACAAAGAATCTTTATCAGATCCTTCCATTCAAACTAGAGAGGTTGAGTTAGCTACAAATATGCAAAAGGAAAAGTTGATGGAACATATTGAGTTAATTCTGGAGTTGTTAGATTTTTATGATCACCAAAATCCAAAACAAGTTCCTGCTCGATTAACTAGATTAATAAAGAGAATGCAACTAGACAAACTTGAAATAGGTATCCTTAGAGGAATTTTGTCTAAGCTTGAAGATCGGCTTAACAAATAACTAAAGCGTGTTAAAATCGCTCACCTGTTAAGTCCCCTTCGTCTAGTGGTTAGGACACCGGGTTTTCATCTCGGCAACAGGGGTTCGAATCCCCTAGGGGACGCCACTAAAAATATTGATCAATTATAAGGCAAAGCCTTAATTTCCATCTAAAACGCCCATTATACCTGTAATGTTGATGCACTAATTTAGTTCAATCTACTTATATTATTTCCTTAACATTATTAAGGCTTAGTTGTTGAGCTCTTATGAAGTTACTTACTTTGATTGTAAAACCATCAAAAACTGAATTAGTAAAGGAAGCTTTGCATTCTTCAGGAATAGGTGGTGCAACAATAATAGAAGCTTCAGGTTATGGGTCACAAAAAGGTCAGTCTGAAACTTACCGGGGAACTGAGTATCGAGCAGATACAAATCCTAAAGTAATGTTTCAAGTAGCTTGTGATGATGGAGATACTTCTTCAATCATTGAAGCTGTGAGAAATGCTGCGGGTACGGGAAAGATTGGCGATGGAAAAATTTTTATAACTGAACTCACTGATGTTGTAAGAATTAGAACTGGTGAGACAGGCTCAAAAGCTATTTAATTTTAGGAGATTTTAATGGATGAAATAAAATTTGCGGTAGATACCTTTTACGCAATTATGGCTGGTGCCCTAGTTATGTGGATGGCTGCTGGTTTCACAATGTTGGAAGCTGGATTGGTTCAAAAGAAAGATGTATCAGAAATCGTAACAAAAAATTTAGGTTTATATTCAATTGCTTGCATCATGTATCTAGCATGCGGATTTATTTTAATGTATCCCGGATCCTCATTAATAGATGGAGTTATTCCAGGTATTGGATCTTCATGGGGTCTATCAACAGCTCTTCCTATTGAAGAAATTGGAATGGAATATGGAATGGACTATTCTCAACAAGCTGACTTCTTTTTCCAAGTAGTCTTTGTTGCGACAGCTATGTCAATTGTTTCAGGAGCCGTAGCTGGAAGAATGAAACTTTTACCATTCTTCTTGTTCGCAGTAATCCTCACTGGTTTCATTTACCCTATTCAAGGTTACTGGAATTGGGGCGGTGGTTTCTTGAGTTCTGGCGGTTATTCAGACTACGCTGGTTCAGGAACAGTTCACTTATGTGGAGCAGCTGCAGCTTTAGCTTTAGTCACGGTCCTTGGTCCCAGAAATGGAAAGTATGGTATGGATGGTTCAGTAAATGCTATGCCTGGTTCAAACATTCCAATCGCTGCATTAGGAGCATGGATACTTTGGTTGGGTTGGTTTGGGTTCAACGGTGGATCCGAATTAATCATCAGTGACGAAGCAAGTGCAATAGCAGTGAGCCAAGTATTCATGAACACAAATATGGCCGCAGCAGGTGGTGTAGTTGCTGCATTACTCACAAGTCTTTTTGCAACTGGCAAAATGGATGTCACCATGGCCATCAATGGAGCCATTGCTGGTTTGGTAGCTATCACTGCAGGTCCAAGCGCACCTACTGGTGGTGAGGCAGTCATCATCGGTGCTATCGGTGGTGTTATTGTCTATTTCTCAATTCTATTCTTTGAGAAACGCTTAAAAATAGATGATCCAGTTGGTGCTATTTCTGCTCACGGAATCGTAGGTATTTATGGAGTAATGGTTGTACCATTTACTTCAGACGCTTCATTCCTATGGCAGTTCTACGGTGTTGTTGCTATAGCAGGATTCACTTATATAGCTAGTTTAATAGTTATCTACGTCATCAATATGTTCTTATCAATAAGAGCTACTGATGAAGAACAGGCGGCAGGTCTTGATTCCACTGAAATTGGAGTAGAGGCTTACCCAGAGTTCGACTAAGTTTATTTTCCTCCCGCAAACAGGCGAGATTTTATCTCGCCTGTTTTTATTTGATTTTTAAAAAAAATGGTATAATAAAAATACGTTCATTTAGTATTTTTCATTAAATTTACTAAACGGAAGTAGGGAGATAGGAAAACCTCTTTCTTTGATCTTAAAGAAAGGTAAGCAAGTACCAAGAAATTGGGAACGAGACCGAATATCTACCGAAGGAACGCGTTGATAAGGGTGTATGCCGATTGGTATATGTACGTTTGAAACGAAAACTGGAGGAACGATATGACTACTTACTATAGAGGCGTTGAAGTTTCTGCTGATGTTAAGTCAAAGTCTAATAAGGC
>JAOIOC010000033.1 GCA_028140145.1 SAR86 cluster bacterium | reverse complement strand
GACGAAATTATTAGGAATAATGATGCCATGTTCTCTTTCCGTCAGAACAGTGATCTGCTGTATTTATCTGCTTTCAATGAACCGGAATCTATTGCGTTGTTTGATACTGACAATAAAAAGTTTCATCTATTTTGTAGAGACAAAGATCCTCTTCGAGAACAGTGGGATGGAAAAAGATTGGGATACAAAGGAGCAACAGATATAGGTGCGGATGAAGGGCACGACATTAAAGAATTTGATTCAAAATTCTTAGAGTTGATAAAAAATAAAGAAAGAATTTATTTACAAAAAGACAACATCCATCTCTCAACTAAAATTGATGCGCTGGTAGATAAGGCAAAAAAAGAGTTTGGAAGAACTAACTATTCTTTTCCTGAAGAGTTCTTTTCAATTTCACCAATCCTTCATGAAATGAGGCTTTTCAAAGATGAGGATGAAATTTCGATAATGAAGAAAGCTTGTTCTATCTCTGCTCAAGCGCACATTAGAGCAATGAAATCAGTGAAGCCTGGCATGTTCGAGTATGAACTCGAGGCTGAATATGTTCATGAATTTATGAAAAACGGTGCTAGAGAGTGTGCTTACACTCCTATCGTGGGTAGTGGCAACAACAGTTGTATTCTTCATTACAATCAGAACGATAGAAAAATGGAAAATGGGGATCTGGTTTTAGTAGATGCTGGTTGTGAATATCAAGGATATGCAAGCGACATAACAAGAACCTTTCCTGTAAACGGAAAGTTTTCCCCGGAGCAGAAGCTTATTTATGAAATAGTCTTAGAAGCCCACAAAAATTGTATCGAAATGCTGAAGCCTGGAATTTCATGGATGGATGTTCATCGCCAGTCTATTGAAACAATTACCAAAGGCCTTATTGAAATTAGTCTTTTATCAGGATCATTAGAGGAAAATATAGAGAAAGAAAATTATTCTAAATTTTATATGCATAGAGTAGGCCATTGGCTTGGTCTTGATGTTCATGATGTCGGGGGATATGGATCGGAAGGTGACTGGAGATTAATGGAACCAGGAATGGTTACAACAATTGAACCTGGAATCTATATAAAAGAAGGACTTGAGGGAGTGCCTGAAGAATTCCATAAAATTGGTGTAAGAATTGAGGATGACGTCCTAATAACAGATGATGGTTATGAAATTCTGAGTTCGGAAGTTCCTGTCGATGTTGAATCTATTGAAAAGCTAGCATCGTCAGATTGAATTACGACGTAGTCATAATTGGAATCGGGGTCGTTGGATCAGCTGTTGCTTTAGGTCTAGCTCAACAAGGTCATAAAATCGCTCTTGTCGATAAATCCTCTGTTCCGCCTAATTCACCACGCCATCTTTCTGTTAATAAAAAAAGTTCAGCTTTTCTTGATTTGCTTGGAGTTTGGGACGCAGTTAAACCTTCATCAATGCCCTATTCAAGGATTCAGGCTTGGGATCGAGAAGGCACTGGAAAGGTAGAGTTTTCAGCGCAAGATATTGGCGAGACCAACTTAGGCTTTATTGTGAAAGAAGGAGATTTACAAAAGCATTTAATATCTTCCCTAGAACAATTAGGTGTTGATATCTTTTGGTCAAAAGAATTAATAAATATAAGCGACAAAGGAGACTTGGTTGAAATCAACCTAGATGACGGTAAGAAACTAATCAGCTCCTCATTACTGGGAGCCGATGGAATATCTTCCAAAGTCAGAGAGTTATGCAATTTTCAAATTAAATCTTGGTCTTACGACCAAAAAGCGATTGTGGGACAAATAGATTCTGACGAAAAATTAGATGATGTAATTAGACAATCCTTCACCAAATATGGACCTTTGGCCTTATTACCAATTAATTCATCTCAAATGACAATGATTTGGTCGGTAGATAATAAAAATCTAAAAGACTTAAGTGAACTTGACGATGACTCGTTTTTAGAAAAGTTACAACTTGAATTCGGTGGAAAGATCAGAAATTTAAAGTTTTCGTCTCAGAGATTTACGTTTCCATTAAAACATTTAACTGCAGTAGGATTTGCGAAAGGAAGAATAGCAATTCTTGGAGATGCTGCTCATCATGTTCATCCTTTGGCTGGGCTTGGACTAAATTCAGGACTAGGAGATGCAGAAAGTATAGTAAAACTTTTTAGTAAATATCCGGCCGTTAAGGTTGAAACATTATTTGAACAATACAGTAATGAAAGATTGCCAATCAATATTGGTCTTGCTGCCGCTATGGAGCTCTTTAAAAGAGGTTTTGGAAGTCAAAACATTTGGCTAAAAACAATACGAAACCTAACTTTTAAGTTTGTAGATGATCAGCAAGAGATCAAAAATACTTTTGTGAAGCTTGCCACTACTCTGTGACTTTTACTCTTAATTTTTTGATCTGTCGCCTACTAGCTGAAACAACCGTGAACTTGTAGCCATTTATATCGACTGATTCATTTAAAGCAGGGAATCTAGCAAACTCTTTAAGAACTATTCCACCTATCGTATCAAAGTCATCTGCTATGAACTCAGTATTAAATTGATCATTAAAATCTTCGAGTTCTGTTAAAGCCGGAACTAAGTATTCATTATCCGAAACTTGAAGAATCTGCTTCTCTTCATCTATATCAGTTTCGTCTTCTATTTCTCCAACTATCTCTTCCAAGATATCTTCGATGGTCACTAAACCGCTAACCGATCCATACTCATCAACGACGATGGCCATGTGATATCTTTTTTTTCTAAATTCTTCCAATAAGGAATCCAACTTTTTACTCTCAGGAATAAAATTTACCGGTCTCATGACTTTTTCTAGATTGAAGTCATTATCTGAACTGAAACCAAAAGGGAGCAATTCTTTTGCAAGGAGAATACCTTTTACTTCTTCTGAATCTTCATCAACAACGGGAAATCTTGAGTGTGAAGAATCAATAATTCGAGGAAGAAATTCTTTAGGCTTTTCATTGTGCCTGACTACAATCATTTGAGGTCTAGGAATCATCACATCTCTTACTTGCATTGAGGAGAATTCCAAAGTTTCCTCCATCATGTCCAGAATGTTTTTATCGATAAGATTCATTTCTTCGGCCTCTTTAAGAACGCCGCTTAATTCCTTCTGGTTCATAGGAGTATAAGAAACCCTTTTATAAAGGCCTCTCAGAAATAATCTTATTTTTTTGAAAAAACCCAAGCCCTTATTAGACTCAGGCGATGTACTTGGAGGTTCTTCTATCATTTAATAAACGTAAGGATCTGCGAAATTAAGTTTTTGCATTAATTCTTTCTCGATAGATTCCATTTTTTTTCTATTATGCATATTTTCGTGAGAAAAACCCAGCAAATGAAGAACAGCATGAATAATGAGATGATACAGTCTGGATTCAAAGCTCTTTCCAAATTTTTTGGCCTCTTCATCAATTATTTGAGGACAAACTGCTATTTCTCCAAGAAAACCTTGATCAATTAAAAAATTACTTTCTGGATAAAAAGACAAAACATTTGTAGGTGTATCCTTTTTTCTAAACTCTTTATTCAAAGCCGAAATTTCATCTATTTTGCAAAACTTTATGTTGACTGATTTACCAGCAGAATTTTCAAATTTCTCTTCAATTAAACCTAAGGCTTCGATAATTTTCTTTTTTGAGGGTATGGAAAATTTACTGAAATTTTTTGAGTTGGATAATGAAAGCTTCATTCCTTTTCGTGAGAATCGTATGCCTCGATAATTCTTTGAACTAAACCGTGTCTGACTACGTCTTTTGATTGAAAACGACTGAAAGAAATATTTTTTTCACCCTCTAAGACTTCTATAGCATCCAATAGGCCTGACTTTGAGCCCTTGGGAAGATCCGTTTGAGTTATATCTCCGGTTACAATGGCAGATGAACCAAAACCAATTCTAGTCAAAAACATTTTCATTTGAGATTTTGTGCAGTTCTGAGCCTCATCTAATATGATGTATGAATTATTCAAAGTCCTTCCTCTCATGTAAGCCAAAGGTGCAAGCTCAATTATTCCTCTTTCCAAAAGTTTATTGACCCTTTCAGGACCAATCATTTCATATAAAGCATCGTAGAGAGGCTTAAGATAAGGATCAACTTTTTGAGACAAATCACCCGGAAGAAAACCTAGGTGTTCTCCAGCCTCAACTGCAGGTCTGGCTAAAATTATTTTTTGAACCTTATTCAACATTAGTTCTGAGACTGCAACAGCGACAGCAAGAAAGGTTTTACCTGTTCCTGCAGGACCAATTCCAAAAGTTAAATCGTTTTTTAAAATTTCTTTCAGAAATTTTTCCTGCGAATCATTTCTCGGTGAAATGACTAGTTTTGGGGTTTTAATTTGTAGGCTTTTTGCAAAAATATCTTTTTCCTTTGGCTTTAGTAAATTTCCTGAATCAACTTTATCGCCTG
>JAOIOC010000032.1 GCA_028140145.1 SAR86 cluster bacterium | reverse complement strand
TCTAAAGTATCAATCAAAGGTTTCCAGTTTAAAGAATGATCATCAGGAAAATCTAAAATCAGCTCAAGATTTACATCAATCATTCTTGCAATATTTTCAGCTCTTTCTACGTATCGGGCGAGCCAATATAAATGTTTTGCACTCCTACTTAACATTATGCATCTACTATCCAAGTATCTTTGCTTCCTCCGCCTTGAGAGGAATTTACGACAGTTGAACCTCTTTTAAGTGCAACTCTGGTAAGGCCACCAACTGTCACATAGGTTTGCTTCCCAGACAGAATAAACGGTCTTAAATCCAAATGTCTTGGAAATAAAGAATCTCTTCTAAATGTTGGCGATGTTGATAAGTCTATAAGTGGTTGAGCAACATAGTTTTTAGGGTCCTTCATTAGTAATTTTTTTAATTTTAGTATTTCTTTTTCATTTAAATTCTTACCTATTGAAATTCCATATCCACCTGACTCAGCAACTGGTTTAGTAACCATTTGTTTAATGTTTTCAAATACGTAATCTCTTTCCTCTTTATTTGAAAGCATGAAAGTTTTAATATTTGGCAGAATAGGTTCTTCTTTCAGATAGAAATTGATCATTTCTGGAACAAAAGAATAAACGGCCTTATCGTCAGCAATTCCGCAACCTGGTGCGTTCACAATAGAAACATTTTTGCTTTTCCAAGCTCTAATCAATCCTTTCACTCCTATAACGCTAAATGGATTACCTACCTCTGGATCAAGATAGTCGTCATCAATCCTTCTATAAATTACGTCAACCTTTTTAAGCCCCTCGATTGTTTTTTTATAAACTATATTTTTCTTAACGATTAAATCCGAACCTTGAACTAGGTCTATTCCCATTTGTTGCGCTAAATATGAATGTTCATAATATGCTGAGTTATAAATACCTGGTGTGAGGAGAACAATTTCAGGATTTTTTAATTTCGAAAAAGATGCATCAAGTAAACATTCATAAAGTTTTGTAGGATATTCATCTATCTTTGAGACACCATAGTGTGAAAATAAATCAGGAAAAACTCTCTTCATGACGTATCTGTTTTCTAGCATATAAGAAACTCCTGATGGGACCCTCAAATTGTCTTCAAGGACATGAAAGTCTCCGTTTATATCTTTTATAAGATCACTACCAGAAATATGAGCCCATGATTTATTAGGTAATTTAGTTCCCTTGCAAAATTTTAAAAAATACTTAGATTTTGTTATCAAAGATTTATTGATGAATCCAGAATTAAGAAAACTTTGTTCGTTATAACAATCCTCGATAAAATAATTGAGTGCTTTAGTTCTTTGTTTTAATCCTTTTTCAACAATGTTCCATTCACTTTTTTTTATAATTCTAGGAATAAAATCTAAAGGCCATGTTCTTTCTTCAGAACCTTCATCTGAGTAAACTCGAAAATTAATACCCATCGATTTAATTGCAGATTTTGTTGCACTATCAAGTTCTTGAAGATCATTAAATGAAAGAGATTCAAAAAAATTTCCTATTTTTCTTAAGTGACCTCTTACAGTGCGCTTTGGTGTAATATACTCATCGTACGATTTTGATAGTTCATACTTAGACCATGAAAGTTTCATTTTGTTATTTACTTATCTCCTATTTTTTGAATATAACATCCATTTAGATTAAAAAATGACCTATTGTTTAGCAATAAAAATAAATGATGGATTAGTTTTTGCTTCTGATTCAAGAACTAATGCTGGGCTTGATAACATAAGCACATATTCAAAAATGTTTACATTCAATGTGGGTGATAGAGCTTTTGTAATCTTAACATCTGGAAATCTTTCTACCTCGCAAGCTGTTTATCACCGAATTGAAAAGGATTTAGAATCTAAAAATACAGCAAGAAGCTTAAATACATGCGCAGATATAGAGGAAGTTGCTACTTATATCGGAGAACTAAACGTTGAGTATCAATCTAAAGCCCAAGAACATTTAAATCAAGGATCTGCCTTGCTTGGTTCTTATTTTATAGTTGGTGGTCAAATAAAAGGACAAGATCCAAATTTATTGCTTGTTTATCCTGAAGGAAATTTTATTTATATGTCAGATGATCAACCTTATTTACAAATCGGAGAAATTAAATACGGTAAACCTATCCTCGATAGAATGATCTATCAAAATATTTCATTGGGTGATGCAGCGCGTGTAGCACTACTTTCTTTAGACTCAACAATGAGATCAGATTTGACAGTAGGACCTCCTATTGATTTAGTTGTTTTTAAGAAAAATGAAATTAATTTGGATTTTCAAGAACAACTTAAACTTGATTCCCCTTTCTTCAAGGAATTATCAGATATTTGGGCTGAGCAAATCGATAAAGGAGTTAGAAAATTACCTAAATTTCATTGGGAAAAGTCCGATTAAAAAAATACCCGTCAAAAACGGGTATTTTTATAAGCTGATCTTATTGAACGAATTCTTCTATAGTTAATGCAGAGTCATAAACAGCAGCATTTACCACTAATTCAGAGCCCTTCCACTCTACAACTTTACCCATATCAACAAGCCATTTATTAAAGACCGGATCTGTTGCTAACTTATCTTGCCAACCTTCCATTTCTTCAATAGATTCGAATCCAACAGTAAATGCGTGAGAAGTATCGCCATTTCCATAGGTATTTTGTGATAGACCAAGCTGCCCTGGGAACCCATCCATGGAAGCCATCATTTTATTGGTAAGATTGACAACCTTTCCTGCATCAGTGGCATAAAAATTGTGAATCTCCCAAACTCTGTCTTCATTAGAGGCATTTCCCCAAGAAGTGACAAAGGTATGCATTAAATCTGAAGTTGCTTCAGAATTTTGACTTAGAGCACTAAAAAATTCTTGCGAAGCTCTATTTGAAGGATCTAATGATTTAGTTTGAAAAACAGATGCATCAGTCATGCTTGGAAATAGCCAAACTAAGGAATGTGTTGCTGGATTATCTCCATTAGATACATATACATTCAAGTGTACAGACCCATTAAAGTTTTTTTTAACAAAATCACTTTTCATGTATCTGTCAGTTGCAGCAGCAATACTTGCTGCTTTTATTGGATCATCGACTTCTATTTGAAACTCTGCCCAAATTGGAGCAGCATGAGAATAAGAAGTGATAATCAAAGAAACTAAAATAAATAGTTTTTTCATAATTAATATCTCCTATATTAAAAATTAATTATGTATCATTTATTCTTTTTTGAGGAAAATAAATTATTAATTTATTGTTTAGTAAACTTATTCTATGTCTCTAAAATTTGGTTTCCTTTTTTCAATAAAAGCAGTTACACCTTCTTTAAATACATCTCCATCACAAAGGATTCGTTGAGTATCTCTTTCGTAATCTAGTTGTTCATTAAGAGTGTTTTTAAGAGCATTATCATGAGCCCTCACAATAGCTTTTAACCCTGTAATAGATCCATTAGCTAATTGAATTGCATACTCTATAGCCTTTTCTTTTAACTCATCATCTGGAAAAACTTCCCAAACCAATCCCCAATTTAAAGCTTTATTTGAGTCTATGTCTTCACCTAAAAGTGCCATTCCGTTTGCTCTTGCTCTACCAAGTAAATTTGGAATTAGCCAAGATGCACCGACATCAGAAATAATTCCTAGTTGTGGACCAAAAACAAGTTTAAATTTTGCAGACTCAGATGCGATTATCAAATCACCACAAAGGGCTAACCCAACTCCTCCTCCAGCAGATATTCCGTTAATTGCAATGACGACAGGCTTTGGACATTTAACAATTTTTCTTACTAAAGGATTAAAACCTATCTCCATTGCATTAGCAGTAGACTCTCCCGGAGACCATTTAGGGTCACTTGGCCAACCACCACCTGCTAAGTCAGCTCCACTGCAAAATCCTCTGCCTTCACCAGTAATAATTACCGACCTGATTGAATTATCGTCATAGATTTCATCAAATGCCTCCAATAAAGCATCTATAAGTTCTTTATTTAAGCTATTCAATACTTCCGGTCTGTTGAGAGTTAATATTGAAACACCCTCTTTCAAATTTTCTTTTTTTAATAGATCAGACATCACCACTCCCTTTTAAAAATTAATAATTAATATTTTAAATATTTTGCACAATATTTACATCAATTCTATTTTATGAATATTACTAATGTTATATATTAGAGAAGTTAATATAGGAGATATAATGAAAAAAATATTAATTTTAATTAGTTTTCTGAGCATACCTTTAATTGCTGGAGACGGACCATTTTTTGGTTTTTTTGGAATTAAAACTCAAAATCCAGTTGGAGTAATTCAAGCTTCAGATCAATTAACTAAAGATTGTCCGAGTGATACTGTAGTTAGAATAATGGCTGAAAATTTGAACGGTGATGACGACACAACACATACTTACGTTGTTTTTTATGAGAATAATGCAGCTTATGTAAAATGGTCTAATCAAGTTCAAACTTGTCCTGGCTGGGGAAAATATTTTCAATCAATGAGTTCTATTTCAGAACAAACAAATCAAGCTTTAGGATTTCCAGTAGTCGGTGGCGGAGATGTAATGAAAGATCAAGTT
>JAOIOC010000031.1 GCA_028140145.1 SAR86 cluster bacterium | reverse complement strand
TTTGCTTATATCTAGATTGATATGCTCTGCTTATGCTGGGCCCAGAAATTACATCTTCAAGAACTGAAAAATATTTTGATGGCCTTATCCCCAGATTATTTAGAAGTAATTTGCTGTGAAGTTTTGTATTTCCAATTTCTGTTGGTATAACTTTTCCATCGGCAACAATAGCAAATCCTAGACCTGTTCCTGGCCCGATCATTAAATCTACATTGGACTTTGATTTTCCCCTTTTAATTTTTTTTAATTTCATTTCATCAATAGCATAACCAACTGCCTCCCAATCATTAAGAACTTGAGAATTGGCCAACTTAAACTGCCTACCCAATAAATCTCCATCTATAATCACTTTTCTATTTGTCATCTCTATTTTGTTACCAAGTCTTGGGCCGGCAGCAGCTATGACAGCATTTTTAATTTTGGGATCTGATAAGAGATTGCTCAAAGTTTTATTGATCTTTTGATCGGAAATATTTGAAAGGATGTTTTCTTCAGAGATGCCTTTTTTATTTGCATAGGCAAAGCGCATATTGGTGCCGCCAATGTCTACAAGTAAAGAAGAGTATCTGCTCATTATTTAATAAGTCTTGATCTTGTTATTTTAGAGTTTTTTTACAAAGTCTTTGGGGTCTAGTTGAGGAATCTTTTTGTTATCTCCGGTTGCAGTTCCTATGTAAAGATATCCCAGCACCTCTTGATTATCATCAAGCTTTAAGAAAGAACCGATTTCTTTATTCAAAGCGAATTTTCCAGTTCGCCAAATCCCACCAAACCCAAGAGCATTGAGGGCTAAAAGAATATTTTGTCCAGCTGCAGCAGTAGAAAACATCTGCTCTAAAGCTGGCACCTTGGGATGTTCTTTTATGGATGAAACCAAGATGACTATCATTGGTGCTCGAAAAGGTGCTTGTCTATATTTCTCCAATACTTCATCGGAAACATCCTGCAGGTGCTTTTGGGCAAATTGTTCAAAAATATTTGATAGCTTTTCTAACCCATCTCCTGAAACTTCAATAAATCTCGTTGGCCTAATCCAGCCATGATCAGGGGCTCTCAGAGCTGCCTCATAAACTAACTTCATTTGTTCAGGATTAGGGTGAGGTTCGATTAGTTGTCTAGGAGAATTTCTCTCTAGAATATTTGATAAAGCTTTGCTTTCCATTGATGTACTTCTTTTAAATAATTTGATTAACTATAAATTAACATATTAATCTATTGAAAAAATGAATATACCTAGAGATAAAACAGTTCAAGATCTATTTAAATGGCGAGTTGAACAAACGCCTGACTTAGTGGCACACAAGTTTCTCGATAGAGAAACTTCATACAAAGAATTAGACCTGTTATCTAATAAGGTAGCAAATGGACTTATCAAAGAAGGTTGTAAGCCAGACGCAAGGGTTGCTTATTACGGAAAAAATTCAGATTATTTTTTTGAATTTTTGGTAGGAACAATGAAATCCGCAACGGTTGCCGTTGGTGTTAATTGGAGACTTGCTCCTCCAGAAGTAGTTTATGTATTAAATGATTCTGAAAGCGAGGTTCTTTTTGTTGGAGAAGAATTCTATCCTGTTATCGAACAGATAAAAGATGAAATACCTAAGGTAAAGAAAATTATTGCGGTAGACGATAGTCACGAAACCTTTGAAAGTTATATAGCGTGGCGAGACAGTCAGGGAGAAGCTGATCCTGGTGTTTCAACATCATTAGATGACGATATTATTCAGCTCTATACTTCAGGCACAACAGGTCATCCCAAAGGTGTTCAGCTCACCAATCAAAACTTTTCATCAGCCAACGATACTATCGAAGGCATAGTTCCCTTCGAAGAAGGAACGCCGAATTTGGTCTGCATGCCGGGGTACCATGTTGCCGGAACTAATTGGGGTATCTGGGGGCTAATCCACGGTTGCAAAAATATTATCATTGCTGATATTGATCCCGTCTTAATCTTGGAATTAATTGAAAAAGAAAAAATTCGTTCTTCACTTTTCGTTCCAGCCGTGATTTTGTTCTTAGTATCAATACCGCAAGCCGCTGAGACAGATTTTTCATCTCTTAAGTTTGTTCTCTACGGAGCCTCGCCGATTGCTGATGACACTATATTAAAAGCAAAAGAAATAATGAAATGTGATTTATTTCAGGTTTATGGGCTAACTGAAACTGCAGGTGCAATAACGATTCTGATGCCAGAGGATCATGATCCAGAAAAAGGAAAATTAAGATCATGCGGGAAAGCACTCAATAGCGTTGAAATTAAAGTTGTCGATGATGAAGGGAATGAAGTAAAAACTGGCGATATAGGAGAAGTCATCTCCAAATCACCTTTAAATATGAAAGGATATTGGAATAGACCGGATGCCACAGAAGAAGCCATAAAAGATGGATGGTTTTATTCCGGCGATGCTGGATTTTTTGATGATGAGGGTTATCTCTACATACATGATCGAGTTAAAGATATGATTGTTTCTGGCGGAGAAAATATATACCCAGCAGAGGTAGAAAATGCCCTGATGAGTCATCCAGAAATTGCAGATGCTGCAGTGATTGGGGTGCCAGATGACAAATGGGGGGAGTCAGTCAAAGGCTTTGTGGTTTTACAACCGGATTCAAGTTTGGATGAGACTGAAATTATCTCATATTCAAGAACACAAATAGCCGGTTATAAATGTCCAAAAACTATCAATTTCATAGAGGCCTTACCGAGAAATCCCTCTGGTAAAATTCTTCGTCGAGAATTACGTGAACCCTTTTGGGAAGGTAAAGATAGAATGGTTTCAGGTAATTAAACTTTTTATAGGAGATAAAAATGTTAAAACTTCATTTTGCACCAAACTCAAGAGCAGAAAGGATTCTTTGGCTTCTGGAGGAGCTAGAGCTACCTTACGAACTAAATGAAATGGCTTTTCATCCCACCGATCTGAAGTCGGATGAGCATAGAGCCAGGCATCCACTAGGAAGAATTCCAGTTTTAGATGATGGAGATATCCAAATATGGGAATCTGGTGCAATTACCGAATACATAATTGAGAAATATAAGAACGGTGGCTTGAAGCCTGACGTTCAATCAGAGCTCTTTCCACAATATCTCCAATGGTTTCATTATTGCGAGGGCATGATTATGCCGCCGATGAATACCATAGTTGTTCATACAGTTTTATTGCCACCGGACAGGAGAGACGAGACCGTTCTAGGTCAAGCACAAAGACTACTCACTAGGGCGCTTGAACCAATTAATGAAGCCCTAGAGGGCAAAGATTATCTAATAGGCGATTTTTCTGGAGCTGACATCATGCTTGGTCATTCTTGTTACATGTCAAATAGAATGGGTTGCGTAACCGATGAGATGAAAAATATAAAAGCCTATGTAGAACGTTTATCTTCAAGACCGGCTTTTTTGAAGATGGCCGAGCACAGACCTTCCTAAAATGATACAAAAAGAACAAATTAGGGTCATCAAAGGCCTTCTGGATCATCTCGATAATAAAACTAATGTAAAAGCTGATGGCATGATTAAGAATCCAGCGGACACCTATACCTCAGAGGACAGGTTCCAAATGGAGTGGAATAATTTTTTCCTTAATCATCCTCAAATTATTGGTTTTAGTGGAGATTTACCGAATAAGGGATCCTTTATGACTACCGATGATTTTGGTGTTCCTATCCTTGCAACACGGGATGCAAATGGAGAATTTAAGTGTTTTGTTAATGTATGCACGCATAGAGGAGTTATAGTTGAGAATCAAAGAAGAGGCGAAAAAGAGAAATTTTCTTGTCCTTTTCATGGCTGGACTTTCAACAATAGAGGCTCGCTAGTTGGGTATCCGAAACCTGATCATTTTGGCGAAATAGATAAGTCCTGCTATGGGTTAAAAGAACTTCCTTGCGTGGAGCAACATGGTTTTTTGTTTGTGCATCCAGATGAAAATGGCGTCATAGATACTCAAGACCTATTGGGAGATCAACTTATTGAAGAAATGGAATCGTGGGGCTTCAAGGATCTTATTCTTACTCAAGAAGAAGAATATGTGACTGACATGAATTGGAAGCTTGCTATCGATACTTTCGGGGAAACTTATCATTTTTCTACTCTGCATAAAGATACTTTATTCGAATCTTTTTATGGGAATGTCCAGATGTTTGACACTTTTAAAAGGAATGCAAGATTGAGTTTGTGCAAACGCCAAATAGAAGATTTAAGAACAACTCCTGAAAAAGATTGGGATGTAAGAGTCGGATCCCTTCCAGTATATTTCCTCTTTCCAAACATAATTGTGAATGTCCTTGAAGGTGGCATCATTGTTGTTAAAGAGTATCCTTTAGAAAATTCTCCACATAAAAGTGTATCTAAGGTTTCTTTTTACTTTACCCCTGAGGCAGTTGGATACCTTGAAGAGATGAAAAACGGAGATGAAGAGAGCTTTAATCCTTACATTGCTTTTGGAGAAATCATTAGAGACGAAGATTATGTTGCAGCTGCTGCTTCCCACAAAGGACTTAGGTCAGGAAAAATAGATCATATCTTGTTTGGTCAAAATGAGCCCGCTCTGCATCATTATCACAATACTTATAGAGAGGCATTGAACCTAGAACCAATGCCCCTTATAAAATCTAAATAATATTAATCAATGTTCAAAAGTATTAATAAAAATACTTTAATTGCCGGATCCTTTTTCTTTTGTGTTTTGTACGCTCTCTTTGTCATGCGTCCTTTCAGGAGCGCAATGGCTGCGCAAATAGGCACAAGTGATCTGACCTACTTCTTGTTGATTGTTGTATTGGTTATGTTACTGGCAAATCCTATTTATTCTCTTATTGTTTCGCGGGTAAAGGAATCAAGGCTTGTAACGTATATTTATGGTTTTTTTATCCTCAACCTTTTTTTATATGCCTTTATAAATAACCTCTATCCGGATAATTATGTTGTGGGAGTAAGTTTTTACATTTGGTATAACGTATTCAATTTTTTTGTTGTTTCAGTTTTTTGGGCCAAAACAGTTAATAGTTTTCAAACCGACGATAGTAAAAAGTATTTCGGCATCATAAGTGCCTTTGGTTCTGCTGGAGCTTGGCTAGGCTCTCAATCAGTTTTACTTTTTCTGGCTGATTTGCCTGTCGTTGCTATGCTGTGTGCATCTGTTGGATTAATATTAGGTATTGTTTTATCAAGGTTATTGAACAGTGTCTCAAGCGAAATCATTAAAAAAGAAAATTCGGGTTTTCTTTCAGAATTATCAGAACAATTCATACAAATAAAATCCA
>JAOIOC010000030.1 GCA_028140145.1 SAR86 cluster bacterium | reverse complement strand
GTACAAAGAATAAAACGCTCATTGTTAGAACCTTGATTTGAGATAGCGTCTACATGAGCTTGTGCGACGTCTCTTACATCAACAATACCAAGATGAATATTTGGAGTTCCTGGTAATTTTCCAGATGTTAACATCTGGACTAAAACGTTTGTACCACCTAAGTCAGGCGAAAGCGCAGGCCCCAAAACCATGTAAGGACAAAAGACAGTTAATGGAAATTTTTCGTCTTCGCCTAAGTTATCTATGAATTCCCATGCAGACTTCTCCGCCATAGTTTTACTCTTTGCATACGGTGTAATTTTATTTGAATCAATATCTGACCAATCATTTTCATCGTAATTTTTTTTATCTGAATCATCATAAAAAATTGAAGCGACTGATGAAGTTAAAATTACTTTCTTTGCTTTATTTGCTTTTGCAGCATTGAGAGCGCGAAGAGTACCGTCAACGGCAGGTCTGATAAGAACTTCTTCGTCCACAGAATCGCTAGCTGAAATTGGAGAAGCAACGTGCATAACATAATCACAATCTCTCCCAGCTTCTTCCCAGCCTTCATCATTCAATAAATCTAATTCAATAATTTCTAAATTCTCTACTGAAGTGTTAGATTCTTTCATGGCAGTAATGACTTCTTCTTTTCTGATCTTGTCTCGAAGAGTGCCTCTGACAGCGTAACCTTGGTCAAGAAGTTGTTTGCAACAATGCAACCCAATGAATCCCGTTACACCTGTCAATAATACTTTTTCCATAATTCTCCTTAATCTTGATCAGACTCTAGTCTATTGAGCCATCTTTTAATTATCTCATCGGTGTGCTCACCTAGTTTTGGTGCACGAACAAAGCTTTCATCGTGATTAGAAATCTTTACAGGATTTCCTGGAACTTTCACCGTTTCTCCGCTATCTTGCAAGAGATCTACGATCATATTTCTTTTTATGAGATCTTCATCTTGAAAAGTTTCTGAAAAATTGTTGATTGGTCCACACGGCACCCTATGTTTCTGTAATAAATCTATCCAATACTTTGTTGTGTTGGTGGAAAATTTTTCCTGTAGGGCAGTATCGATTGTTTCTCTGTTTTCCAATCTGCCCTTTCTGTTTTTGTTCTGTTGAGTATCTAGATGCTGTAATTCCATAGCCTCAATTAAGCTAGGCCAAAAGTTTTCTGCCACCACTGCAACTTGAATAAAATTATCTTGAGTTTTATATAGATTGAAGGGTGCATGGTTCATATGTTGATTTCCAATAGGATCAGGATCTTCTCCTGACAAAAAATGCATGGTTGCCATATAAGTCAGCAGGCTTACTTGAGTATCTAACATGGAAATATCAACATGCTCCCCATAATCATAGATTTCTCTGGAGCGAATAGCACTTAGAATTCCGATAATAGCGTAAAGACCTGCGCCGAGATCCGCTATAGGGATTCCCGATTTAACTGGATTATTTTTATCAGTACCGGTGATAGACATGGCACCCGAATATCCTTGCACAATGTTGTCGTAAGCCGGACGATTGATCTCAGTATCGCCAAAACCGCTTATAGAACAGGTGATTATTTTGGAATTTACCTTTGCTAAGCTAGCGTGATCAATTCCTAATCTTTTAGTTACTCCTTGACTAAAATTATCAACAACCACATCGGCTACTTCTACTAATTTCAAAAAAAGTTTCTTTCCTTCATCACTTTTTAGATCTAATTCGACGCTTTTCTTATTTCTAGCAAGAGTTAGATGATAGGCGCCGATACCTTCATGCGAATACTTTGGATCATCTTTGAGAAGGTTTCTGGTGATATCTCCTGTTTTAGGCTGCTCAATTTTAACAACCTCAGCTCCTAAATCAGCCAACACCATAGTTGCGTAAGGTCCCGCAAGCATGTGAGTTAAATCTAAGACTTTTAAGCCTTTTAGAGATTGCTTCAATTTAGTAATTTGTTTTGTCATCGACAGCATTCCCTGTAGTTGGGATTAATGCCGAACGCTTGTATGAAGCCACAACCACATCATCTTGATTAGTGCCAGTCGTTTGAACAGTAACGATGCCGCAGTTTTCTCTCGATTCTGACAACCTTTTCTCTAAGACTTCTGATTCAGCATACAAAGTATCGCCCACAAAAAGAGGATGAGGTAAAACAATGTCAGTCCACCCTAGATTTGCAATGGCTTTTTGACTTACGTCGCTAACGCTCATTCCAACCATAACAGCCACAGTAAAAGTGCTGTTAACCAGTGTCTTTCCAAATTCCGTTGCCTTCCCGTATTCTTCATCGAAATGAAGCGGATGAGTGTTCATGGTCAGTAAGGTAAACCAAGTATTATCCGATTGAGTTATGGTGCGACCAGGTCGATGCTCATAAATATGACCAATTTCAAAATCTTCGAAGTACCTGCCGAAAGTTTCTCGATATCTGTTATTGCCAAGATCTTTAATACCTTTAACCATTAATCGTTATCTTCTCCTAGCTCTAATCTCAATCTCATTGCTTCAGCAATTGGTTCATCAACCATTTTACCATCGACTTTGATAACTCCTGATCCACCGATCTTTTCGTATTCTTTTAAGACCCTCATCGCTTCTTCTTTTTCTTCTTTGGTTGGCTCAAAGGCCTTATTAATGATATCTACTTGAGAAGGATGAATACAAGCTTTCCCAGTAAAACCCATATTTTTTACCGCTATTGCTTCTTGTTCACATCCTTCAGGATCATCAAGAAAGAAAAACGGAGCATCGATAGTAAATAAGTCATACATTGCTGCTGCAATAGCAACTTTAGATCTTGCATAAAGCAGTGGCTCCCAAGCTAATTTAGCTTTAAGGCCTGCAGAAAAGTCTGCAGCACCAAAAAATAATCCTCTGACTCCTTTAAAAGAAGCTATTTCATCGACAGTAGCAACCGCTCTAGGAGTTTCGATAAGCGGAATTAAATCGTCTTCAAATGCAATCTTGGTAGCAAGCGTTGCCAAAGAATCGAAGCTTTGAATCTTTGGCAATATGATGGCTTCTATTTGTTCTTGATAATCTGAGATCAAATCTATGTCTTCTCTTCCTAAATCTGTTATTGGATCGTTCACTCTGACAAAAACTGGTTTAGAAAATTTATTTCCGTCTTTGAAGTTATTGATTAAGTCTTCACGAGCTTCTTTTTTTAAGTCATCCGGACAACCGTCTTCCAAGTCAATAATTAGAGCATTAACGTCGGTTCTTTGTACACCTTCGAGATTGTGCATTTTATGACCTGGCACAAACAGGTTGGACTTAAATCTGTATAACATTACTGACTCCTTTCGATGCCTACTAGATGATCAACAACATCTAAGAGTTCTTCGGTAGGAATATCTCTTGATGCTTTTACTTTGTATTTTCCGTTCACAATAAATGCCGGCACGCCCATGATTTCGTATTTCCTACCGTACACATCAGCGGCATTGATATTCGACTTTATTCGAAATGAATTACTGATAGCTTGGTACTTTTCAGGTTTGACTCCAAAAGCACTAAAAAGTTCCTTTATTTCCCTATCGCTGGTAAGGAATTTTCTATCTAAATGAATGGACGTAAACGCTGAACCGACTATCTCTTCCATGCCTAATGCTTCGGCAGCGTAAAATAATTTTGCATGTTCTTTAGCAGGCGGATTCCAAGTCACCGGAACTCGCCAAAAATCGATGTCCTTGCTGAGGTTTTTCTTCCAGTCTCTTATCAATCCCTCTAGCGTAAAACAATGTCCGCAACCTAACCAAAAGAATTCAATCACTTCTATTTTTTCTGGATTACGAGTTTGAACCTCTTCATCAAGAAACTCATAATCGACACCCGGTCGGTAATCTTTAGCATTTACTGTAAAAGAAAAAAGACTTAAGAAAATAATTAAAAAAGATTTAATAGAGACCTGATACATAATTAGCCACTGCTTGAATTTCTTCTATGGTCAGCATGCTAGCAACATTCTGCATAACCAAACCTTCCTCTTCACCGTTTCCACGAGTTTTATTTTTGTAAGCCACTAAGCTGGTAACAACGTATTCTGCTTTTTGACCACCAAGAGCAGGATAGCCTGCTGAATTAACTCCTTTTCCTTGGGGGCCGTGACACCCTGTGCATGCTGGCAGTCCAGATGCAGCATTTCCAGCTCGATAAATTGTTTGTCCAAGCAATACGTTTTCATCACTTGCTTGGCCTACTTTAATTTTTTGAGAAGCATAGTATGCAGCCATATCTCTTAAGTCATCGTCATTATAGTCATCGAGCAGCCCCATCATGGATTCAATGACCCTTTCACCTTCTTGGATGTGATGAAGTTGATCGAAAAGATAAAGCTCTCTTTGGCCGGCTAAAGTTGGCCACATGCCCACTAAGCTGTTTCCGTCAGCACCATGACAAGCAGCACAAGAACCGACTAATTTTTCTCCTCTTATTGGATCGCCTTTCGGTAAAGGCTTCACTTCGCCAGCTTTTTCAGATGCGGTGAAAACAGCTCCAGATAAACAGAGAATTGAGATGAATATAACTTTTTTAATCATTAAGAAATATTTCAGGGTCGAGCGAGCGAAAATTATATACCATACTCCTTTAATAATCTTTGTTTAGTGATAAAAACAATGAAATCAATATTACCTATTAACCTAGCGTTTGAGCGAGTTGTCGGCAACCTTGCGCAGCTACCTTTTGATGAAGGAATTGAGATAGCCGTGTGCGGTCGCTCTAACTCAGGGAAATCTAGCATCATCAATGCTTTGGGTAATAACAAAAAGCTTGCTAAGACCTCTAAAACACCCGGTCGAACCCAAACGGTAAACTTCTTCACTGTTAATGATGATCCACAAACTAAATTGGTTGACTTGCCCGGTTACGGTTACGCTAAGGCGTCTAAACAAGATCAAAATAACTGGGCACAACTGGTGGAGAGTTATTTACTCGGCAGACAGTGTCTTAAGAAGGTAGTGGTCATCATGGATATCAGACACCCGTTTAAAGAAGCCGATCTTGTTTTTCTAGATTGGTGTAAAGGACTGCCCATAAATATTTTTATCTGTCTCAACAAAGCCGATAAATTATCCAACAATCAAGCTGGCCAGTCTTTGGCAGCAGCGCAGCGCGCTTCGCAGGAATACCCAGAGATAGTGCACCTGCAAATTTGCTCTGCCGAAAAGGGTAATGGGCTAGAAGCTTTGGGCTCTTTTATCACTTCATAAAAAAACCCCGGACATTGGGGTGGCCCGGGGTTAATAGGAGAGTAAACATGAAAAAATCTACCTATACCTATGACTAAATAAAGGTATAAAAGTTCAATTAAACTGAAAAAAAATTAGTGAGCTTTACCCCAGTTGTTTGCAACGCCGCTTTCAACCACTAAGGGAACGGATAATTTGGTGACGTCGGTCATGATTTGCTCTAAAGCATTTAACGTTGTCTTAGTATCTTTTTCTGGGCATTCAACGATAACTTCATCGTGTACCTGTAAAATGAGATGAATATCTTTACCTGTACCTTTTATATAGTCATGCATGTTGATCATGGCTAATTTCATAATGTCTGCAGCAGTTCCCTGCATCGGAGCATTGATAGCTGCTCGCTCTGCTGCCATGCGCGTTCTGCCAGAATGAATACCAGGTAAATAAAGCCTTCTGCCAAAAGCTGTCTCCACATAACCCTGATCTTTAGCCTTGGCTTTCATCTCATCCATGTATATTTTTACTCCAGGGTACTTACCAAAATAAGAAGCAATATAATCAGCTGCCTCTGGGCGAGTCACTCCCAGAGCCTTGCCTAGCCCAAATGCTGACATTCCGTAAATGAGTCCAAAATTTATGGCTTTTGCACTTCGCCTATCTTGATCATCGGCAGAACCAAACACTTCCTTGGCAGTAGCCGAATGAATGTCTTCGCCGTTTTCGAAAGCCGTGATAAGACCTTCGTCTTTGGAAAGGTGCGCCATAATACGAAGTTCTATTTGTGAGTAATCAATTGAGATTAAATCAAATCCTTTCGGAGCCACAAAAGCCTCTCGAATCATCCTGCCTTCCTCAGTTTTAATGGGAATATTTTGTAAATTAGGATCTGAAGAGGATAGTCTTCCTGTAGTAGTCACTGCTTGATGAAAAGTTGAATGCACCCTGCCGGTTTTCTCTGAAATCTGTTCAGGCAACCTATCGGTGTAAGTTGATTTGAGTTTGGAAAGCGTTCTATGTTCAAGAATTACCTGAGGAAGTTCGTATTGTTTAGCCAGTTCTTGCAAAACGGATTCTGCGGTCGAAGGCTGACCGCCTGGAGTTTTTTCGATGACAGGAATGTTCATCTCA
>JAOIOC010000003.1 GCA_028140145.1 SAR86 cluster bacterium | reverse complement strand
AATAGATTTTTTGGTATCAAGTTTGTCTTAATTGCTTACGGGGCATTATTCTCCATAGCTTTCTTAGCAATTTCAGGCTACATGGCGAATATATTGCTAAGTTCTTCTGGGGTAATACTGTTTGTTATTTTATCGGCTGTCATGAGGCCCTTTGAATACGCAATAAATAAACCTGCAAGAGAAAGCGTTTATACAACATTGGAGAAATCTGAAAAATATAAATCAACTGTTTTTATAGATACGTTTACCAATAGATTTGGCGATGCCTCGGGTGGATTATTATTCAATGCCTTGATTGTTTTGGGATTGAGCTTATCCCTGGCGCCAATAGCAATTATTCCTTTAGCAATTTATTTATCCATGCAAGGAAGATCAATAGCTGCTAAGTCTTCTATCTAGAATGATTCTAGTAAGGCCTATCACCGACGATAGTTACTCTCTCAACTTTTCGGACATTAGGCCAATAGTCAGAAGCAGCGTAATGTTGGCATGCTCGATTATCCCAAAATGCAATTGAGTTTGGCTCCCAAATAAATCGACACTGATACTCAGGAATGGATGCTCTGGAATAAAGAAAGTTGAGCATTTTCTCAGATTCATCTGGATCCCAGCCTTTGATAAATTGAGTAAACGCCCTATTGACGTAAATACTCTTTTGCTCAGTATCTGGATGAGTTCTTATGACAGGATGCTCTGGATTTGGAAATTTCTTATTCACAGCTTCAATCTCTTCTTCAGTTTTTCCTGCCTTCACTAAGCCCTTTCTGAAGTTGGCAAAATCATGAATGGCAACGGCACCATCAAGCTTTTCTTTGACCTCGTCAGGAAGATCTTCGTAGGCTGCTCCCATGTCTGCAAAAAGAGTATCTCCTCCGTAATCAGGACACTCAATCATTCTTAATACTGAACCCAGAGAAGGTTCTTGTCTCCAAGTTACATCTGAATGCCAAGTATTTTCTTTGCCTCTGTTGTCTTTATCGTGTGTAATTTTCAGCACTTCTGGAAAATTTTCTTTTTGAGGTGCAAAAGGATGAATTTCTAGCGAGCCAAAATTACGAGCAAAGTTTAAATGCTCTTCTGTTGAAATCATCTGGTCTCTAAAAAAAATAACTTTGTACGTTAAAAGAGCTTTGTAGATCATATCTAATGTCGATTGATTCAAATCTTCTCTTAAATCTATTTCAAGTAGTTCTGCCCCGATCGAGGGCGATAATCTTTTTACTTTGAAAGGAAGTTTCTGACTTTCAAACTTCTCTGCTGAAAAACTGTTGTTCATAATCTCTGATAAATTCTATCCAAGAAATTTTTAATTTAACAGGGCTAGGCTAAAAAATTAATTCAACGACTTTGCATTACTAATCATGTCATTTACTTTCTCTTCAACAATAAAAAGAGGAGGACTGCCATGATCTAAGAGAGCAGAGTGAAAGTCTTTTATGTTGAACTTTTCGCCCAAGGCATCTTGAGCTTTTTTTCTTAGCTCTAGTATTTTTATCATACCGACCTTATAGCTAAGCGCCTGAGCAGGCCATACAATATAGCGCTCTATCTCAACTCTCACCTCAGTGTCAGACATTCCAGTTTTTGCTTTCATGTACGCCATAGCTTCTTCACGAGTCCATCTTTTATAGTGCATTCCTGTATCTACTACCAATCTGACTGCTCTGAAAAGTTCACTTTGTAAAATACCTAATTCATCCAAAGGGTTATCAGCCAAGCCAGCTTCCAAGGCGAGCTGTTCTGCGTAAAGAGCCCATCCTTCTGAAAATGCCGAAGTTCTATAACCAAATTTTCGATAATAAGTTAGATCTTCATTTTCCAAGGAATGAGCTATTTGGTGATGATGGCCCGGAATAGCCTCATGATAGGCAAGTGTTTTCATGCCGTACTTTGGAGTTTGCTTGATATCGTACAAATTTGCATAAAAGACGCCAGGCCGACTCCCATCCAAAGCAGGCGATCTGTAATATCCACCCGCCGCGGTTTTTTCTGAGTACTCTGGGACTGCTTTAACGATGACTTTAGATTTCGGCATAGTATGAAAGTATTTTTCTAAAACAACGTATGCCTCATCAACCATCTCGGAATAATCTTTAATCGCAATCTGTTTTCTATCGGGAGTATCGTCGTAGAGAAATTGCGGATCCTCATTTAACTCGTTCATTAAAATACCCACAGACTTATCTTGGCTGTATCCTAATTGCGTCAGGATAGTTTTCATCCTATTGCTAACTCGCTCTACTTCGCTAAGACCCATGTCGTGAATTTCTTGGGGCGAATAATCTGTAGTTGTATAAGTTCTTATTCTCAACTCATAATATTTATCGCCATTCGGTTGGGACCATAACCCATGATTATTATTTGCTTGAGGTTGAGTTGAAATCAAAAAATCTTTCATCATCTTAAATGCTTTATCGATGCTTTGTCTGATTGCTTGTTTAAGCTTCTCTCGCAACTGTATTTTCTGATCTTCTGAAAAGTCTAAATCTTTAATTTTTCTAATGAATTCTGTATAGATAGGATGCTCCTCAAATGAGAAGTTTAAGAATTCATCAAGCTGAGCAATGACTCGTTCGTAAACAAATTTTGGCGCATAAAAGTCAATGGCTTTTTGCCCATTTAATTCATACAGATGCCCCTCAAAAACTGCTTCAAAAAGTCTTACTCTGTCTATGTAAGCTTCTGCTTCTGTTATATTTCTAATCGGATGGGTATCTGTCATGAATTCAACCATATCAATGTGAGCACCGCCTATCTGATTGAGAACGTAGTTATGGAAAGGGAAAGCATCTAATCTCAACAACGTATTCTCAGTATCGAAAATAGCTATTTTTTTTGAAGCTCTTTGGATGCTGCTTAGATTTTCATCATCATAAGATCTTAAAGTCTCTAAAATCTTTCTTGCTTTCGCTTTGTCGCGATCTAATTGTTTCTGACTTGGAATGGTTAATTTTGATGCATGACCGGTAAGCCAATTGTATTTATCAAAGATTCCTATGTAAGTCATTGACTCAGGTGAATCAATTATTTCAAGAAAAGTTTCTTTGGCTAAAAAATGATCTATTGAAAAAGGCTTCATAAAAAAAAGATTCACTAAATAAATCGAAATAGCCAAAAGAGCCAATAAAATCAGTCGAAATAGATATTTGAAAGCTAATTTAAATGTCATCTATATTAAATTTAGTTAATAAGAGAATTTTTTCAAGATATTAGGGATATTTTTCTTAAAATTAAAGAACCCCTTATTTGAAAACTCCCAACAAAAAATGTCTTCTTCGCGAGTTATAAAGTTGATGTCCGTATTATTTGTTTTCTGAACCTCTCTTAAAAAATCTAGATTTTCTCCTACAGATGGATAGACAGCGTCAAATAAATTAAGTTGCTGTAACTTCTCTGGCGATTCCAAAGAAGAATTATCAAGATATGTCTGCGCATCGCTAAGAGCTTTCTTTTTAAAAGCCAATACTTTTTCATCTAATTCTATTTTTCTGTGAGCATTATTTAGCAGAATCAAATATATATTTTCATAGCTCTTGTAGAAGTTTTCTCTCCCCTCTAGCCAAAGGTCATTTTCAAACATCACAAGAGTGTTATGTTTTTTTGTTTCATTAAATGTCAGGTTTAAAGGCTCTTTTAAATATTCTTTTTCTTCATTTAAAGATTCGGCAACGGTATTCAATCCTTTTGGATGAAATCTACCGTCGGTAAATTTTGATATGTTTGATGATCTAGCAATATAGTGCTTGCCTTTTGTTTGGATGCCGGCAACCCACCGCCAACTTAGAGTGTTTGAAGCTGCATCTCCATCCAATAGATATTTCATAAAGAATTCAGCCCCTAACTGCCAAGGAAGGCCTAGGGTAAAAATCCAGATACTTGCGAACCACATTCTCGTATGGTTATGAAGGTAATTTTCTTCTTTTAATTCTTTGATCCAAAAATCAAAGCAATCAATCCCTGTATTGCCATTAGTAGCTTTTTCATAAGCGGATTCATCGTATATCTCCACCCCTTCAGAAATAAAATCTTCCCAGACGGCAGGCCTTAATTCCAACCAACCTTTCCAATAAGTTCTCCAGTATATCTCTTGGATAAATTTTTCTATTTTTGCAAATGAGTAGAAATCTAATGACCGATTTATCAGCTCTTGTTCAAGGATAAGTCTGTGGGCAATGAAAGGCGACAAACAAGAAACATTATCTCTTTTTTCAGGTCCATAATCGTAATTTCTTAACCCTTGATAGTCCGACAAATTATTAGAGACAAAATTTTCAGCAACTGAATTAGCTAATTTAAACAGGTTTTTTGTATTATCTTTTGCGTACATTTTGGCTTTCCATTCTTAAAAGTTCTGCCTTTTTTTTGATGCCACCTTTAGCGCTGTAGCCCCCTAAATTGCCATCAGATCTAACTACTCTATGACACGGGACTGTGGGCGCATAAGGGTTCTTGGCACAAGCATTAGCAACTGCTCTAGCGGATTGAGGATGGCCAATTGCAAGAGCAACTTCCTTGTAAGATCTGGTTTCGCCATAAGGAATTTTTTTTAATTCTTTCCAAACTTTCTTTTGAAATGATGTGCCTACCATAAAGTCTAAATTAGCTTTTTTTTGCCTTGCCGCTGATATAATCCTTCAGCATCTCATATTCTTTGCATGAGTTTGGACAGAGAGACAGCAATTTCTCTAAATTTTCTTTAGCTTTTTCCATTTCACCGATTTGAGCAAAGAACTCTCCTTGGTATTCCAAAGCAGTTTTATTGTTTTCATCAATAGCTATTGCCTTTTCATAAAATTTCTTTGCTTTATCAAACTCACTTATTTTTCTATTTGAAAAGGCCAATAAGGTCCATCCGTCTGAGTCCTTTGGCTTTTTTTTGGTGTATTTTGTGAGTTTTTTTATTGCACTCTCGAATTGTTCTTTTTTTACTAGTTCCACTGCTTCTTTATAAAGTTTCGAAGCTGATGGCTTGTTGTAACTTGCAGCAAAAATACTTTGCGTTGTTATAAAAATAATTATTAAAAATATGTTTCTCATAACTTTAATTTACCACTTTATTTGAATATATATTTTTATATGAATATAAATGGATTAAGGATATAAGATTCATTTCCCATGAAAGATATTGTGTTGATTCATCGAAATGTAAGGATGTTTGACAATCCTGCTTTATTCCATGGATCTAAGAATCAAGATTATGGAGTTGTTTATCTTTACGATCAAAACTATTGGCAAGCAAATGGTAAATCGAAAATTCAATTAAATTTTCTTTTCGATTGCTTGAAAGATTTGGATCAAAAGCTTAAAGAAAAAAATTCTCAAATTCATGTGTTTTCAGGAAATTATCTTGACCTCCAAAAATGGATTGAAACTCATTTTTCAGAATCAATGATTCATGCTAACCATTGCACTGATGTTGGTTATTTCAGAGATGACTTCAATGGTTTTCGAGATCATTTTTTAAAAAAAGAGAAGATTAAGCTCTATTCAGATTTTGGGATTCAAGTTAAGGCCCCTAATAGAGATAAATGGGCAAAAGATTGGGAAGATCAAATGAGTAAGCCTTTACTTAAAGAACCTTATACAAACCAATATATAAACAAGATAGATAAGCCCTTAAAACCATTAAATTTATTTTTAAAAGATCGTCAATTTCAAAAGAAAAAAAACTCGTCTTTTCAATCAGGAGGCTCTGATCATGCTTACATCTTGTTAGATAGCTTCTTAAAGGAAAGATGCGCTGGATACAGTTTTAAGATGTCATCGCCGCATGAGGCCGAGCATTCATGTTCAAGGCTTTCCCCGCATATTGCGTTCGGCTCTGTTTCCATCAGAGAGATTTATCAAAAACTTCTCAGGGAGTTAGAAATAAGCGGATACAAAAAAGACTTAAATTCATTTAAAAAAAGGCTTTACTGGCACTGCCATTTTATCCAAAAGCTTGAAACTGAACCTGAGCTTGAGTTTAACTCCATGCATCCTATGGCAGATGAGTTAAGACAGGACGCAAACAATGAGCTTATAGAAAAATGGATTTTGGGAGAGACAGGTTTTCCATTTCTTGATGCGTGTATTCAGTATTTGAGAAACGGAGGATGGATCAATTTTAGAATGAGAGCCATGATTATGTCTTTTGCTTCATATAACTTGTGGCAGCCTTGGCAAAAAACATCGCCTCTCCTCGCAGAGCTGTTTGTAGATTACGAGCCAGGTATTCATATTTGCCAAGTTCAAATGCAAAGCGGAGTCACTGGCATAAACCTACCTAGAATTTATTCAGTTCTTAAGCAAAGTAAAGATCAAGATCCAAATGCAGACTGGATAAAAGCACAAATACCAAAAATTTCTAATATGTGTTTAGACAAAATTCACAATGCAGAATTAAGTGATATGTATTTTGAGAAATTAGTTGATCCAGTTCTCTCAGCGAAAAAGGCTCGAGAGACAATTTGGGCATCAAGATCAAACATTGAATTTAAAAAAATTGCCAAAGATGTTTACTTAAAGCACGGCAGTAGAAAAAGACAGAACGCAAGATTTTAACTTGTTCACGACCTTCAACTAATTTAATCTTAAGAAAGATGAAAGTAGTTATCTCAGAAGATACCAATAAGTTCTATGGAGATCAGATCAAAGCGTTGGATCCTTCAATAGAGATTTTTTCACTAAATCCCGAAAATCCTAAAAATCCATCTTGGGCAGAAGTCCCAGAATGTGATGCATTCTTTTTATCTTATCAATTTTTATTTGCTGTTAGAGATCACGAAGAACTATTTGAGCCAATGTTGGATTTGTGTAAGAAAATGAAATTTATTCAGAGCGGTTATGCAGGAATGGATGCGCCTTTTTTGCAGGCTGTTTTAAAAGAATCTCAAGCTGTAATAGCAAATGCTAGCAGTATTTATGGAAAGCCTATGTCTCATTATGTCTTGGCTCAAATGCTCCGATGGAATAAAAGAATTGATGAGCATGCAATTATGCAAAAAGAAAAAGAATGGATGCCAAATGGTGGGGACGGTGAGTTGACAGATAAAACCTTAGTCATTCTTGGCTACGGGGGAATTGGCAAAGAAGTGGCCAAGCTAGGCAAGACATTTAATATGAAAGTTACGGGCATAAGAAGAAACCCTGAAGAATGCGATTATGCAGATGAAGTTTTGAGTATAGATGCTTTAGAGGGGCTGTTACCTCTTACAGATTTTCTGGTTATGGTTTTGCCGGATAGTGAAAGTACCAGAGATATCGTGGATGCAAATTTTTTAAAAAAAATGAACTCTTCTTCAATGTTGATCAACGTAGGCCGAGGTAGTGCGATCGTTGAAGACGATCTAGCTGATGCCCTCAACAATGGAATCATTGCAGCAGCGGCACTCGATACTACTAAAAACGAACCTCTTGAAAAAGAATCTAAATTGTGGGGTGCAAAAAATTGTTTTATTACTCCGCACGACTCAGCGCACTCTCTAATGTCCCTGCCAAGGTCATTTAATTTATTTTTAGAAAATGTTTCTAACTTAAGAGATAGTCAACCAATTAAGAATCTTTGGGAAGCCTAGCCAACCTGCTTCCAAAACTTCAGCATTTTTACAGTTGTTTTATCCTTAGCTATAAAGTGATGATAGATGGATGCCAGTATGTGGACAAAAATTAAAAAAATCACAGCATTGGTTGAAAATTCATGGACTCCTCGAATTAATTGAAAAGCTTCTTGGGAGTCTGTTTCAGAAGATAGGTTTAAAGATCCAAAGATAACGATGGGGTCTGAGGTGAAATAAGCTGAAGCAATTCCGGTAAAAATGAGCAAAGTAATGAATAAATATAAACCGTAGTGACCAATTTTTGCTGAAAATTGTTGCCAATTAGGCATAGAATTTGGAAGCGCCGGTGCACCGTAGATATATCTTAGAATGATCCTGAAGATAAATAATACTGTGACTAAAATTCCCACAGTAGCGTGATCAACTCTAGATTCGAGCCTATCCCAAAGCTCCATTTCTCCACCAAACTTTTGAGCTATATTCAAATCTAAGATAATTAGGAATGCCATCAGCCAATGAATCACTTTTTGAGAAATTAAATAATCTGATCTTGATAAAGAAATTTTATTCAATCTTCACCAAAATCTTTTTTTAACTAGATTTCTCTGAATTTTCCCTGTGGGCAAGCGGGGTAATTCTTCAGTCCAAAATTCGTATGTTTTTGGTTTTTTAAATCCTGAAAGTTTTTCTTCGGCAAGCTTAACTAATTCTTTTCTTACTACATCTTCATCTGAACCCGATTCTAAATTGATGACAGCCTTGACTTCCTCTCCCCACTCTTCATTGGGTACCCCAATGCAGCAAACCTCGGCCACGCTCTGGTGGGCCAAAAGTACATCATCTATTTCTTGGGGATAAATATTGGTGCCTCCAGAAATGATCGTATCCGCACTTCTGCCGGTTAAAAAATAGTATCCATCTGAATCGCGGTAACCTATATCACCCATAGTGAAGTAATCTCCTCTATAAGCTCCGGATGTTTTTTCTTTTGCTTTGTAATACTCAAATCTTCCCGTTTCAGGCGCTTTAAAATAGATAGTTCCTTCCATCCCCTCTTTTACTTCCTGATCTTCTTCATCAAGAATCTTTACTTCAACGCCTTCGTTAGCCTTACCAACGCTTCCTGGTTTTAATAACCATTCTTTAGAATCTATAAAGCAGCCACCTCCTTCGGTGGCGGCGTAGTACTCGAAGACTATAGGACCAAACCACTCGATGATTGCCCTCTTCACTTCTACCGGGCAGGGCGCTGCACCATGCAAAATCCATTTCATCGAAGATAAGTCATAAGAGCTTCTAACCTCCTCTGGCAATCTAAGAATTCTGTGAAACATAGTTGCAACCATGTGGGTGTGAGTACATTTATATTTGTCAATGAGATGAAGCATTTTTTCTGCATCCCATTTATCCATTAAATAAACTCCAACCCCAGCCATTAATGAAATACTTATATTCAACCCCAATGGAGCGGCATGATATGCAGGTCCCGGACATATGCTGAAATCAGTTTCAGGATTGAAATTAGCTGACTCTGAAGTTAGCTTTTCTGTCATTGAAAGCGGAGGATTTTCTTTTCTAAAAACTCCTTTGGGCCTGCCAGTAGTTCCTGAGGTATACAACATCGATTTGCCAGCTATAGGATTTTCTATATTGGCATCATCCTCGGGAGCTATTGCATCATCGTATAGCAAAGCATTTTTTGCTTTACCGCCGGCAGATAAAATAATGACTTCAGGTAATTTTGCTTTTATCTCTGAAATGGTTTCTTGCAAAATAGAATCGCAAACTACTGCTTTTGCTTCACAATTCTCTACTATATATGTCACTTCATCAGGAGTTAGATGCCAGTTGATGGGCGTAATTCGAAGCCCTATCCTTAGAGGTCCGTATAAGGCTTCGAGAAATTCTGGTCTGTTTTTACAGACTATAGCGACAGCATCACCATGCCGCAGCCCTTGCTTGAGCAAAAAATTAGCGTATTTGTTGGAATTTGCATTAAGCTCATGAAAAGTTCTTTCTCCATGTTCGCTAATGACGGCTTTTTTAGTTGGGAGCATCTTTGCATGGAAAGCTATCCCCATTCCTGCGGAGATATATTCTTCCAAGGTCTGCATCTTAGGCTATCAGCTCTTTTTGATAGTCGCTCAAGTTAGGCTTCTTAGGCCACTTGTATTGATCTCTATTTTCAGCTTCCAGAATAATGGGAAATTCATCAGCGTTTCGAAAATCGTTCGTCCAATTAGTAGTGGAAACAAGGTTTTCTGCCGCATGGATTCTCTTTTCTAAAATTTCTTTACTGGATAATTCTTTTGGCATCATGCAAATCAAAGATGCCGCTCTTATGAGGTCGTTTGTTCCTTCAGGAAGTGAGCTACCAGAACTGCTGCAATGAATAGTCCTTGAGTCCCATAACAGCATATCTCCAGGCTCCATATGCGCCATGACAGCTGGCTCAGAAGATAATTTTGGGTCATCGTGAGGGAATCTAAAATGATCAATATCTAAAGGCAAGCGCTCTACTCTTTCTTTATATTCTTCTGGGATATCTTTAAAAAAATTATGCGACTTTGGAATTACCACGTTACCGCCTATTTCTTTAGAAGTAGGCAGAAGATTGATTAAACCTTGAATGCATTGTTTGCCAGGCTTGGATATAGGATGCTGATCAATGTGAAACCATGCTTGGCCGCTTTGAGTTTTCCAAGACGGGTCAATATTCCAAGGCCTCCATAAAGAGACTCCATCGAAACTTGTTAATAAGTCATTGGTTTCCCAAACTTTGGCAAATGCTTTTTTTACATTGGGAACACCTCTTACAAACCACTGAGCCTCAGAATGACCTATTCCGTAGCTTGGGATGATGCCGCCATGAGCGCAAGTTGGCCATTTATCGTCTGACCAAGTCAAAGGGTTTGTTCTATCTATTCCTGTTCCAAGATTTTCAAGATAATCCCAAAGTAAATCCAAGGTTTTACTTGCTTCATTTGCGGTTAAGGCATTCTTAATAATCACATAGCCTTCGCCCTCCAGATAATCGATGCTTTCATCAGATCCTGAGTCAAATCTTGGTACGTGCTTATATTCTATTTTTATGTTGAAATCATTCACAAATGAACCCCCGTAAGATGAATAGGTTAAGGAATTTAAGCAAAATTTACAATTACATTTTCATTTGAAAGGTATCCGGTGCATGTCCTTTTCCCATAAAATGCCCTTTATTTAAAGGACTTATTAAAAAATGAAAGTAAATCTAATAGGGTTGAATCAGAAGGAGCTGGAAAAGTTTTTCCTTTCTTTAGGAGAAAAATCCTTTCGTTCTAAGCAAGTTTATCAATGGATTCATCAAAAAGGTATTTCTGATTTCCATGCTATGACAAATATTTCCAAAGAACTTCAAGAGAAACTCAGCGAAAATGCTGAAATATCAGCGCCAAAGGTAGTTTTAGAAAAGGATTCCAAAGATGGGACAAGAAAATGGGTGTTAAGTGTCGGCGAAGGTGATCTTATTGAGATGGTGCTTATTCCTGAAGGTAAAAGAGCAACGCTTTGTATATCTTCACAGGTCGGATGTGCGGTTGATTGCAGTTTTTGTGCTACCGGCAAACAGGGCTTTTCGAGAAACTTAGAATTATCTGAGATCATTGGCCAACTTTGGGTTGCCGAGAATTCTTTTGGTGTCCCGCGCGATCATGCTAATAAAAAAGTGACTAATGTTGTAATGATGGGAATGGGAGAACCTCTGTTAAATTTTGAAGCGGTAACCGGCGCTATGAGTATGATGATGGATGATAAAGCCTATGGCCTGTCAAAAAGAAAAGTTACCCTTAGCACTTCGGGCTTAGTTCCTTTAATTGATAAGTTGTCTGAAGTAACGGATGCTGCGCTGACAATTTCATTACATGCTCCAAACGATCAGTTAAGAAATGATTTGGTTCCCATTAATAAAAAATATCCCATAAAGAAACTTTTGGAATCCGTGATTAGGTATGTGGAGAAATGCGGCGATAGTAGAAAAACAACAATTGAATACATATTAATAGATAAGGTGAATGATTCTATAGAGAATGCATATGAACTTTGCAAATTGTTAAAAATACTGCCTTGTAAGATTAATTTGATTCCATTTAATCCCTTCCCGGGATCATCTTATAAAAGGCCTTCAAGTATGCGTATTCAAACTTTTAAAAAAATACTTCAAAAAGAAGGTTACATAACGACTATCAGAACAACCAGGGGCGAGGATATCATGGCGGCTTGTGGACAATTGGTTGGCCAAGTCAACGACAAAACTAGAAAGAAAGAAAGATTGCAAAAAAAGAATTGAAGTGCAAACTATAAGCTGATCGAGGAAGCCTTGGTTAAATTTAGGATTTTGGCTTTCTGAACAACAAAGTCATCCTGTCACTCTCTCCGATTGCTAAATATTTTTCCTTATCCTTTTCCTTAAGCCTAAGAACTGGGGGCAAAGTCCAAACTCCCCTGGGATGATTAGCTGAATCTTTAGGATTTGCATTAATTTCAGATTTTGATACCAGCTCAAATCCGTGCTTTTTAGCAACTTTTATTGCGTGTTCCTCAGTTACATAGCCACTTTTCTTCATATTTTCCATTGAAGTACCTGGTTTAGCTCTGTGCTCAACCACGCCAAACAATCCCCCAGGCTTCAAGGCTGTAAATGTATTTGAAAAAATATCGTCCAAATTTGGGCCCAACCAATTATGCAAATTTCTGAATGTAAGAGCGGCATCAACAGAATTCTGCTCTGCCAGCTCTGAATTTAAGTCCACTATCTCAACTTTTTCATAGAGATCATTTTCTTCAATTTTCTTTTCAAAGTTCAGTCTCATTTTTCTAAAAAAATCTCTATCTGAATCTCTGCTCCAATGTGCAGCAATCAGAGAACCAGATTCGCGAACAAAGTTTGCTAGTATTTCTGTGTACCAGCCACCTCCTGGCGAAAGTTCAATAATTGTCATGTTTGGCTCTAACTGAAAAAAACTTAACGTTTCATAAGGATTTCTAAACTCATCTCTTGCAGTATTTTTTGCTAGCCTCTCATCGCTATCAACTGCCATTTTCAATTCATCTGCATGAAGAAAGCTTGTCAAAAAACAAATTGTAAAAATAAAGATGATTTTGTAATTCATGTTTGCTCCGAAAAAGTATTCTTAAGTTTAATATTAACTTTGTCTAAGGTACATTAAGAATGGAATGAATAAAAAGTTAGAATATTTCCTTGATTGTAGCAGCCCATGGACTTACCTCTCTTTTCAAGGAATCAAAGATTTATCTAAGAAGAAAAGCTTTGAGATTGTATGGAAACCAATTTTGGTCGGTGGAGTCTTTAATACAATTAATCCTAGTGTCTACGAGGGCAGAAAGAATCCTATTAAAGAGAAATTGGCCTACTCACAAAAAGACATGGAAGATTGGTCCAAGTTAAGAGGCTTAAAAATTATAATGCCAGAAATTTTCCCAGTTAATAGCGTTAAAGCTATGAGAGGAGCCTTTTATTTTCTTGAAAAAGGAAAAATTGAAGATTATTTAGATGCAGTTTTTTATGCTTATTGGACAGAAGGGAAAGATATCTCCGATGATGGTATTTTACAAAGTATCATTGAAAAATTAAAAGTAAATCCTGATGCTTTTTTTGAATACATTGGCACACAAGAAGTGAAAGAAAAATTAATTAGTAATACTCAAGAATTGATGGATAGAGGAGGCTTTGGTTCGCCTACTTTTTTCATAGATGAAACCGACATGTACTTTGGAAACGATAGGATTCAGCTTATTGAGGAAAAATTATGAGGACAAGAATTATTATTGCAGTTATCTCTTTAGCAATTGGGTTATTTGCGGGAGCAAAGATAATGGAGCATTTAGGAAGAGAATACATAGTAAATAATTTTCCTATACCGTCTGGAACCCTAGATGACAAAGATGCCTATATAAAAAAAATTGATATTGGTTTAGAGGTTCCTGAGAAGAAATTAAAAAAGGTTAAAGAAAAGGCTAAAAACATTATCCTCTTCATTGGAGACGGCATGAGCATGAGTCAGGTTACTGCATTGAGATTAAGTCAAGGAGGCCCTAACTCAAGAGTAGCTGTTGACGAATTCCCCTATTCTGGAAAAGTTCTTACGCATTCAGCAAATGCAATTGTTACTGATTCTGCTTCTTCAGGGACTGCGTTTAGTACAGGAATAAAAACCAATAATAGGGCTTTAGGTGTTGATGTTAGTGGAAATCCAGTTGAAAACATAACTGAAATATTAGACAAATCTGGCTTTGTAAGTTCTGTAATTTCAACCTCAGAAGTCACCCACGCTACACCGGCTGCTTTCGTTGCACACGTAAGCTCAAGATATCTTTCTGATGAGATCAGTATCCAAATGAGTGATTCCAACATAAAAAATATCCTTGGGGGAGGAAGGAAGTTTTTTATGACAGAGGAAGATGGTGGCATTCGTGAAGATGGTATTGATTTGATTGAAAAAGTTAAAGCCAACTCAAAGCTGATAACACATAAGGATGAGCTTGAGGATATAGCTCGATATGGAAGCGAGCAAGTCTTTGGTCTTTTTGCAGATGAGCACTTAAGAGATACCAATACTCCAGAAAATCATATTACCGAACCATCCATAAAAGAGATGCTTGAGTTCACAATTAATAGATCAAAAAACTTTATCAAGAACGGATGTAACGGCTTTTTTGTGATGGCTGAAGCTTCGCAGATCGATTGGGCAGGTCATGGAAACGATTATGAATATTTAATGAGAGAGATGCTTGATTTAGAAGAAGGAATTAAATGGGCTTTGGAATTCGCTAAAAAAAATGACGATACGTTGGTAATTGTTACGGCGGATCATGAGACTGGAGGGCTATTAATAGAACCTAACGATCCTAGAAAGTATGAAAATCTAGATGTGAAATTTTCCTTCAATACGGGAATTGGCAGAGGTTCTCATACCGGTGTTCCCGTCCCAATATTTGCCATGGGCCCTGGGAGCGAAAATTTCACCGGAACTTTAGATAACACAGATGTGCATAAAGCCCTTCTGGAAGCCGCTTATCAAGATAACTCTGGATCCTGCGTCAGTAACTAAACTATCTTCTTACGTTAGGAATAATATCTTTTTCAAAGCCTTCGTCGAATCCTTCATCTCCGTAGATCTCATTTTCAAACCAATCTATGAATTCTTTCGATCTGGTACCTTTCCAATATTTCCAGGTACTTTTAGCCAGCGGAGCTTTCATGGTTCCCAACTTAAGCATGTGCATTCGCATATCTAAGTGAGATTTATCAACAAATCCATTTTGAACTTTTTCATAAGTATCAAAAATATCCACCAAGACGGTATTGACGAACACAGCAACTCGCCATCTATCTGCACCGTCTAATTCCTCTCCAGCCCAATCTTTTGAGAGAAAGTTGCTGAACTCCTTATCTTTAGATGTATTGAAATATCTTTCATACATGCGCTGAGTTAAGGAATGCCCAAATTGAGCCTTCGTAATTTTATTTTGTTGATGGATTTGAATACCAAGGTAAAAAACAGATATGACTACCCCTAGCGCGGCAACTATTTGAACAATTAAAATAATTAAATCTTGATTCACTTATAAATATCCTTTGACTGATTTAAAAAGGTTTTTCATTGGCGTTAAAAATATTAGCACTAGAATTGCACCTTCAATCATTCCTTCTAGATAGGTAAATAATAAAAAAATACTATCGGCAGGCTCGATATATTCAGGTCCATACCATCTTACTACTAATCCCTCTAGCACATAGAGAGTGAAGAAAATCTTACCCCAGAAATGGAAAATAAATAATAGAACCAAAGAGACCAGAAAAAATAAAACTGCCAAAACTCCAAAATAGTCTATTTGAGACGAATCGGAAGGAAAGGCTAAATCTGGGTTTAAAAAAATTAAACAGACGGTTACTAAAAGAGCTGAAATTATCAAAACTCTTAAAGTTCTTTTTTGCAGGATAATATCATCAACCATATGTGTTTCTTACTTTTTCATTTTTTAATCTAGGGTGCAAGGCTAGACCTAACTTGAACGCCCCAATTTGAATTTATCTTTGTGACAACATAAAGAGCTTCGTATTTGCTATGAGGCTTATTTTCTTTATCGTATCTTTGAAAGACAACTGAGACATGTACTTTTTCTTCGGAGATTAAGTCAAAATCTCTAGAAACCCATTTAGAGTGATGCCACCCAGCTGCTTCTAAGGATTTAAACATATCAGGTTCACTGAAATGACTTATGTAGTCATCTTTTGTTTCCCATAGCGAAACTTGTCCTCCTGCAATTCTTACATGAGGAAAATTATGAGTATTGGACCAACCCTTCATATCTTTGTTATTGAAAGCCTCCATCCAGTTATCGAGAAGCTCTTCAACCTGATCTTTTATTTCCTTGCTCATATCGAAAGTAAAGACAATAAGCATTATTGCTCATTGATTATAGTCTGTGAAAATTAAACTGAGTGAAAAGTTGAAACTGACGAGAATTAAGAATCAGAAGTAAGCCTGTCGTTTTCGTGGCAATCACAATCTAGCTGCTTACAAATTTGATGATTTCTGAAATGAGCAAAGGCCACGAAAATTGAGCCCAATAATGTTAACCCTTTTTCACCAAATTCCCCCAAAATGCTTTCACCAAGAATAACTGCAGTTATGAGAAGCGCAAGCCCAAAGATTCCTACAGGAATGAAAGAGAAGGTTTTGTGATTCTTATATCCTAAATACAAAGAAAAAATGCTTACTGGCACGGCAATTAAAACTATTAATTTATGAACTACTTCATTATCCAAGGCAAAAGGAAGAACGCCCGAAGATAGGATTATGAAAGAAGGAACAAAAAAGCAGTGCACAACACAGGCAAATGATATGGTCATTGCAAATTTGTCCGTTGTTAATTGAGTTTTAATCATTTTTCACTTCTCAAGAGTTCATACTCTACATTAAGTAACTAGGTTTGTTAGCCTTTTTACAAAAATATAAATTAAACGATACTGCTATCAATAAGCACAGCTATTAAAAGGGCTGGTTCTGATCCATTGTTTACCCAAGCATGATTTGTTCCTCTCTGCACAACAACATCGTGAGGCTTTAGCTGAACCTCCTCTTCGTCTAAGATCAAAGTCACGTCACCTTTTAGGAGAATAATGTAATCGATGGTATGTGTTTCGTGCATAGCAGCATTTCTTGATGTGTCTACTCTATGATGAGCAGCACCCATTTTTTCAAAAGCCGCTGCAGTAGCTGCTTCGATGGCTTCTTGAGGAACTCCTTCGGGAATAGGATTTATCTGAAAATATCTGAACTTTGTTCCTTTTTGCACAGGGGACAATACGATATCAATATCAGCTCTGTCGTTCTTTGAAGTTGTATCGAATCCACTTCCATCGGTATTCCAGATTTCATAAAGACCTCCTGCTTCTTCTCCGATTGTTCTTGCCGGCGGCCCATCAATAGATATGATAGATTTTCCGTTATTGTTATGACCTGTAATTATTCTTCTCATTTTCTCTCCTATTTTTAAATTAAGTTACTTGCATTCCTTATTAAATACAACAATTTGAAAAAGGGAGAAAATTAAACTGGAGATGAGTGATGAACCTTTATTTTAAAAGAATTTTTATCTTCGATCAGGAGGAATGTAAATGCAACAAGAGTAATTACATCTTGATTAACAGGCTTGAAGTTAAAAGTGCCCATTGCAATTGTTAAAGATTCTTCCTCGATAGAATTTACCTCAACAAGATCGATGCTCTCCCAAGGCTTAAGCGCAAAACCATTATCTTCCTCTATGCTGCCCTTCACAAAGTAGGACAGTGCATCATCTTTTTTATTTCTGAATATTACTTCTTTTGTAAAAGTGGGCTTGAATAAAACATCTTCGATATCAAAAGTATAATGAGCGCTCAGGAAGTTTTCTGCGCATTTTTTATAATCCCCACCATCAGTGTAAACTTTTCCAATTTCTATAACGCCATTTTTCCAGGAATTTAGGAACTGCCTTATTTTGTCTGAGACCATAAAACTTTTTTATGTTTTCTGCTGAGTGAAGCGTTGGCCCCTTTCTTTGGCGAGCTTATATGCTGCCTTAGTTTCGGCTTCAACTTCATCCCGCTGTTGTTGGCGAAGCTCTGAATATTCTTCAGCCCACCAACGACGCGTCACTTGAGGAAAAGTTCCCATTCGGTTGACGCTTGCATTAGCGCCTCGATCTCGTCCAGATTCATAACCTCCAACGCCAACCGAGCCAGCTTCGAATTTACCAAAAGGTATTAAGTCTCCCTCCATTTTTGGTATTAAGAAATAAGGCATTGAGACTCGTGTTTCGCCCTTAGGAATTAAGGTAGTGTTAACTCGATGCAAGGTTGCTGAGTAACGTCCCTCACTTAAATGCATAAGCGTTCCACCAGTATTTACAATGACTGCTCCAGGAATTACGGGAACATGATAATCTCCCGGCGCTGTTCGACAGGTAACTGGCGCATCAATCCACTCGCCTTCTGCTGCTACAACTTGAAGCCCAGGTCTATCATTTATTAACAGAGCAATGAAAGGTGGCCCATCAATATGCGCACCGACCTTATCGCTTGAAAATTTTTTATATTCCTTACGAACTTTATCTTGATCTTCCTCAGCATAGGCATCTAGTCCAAAATTATGATTAAGGCTGGCAGCCAAATCAGGATCGTCAAAATCAAAATATTCACGAAATGCTTCAACGTCTTCTCCTAATGATTCAACAATTGCCTCACCTAACAAGTGGGTTAAGCGATGATAACGCTGATTTAAATCATCAATTAATGGTCTAAATCCTGGAAGCGACTCTTCATCTGGCCAAGTATTTGGGCCACGAAATAATCTGCGATGAATGGGCTGAGATTTATCATCGTGTTTACATAAAGGTTCTTGTTCAAAGCCATATTGAAATGCTTCGATGACTTGTCCATAACCACTATCAGCCGGTGTCGGTAAACTGTATCCTCTAAAATATGGAGTTTTTCCAATATAGGAAGTTTTTTTAAGCTCTACCGGTGAATCAAAAAAGCCTCTAACTTCTTTAAATGCTTGTTGTTGGAATTCATCGGATAGGCCTGGCGCATTTGTAAGCACCATAAATCCAAATTCAGATAAGGCATATCTAAGATCTTTAAAAAATTTGTCGGGATTAGATTCCTTTTCAAGCCAATCAACTTCAGGGAGTTGTAAATTGGGATCTTTCAATACAGCAGGCTTATTTTTTTCAATTTTCCCCATGCAAGTATTTTACTCTATTCATTATTTTTTTTTGATTCTTCAATAAGCTTAACAATATTTTCATGGATTATAGGGGCAGTATTTGGACCCAAAGATACGATCTCGCCATAAGTTTCTTCATTCTCTCCGTAGATCCAGGGGGCGTCTTCATCCCATTCACTTTTCGGAATGATGTAACCAATTGAATCATTTGCTAAATTCACCATTAAATTAAGTTTGTCTGGAAATTGACTTCTTAGATGTGGAACTTCTTGAGGAGCCATCACGTAATCTGCGCCCATAGGATTTTCTATGCCTCCAACAGCAATTTCTGGATAGAGTTCTCCAGGAACGCCAGTAATAGTTGCATCTCCTAATTGTATGAATGCTACTTCGCTGAGATAACGTATAAATGGCGGCATCAAGCTGAATTTAAGATCGGTATCAATCACGCCAAGCAAAGTGCCTAGTGAGAGCATGAAATTTTCTATGCCTAATTCTATTTCTGTCGTGTGGACGGTTATGGCTGGCTTTGACGACTGCTCAAAATCACCTGAATGATAAGCCTCTATGATGCTGCTTGCTAGACTATATCCATAAGCACGTGCTTTTGCATGACTTGGTTTGGTGAGCATTTTTTTTAAAACAGGATCATAAATTGGATCGGTTGGCCCTGATGTCATAAGGCCTCCAATGTTTCCTGTAAGCCATAACGTGGTTCCACCAAGTCCAGCTCTAACAAGCTGATTATCATAATAAATGCCTTCACTAATCCCTCTTCTTAAGTAGCCTGCAACATCAGCAGTTAATTCTAGGTTTTTATCCCACGTAAGTTCGACGTGGATTCCAAAGTTAATTAGCGAACCTATAATTGAGCCATCGGGACGATTAAACAAAATTGCTCTTATGTCGTCGTCTATCACGATAGGTTTTCTTTTATCTTTGATGGGCGTGAGAGGATTGGTTGGAATTAAAGCCAAACTCATTTCTGCAGGCTCCAAGTTATCTATAGCCATTTTTAATGTGCTTAAGAAATCCTTCTTGAGCTTCTCCATATAAAGATCATCAACACCACTTTTTAAAAAACTTGGACCCCAAAGGCCTTGAGTATCTGGGCCCTCATGATTATGAGTTGCATGCACCATGATGTAATCTAAACCCCACTCTGAAGGAACATCCTCACGGACACTGAGCACAAATTTTCTCATCAGCCCAATAGTGTCAGCACTAATAATTCCTATCCGAGTCTGACCATCGTCAATCACCGCAGTTACCGCCATGAGGTCGTCTTTAACTCTTTGAGCAGCTCGTTTATTTTGAAAACCTGCCATCCAGACTGCATCAAATTGGTTATTCCCGTTTACATCAGTCCACTTGTCAATATCTGCATCGAATTGAGCGTCGTTATTTATATCTTTCCATTCATCAATCAGATTGGGAGTAATTGGAAGCTCTGCAAACCCAACTTTAAATTCGTTTGCATAGATTTGAGAGGTCAAAACAATGCTAAATATCAAAAAAATGTAAAGTCTGGATTTTTTTAAACTATAAAATATCAAAATTGCTCTTTAATCTATTCCACAGTGACGGAGTGTTTTGCAACAGTCATTTATCGCTTGTTAACAATACTGACTTTATCAGGTTTTCGATAAGTTTCGCTTCTTATCTTTCAATGACATCATCGATATACCTTGTTTTTGATCTTACCTTGTTTTCTATCTGTGAAGATTCAATTTTCTTTAATTCCCCTCTTTTCATCCTCTTTTCCTCTGCTGAAGCCCAATTAAATTCTTTTAATGGGAGGACTTGGAAATAACAGAGTTCTTTCAAGAACTTTTTTCTATCGGAATGAATAGTAAAATCTAAACCAAGTTCTTTCGATAAAGTTCTGTCAAGGTACATATGTCTACTAAGAACTGTCGGGCTTTTCAGTTTTCCGTCACAAAGCCTAAGATGATTAGAGAAGTGCGTGGAAAGCCTGCCCCTTAAACCTGTTTTTCCAATTGTCATGCCAACTTTTAAATAGGATTCGCCGGTTATTTTTTCTAAATCAAAGCATGGTTGCAAAATATAAAGCCCGCTATCCTTTATGTTAAATTTAGATATTTCATCCATGAAGACAGTTGTTTTGCTAGAAAGCAGTTGTTCTAAGTAATCTTTTTTTTCTGATGATCTCATGTGATTCTAATTTACTGTTGCAAACTACTCCACAGTGACTGACTTAGCTAAGTTTCTTGGTTGATCAATATCTGTGCCTCTGATTAAGGCGACTTCGTAAGATAAAATTTGCAGAGGGATGGTGTATAAAATTGGCGTTAGTAAAAAATCGCACTCAGGCATGCTGATATATTTGCCTCTTTCAAGAGAAAGTTTTTCTTTTGCATTACCAAACACATACAATGCGCCGCCTCTTGCTTTGACCTCTTCTAGGTTGGATACCAATTTCTCTGCTAGTTCGTGTTCCGGAGCAATTGCTACTACCGGCATGCGCTCATCGATTAATGCAAGCGGTCCGTGCTTTAACTCTCCGGCAGGATAAGCTTCTGCATGAATGTAAGAAATTTCTTTGAGTTTGAGGGCGCCCTCTTTTGCTATGGGATAAAACATCCCTCGCCCTAAAAATAAAGCATTATCCTGTTGAGCAATCTCAGAAGCTATATCAACGATATCACCCTTTAGCTCAAGACTTTTCTCAACAATATCGGGCATCTGACGCAAAGCTTGGATTACTCTAGACCTGAGCTTTGGATTCGTGCCAGAGGCTTTTGCCAGTGACAACGTCAATAACATCAAGGCTATGAGCTGCGTGGTAAAAGCTTTTGTGGAAGCTACGCCAATTTCTGGTCCTGCGTTGGTTAGAAGTAAAAAATCTGACTCTCTGGCTAATGAGCTAGTTGGCACATTACAAATTGCCAAAGAAGCAAGATATTTTTGATCTTTGGCATAACGGAGGGCGGCTAAAGTATCAGCAGTTTCTCCAGATTGAGAAATAGTAACCAAAAGAGTGTTTTTATCCACATAGGGATTTTTATAACGATACTCGCTAGCGTAATCTATTTGGGTTGGCAGCCCAGCTATAGCTGAGAACCAGTTTGCAGCAACTCGGCCTGCATGGAGACTTGTGCCACATGCAGCGATTTGAATTCTTTTAACTTTTGCAAAAAGGTTATTTGATCCCTCGCCAAAAATATTTTCTAAAACATCGTCGCCACCCACTCTTCCATCAAGAGTATTTAATATCGCGTTAGGCTGCTCATAGATTTCTTTTTCCATGAAATGCTTATAGTCGCCTTTTGATGCTGCCTCGCTTTTGATATCAATAATCTGAATATCCCTTTTGCAGGCTTTATTATTTTTATCGAATATTTCTACATTATTAGGACTAATTTTTGCGACATCGCCGTCTTCTAAAATAAGGAATTTATTTGTAAGATCAGCAAGCGCTAAGGGATCGGAAGCAGCAAAATTTTCATCTTCGCCTAGGCCAATCAATAGGGGCGATCGATTTCGAGCAAGTACCAGTGTATTTGGGTCGCTATGATCCAGTGCTGCGATTGCATAGGCTCCTTGAAGCTTGTCTTTAAGTTGCTTGGTGGCTTTGAGCAAAGATGAGCCCTCTTCTAGGTAACTATCAAGAAGATGCGCTATTAATTCTGAATCTGTTTTAGAGGTAAAAGCATAACCTTTACTAGCTAATTCATCTTTGAGCTCCAAATAATTTTCAATAATGCCGTTGTGGACAATGAAAATTCTTTCGTTTGATTGGTGTGGATGGGCATTGACCTCAGAGGGTTCGCCGTGGGTTGCCCAACGAGTGTGTGCAATGCCAACTTTTCCTTTAGGCTTCTCATTAATCATTAAATCTTCAAGAAGCTTTACTTTTCCCAGAGCTCTCAGATGCGCAACTTTATTTTCTGTGTGCATTGCAATGCCAGCAGAATCATAGCCTCGATATTCCATCTTATAAAGACCTTGAATCAAGAGCTTACCGATACTCCTTTCAGTTGATGCTGCGATGATTCCACACATTATTTTTTCCTATTAGGCATGTTTTTTTGTCTGCCCCTTCCAATAGCTAGTTGGCCTTTACCAACATTTTTTGTGACGACAGATCCAGAGCCAATGTAAGATTTTGCACCGATCGTCAAAGGAGCTACCAAGGCTGAGTTTGATCCTATGAAAGCATCATCCTCAATTTTGGTGATATGCTTTTTAACGCCATCGTAATTACAAAAGATCGTGCCAGCGCCAATGTTGACGCCTTTTCCTATTCTACCGTCGCCAATGTAAGCAAGGTGTTTTGCTTTTGAGTTGGCTCCTATATTGCTTCTTTTTGTCTCAACAAAGTTTCCAATCTCTGCCCCCTCTTCCATTCTCGTTTGGACTCCAACATGAGCAAACGGTCCTGCTTTCGCATTGCTTTCAAGCATAGATTCTTCGACAAAAGAATATGCAAGAAGTTTAGCGTTTTTACCGATTTTTGAATTTGAAATGATGCATCCTGGACCAATTTTTGCATTAGTTCCAATTGAAACAGTACCTTCAAAAATAACATTCTCATCTATAAAGGCACCCTTTTCTATTGAGATGTTTCCCCTAAATTTAACTTTTTCTATGTCGGCAAAAGAAACTCCTTTGTTAAGAAATTTTTTCGCAGTGAAAATGTGATAAGCCTTTTCTAATGCTTGAAGCTCTTCAAGCGTATTACAACCTAAAACTTCATTTGTATCACTTAAGCTCAATGACTGAATATTTAATTTTTCGAGATGCGCCTCATGAACCGTATCGGTCAGATAAAACTCTTTAGCCTTGTTGTTGTTTTTGATTTTTCCTAGCAAGCGAATAAGATCTTTAGCTTTAAAAGCCATAATTCCAGAATTAACCTCAGAAATTTCTTTCTCAGATGGTGAGGCATCTTTTTCTTCAATTATTGCTTCTATCTTATTTCTTGAACCTCTTACTATTCTTCCATAACCAGTTGGATTTTCTTTATTGAAAGTAAGCAGGGCCGGTCCTTTAGAAGCCAGCTTGGCTAGTTTGGAAATCGTGGTCTCAGAGATAAGGGGAACATCGCCATACAAAATAACTACGTTTGAATTGGATCTTATATGATTAGTTGCTTGCTTTACTGCGTGCCCAGTTCCAAGTTGTTTTGTCTGTTTGATCCAGTTTATTTTCTTATTGCCAGAAAAAGTTTTTCTTACCTGTTGCGCTTCGTGTCCTACGACAACGTGCAATTTAGTTTTCTTTAATTGTGATACTGAATCCAAGACATGCTCCAGCATTGGCCGTCCTGCAAGGCTTGCTAAAACTTTAGGCAAAGAGCTTCCCATACGGGTGCCTTTTCCTGCTGCCAATATAACAATATCTAAATTCATAGGCGGTTGAGCAACTAAGCTGACTTTTATGTGCCTATTTAACTATTTCTTACGGAGTTTGCGCAAGGCTTGTAGACGAGCAGATGCTTCTGCTAACTCAGCTTTAGCTCTGGAAAAATCCATATCTGATTCAGCATTTTCTTGATTTCTTAGAGCTAATTCTTTTGCTCTCTCAGCTTTTGATTCATCGATGTCGTCTGCACGCTCTGCAATATCAGATAATAAGGTGACTTCTTGAGGCTGAACTTCAACAAAACCACCTGAAGCAAAAAAAACTTCCTCGCTTCCATCCTCAAGAGTTAGCTTAACTGGTCCAGGTTTTATGGAGGTTAAGAGTTGTGAATGGCCTGGAGTTATTCCAAGCTCACCCTCAGCGCCCGTAACGCTTAGCATCTGAACATCACCAGTAAAGATTTCTTTCTCGGCACTGACGATGCTGCATTTCATGGTGCTCATTTAAGTTTTTCTGCGTTCTCTACTACTTCTTCAATTTTTCCAGCCATCAAGAATGCTTGCTCGGGAAGATCATCGTACTCCCCTTCCAAGATTCCTTTAAAACCTCTCACGGTGTCTTTGATGGAGACGAATTTTCCAGGTGAGTTGGTAAATACTTCAGCTACAAAGAAAGGTTGAGATAAATATTTCTCGATTCTTCTTGCCCTGTTAACTGTCTGCTTGTCTTCATCTGAAAGCTCATCCATACCCAAAATGGCGATGATATCTTTTAGCTCTAAATATCTTTGAAGAACTTGTTGAACTCCTTTTGCAACATCGTAATGTTCTTGGCCAACAATGGCTGGATCAAGCTGTCTACTGGTAGAGTCAAGCGGATCAACTGCCGGGTAGATACCTAAAGACGCAATTTGTCTTGAAAGCACTACCGTTGCATCAAGGTGAGCGAATGTTGTTGCCGGCGATGGATCTGTTAGATCATCTGCAGGAACATATATTGCTTGCACTGATGTAATTGAACCAGTCTTGGTTGATGTAATTCTTTCTTGAAGAACTCCCATTTCTTCAGCAAGCGTTGGCTGATAGCCCACTGCTGAAGGCATTCTTCCAAGAAGCGATGAACATTCCACGCCAGCCAAAGTGTATCTATAAATATTATCAACAAATAAGAGTACATCTTTACCCTCATCTCTGAATTTCTCGGCAATGGTTAATCCTGATAAAGCCACCCTCATTCTGCATCCAGGAGGTTCGTTCATTTGTCCATAAACCAAAGCAACCTTATCCAACACTTGTGATTCGGTCATTTCTAGATAAAAGTCATTTCCTTCTCTTGTCCTTTCACCGACACCGGCAAAAACAGAATAACCGCTTGTTTCGTAAGCGATGTTTCTGATTAGCTCCATCATATTGACTGTCTTTCCTACACCAGCACCCCCGAACAATCCGACCTTACCTCCTTTAGCAAACGGGCACATTAGATCAATAACTTTTATTCCTGTTTCTAAAATCTCAGATGATTCCGCCTGATCTTCATAGCTTGGCGGAGCTCTGTGAATAGGCATTTGTTCTTCAGCTCCGACATCGCCTTTTCCGTCAATGGGTTCTCCCAATACATTCAAAATCCTTCCTAAGGTTTTTTCTCCAACGGGCACTTTCACTGCGTCTCCTGTGTTTAAGACTTTTGCGCCCCTTTGAAGACCCTCTGTTTGACCCATTGCAATGGTTCTAACAATTCCGTCTCCAAGCTGCTGCTGGACTTCTAAAACTAAACCCTCTCCTTCAACTTCTAGGGCATCGTATATTTTAGGGAGCTCCTGTCTAGAGAATTCCACATCGATTACGGCTCCGATTACTTGTACTACTGTGCCTTGGCTCATTTTATTTTCCTCAAGTTCTAAATTGCTTCGGCTCCAGCAACAATCTCAGAAAGTTCTTGAGTAATTGCTGCTTGCCTTGCGTTGTTATAAATAAGTTGTAAATCATCAATGATTGTCCCTGCATTTTCGGTAGCGTTTTTCATTGCTACCATTTTTGCTGCCTGTTCGCATGCAATGTTTTCAATGACCGCTTGGTATACCAGGGATTCAACATACCTTTGCATTAAACCATCAAGAAGTTCTTTTGCATCTGGCTCGTAAATATAGTCCCATCTGTGTTTTAGCTCAGGAGTGTCCTCTGGTAACAATGGAAGAAGTTGTCTTATTTCAGGCGTTTGAGTCATGGTGTTTTCAAATCTATTGCTGGCAAGGAAGACCTTGTCTATTTCACCGCTCTCAAATTTATCAAGCAGGACCTTTATTGAACCGATCAAATCTTCAAGTGCCGGTATGTCACCAAGTTTTTCAGCGGTGGCGACCACGTTGCCCCCAAAAGAATTAAAAAATACTTTTGCTTTTGTTCCAATGGGACAAAACATTTGATTTACACCTGCTTCTGATTGCTCCTTGAGAAAAGGAAGCAGGGTTCTAAATAAATTTATATTAAGTCCTCCACACAAACCTTTGTCCGATCCAATAACAATGACGCCTATTCCTTTGACGTCTCTCTCTGACATGTAGACAGGCTTATACTCTGGATTTGAGTTAGCCAAATGGCCAATGACCGACAACATTCTGTTAGCATAAGGTCTTCCCATTTCCATGCGATCCTGAGTCTTACGCATCTTGCTTGAGGCTACCATTTCCATGGCGCTCGTTATTTTTTGAGTATTAGAAATACTGGAGATCTGCTTTCTAATTTCTTTAGTATTCGCCATTCAGTGCTACCAAGTTTGCGTTGATTTAAATTTATCGAGAGCTTCTGTGAAGGTTGCAAGGATTTCATCTGAGTGTTCGCCGCTCTCCGCCAAACTATCCATGAAATCTTTGTGCTCTGAATTCATATAAGAAATCAAAGCTGATTCAAAATCTGCAATTTTATTGAGCTCCACATCTTTTAAATAACCTTTATCTACTGCAAAAAGAACAAGCCCCATCTCTGATACCGACATAGGTGAATATTGTTTTTGCTTCATCAATTCTGTTACCTTCTGACCAAGCTCAAGTTGCTCTCTAGACGCATCATCCAAGTCCGATGCAAATTGTGCAAAAGCTTCCAGCTCTCTGAACTGGGCAAGAGCAATTCTCACTCCTCCGCCTAATTTTTTAATCAACGGAGTTTGAGCGGCTCCACCCACCCTTGAGACAGAAATACCTGGATTCATGGCTGGTAATAGACCTTTGTTGAAATAGGAGGTTTCTAGGAAGATCTGACCGTCTGTAATTGAAATTACGTTCGTAGGAACGAAAGCTGAGACGTCTCCAGCCTGAGTTTCAATAATTGGTAGAGCGGTCAAAGACCCTGTTTTGCCTTTAACTTTACCTTCGGTTTGCTCTTCAACATAATCTTCGTTCACCCTGCAGCCTCTTTCAAGAAGTCTTGAGTGAAGGTAAAAAATATCGCCCGGATAAGCTTCTCTTCCCGGTGGCCTTCTGAGCAGAAGTGATATTTGACGATAGGCTACAGCTTGCTTGGAAAGGTCGTCATAAATGATAAGCGCGTCCTCCCCTTTATCTCTGAAATATTCGCCCATAGAACAACCTGAGTAAGGCGCAAGAAATTGCATTGGGGCAGGGTCCGCTGCTGCCGCTGCAACAATAATTGTATGCTCCATAGCTCCATATTCTTCAAGCTTTCTCACCACTGCAGCAATGGAAGATTGTTTTTGCCCTACGGCTACATACACACAAGTAACGCCCGTTCCTTTTTGATTAATGATTGCGTCTAAGGCAATTGCTGTCTTGCCCGTTTGTCGGTCGCCAATAATCAATTCTCTTTGGCCTCTTCCAATTGGCACCATACTATCTACTGCCTTAAGCCCTATCTGCACAGGCTCATCAACCGGCTTTCTTGTCATTACCCCGGGAGCAACTTTTTCAACCGGAGAAGTTAATTTAGTTTTGATTGGACCTTTACCATCGATTGGATTTCCAAGAGCATCTACTACTCTTCCGACAAGCTCTGGTCCAACAGGAACCTCTAAAATCTTACCTGTGCACTTGGCCACTCCACCTTCGGCAAGTTGTTTGTAGTCTCCAAAAATTACCACACCAACAGAGTCTCTTTCTAAATTAAGCGCCATTCCAGAAACGCCACCTTCAAATTCTATAAGCTCTCCGTACATTGCGTCGCTTAATCCATGCACCCTCGCGATGCCGTCTGAAAGAAATACAATCGTTCCCTCGTTGGATTCTGTGGTTGAAGTTTCTAGGGAATCAATTCTTCCCTTTATAATTTCGCTTATTTCTGAGGGGTTTAAATTATCCATGGTTCTCCTTTTTAGTTTCTTAGTTGTGTTTGAAGCAGGTCTAGTTTTCTTTTGATAGACATATCAAGGACCTGGTCTTCATAGGCGATCTTTAATCCACCAATTAACGACTTGTCTATGTCAAAATCTATAACAACCTCAGAATCGAGTCTTTTTTCAAGGGCTGAGGTGATCTTTTTAATTTGTTTTTCTTCTAGCTGGAAAGGTGAAGAGACATGGACATTTTTTTTATTGAGGCTCTCAAGGGCCAGCTCGTTGAAGAAGTTTATGATCTCGGGAAGGTTTTTTAATCTCTTGTTGTCTCCGCAGACTTTTATGAATGAGGCAGCTTTGTCTGATATTTCGCCTTTAAAAAGATCCATAAATATTTCTGTTTTGTCTGAATAAGACAGGTCAGGGTTGAGCAACAAATTAGTTATTTTTTGATCGGCGCATACTGCTTTTATTTTTTGCAAATCGGTTGACCATTCCTCAATTGAATTATCTTGCTTCGCAACACTAAAAGCTGCTTCTGCATAAGGTCTGGCTATAATCGATTGACTTGTCATAATTCTTTAATAAGTTGATCAACTATTTCTTTGTTTGCGCTTTCGTCAATCTCTTTGTTTAAAATCTTGGAAGCTCCTGCAACGACCAAAACTGATAACTCTTCCTTGAGCGTTTCTTTAGCTTTGTTGGTGCTTTGAGCAATATCAGACTCAGCAGTATCTTTAATTTTTTTTGCTTCCTCAGCGGCCTGCTCTTTTGCTTCATCTATTAACTGATCGGCCCTCGAACCGGCCTGATTAATTAAAGTTGAAGCCTCAGATTTTGCGGCATCTATGACTCTGCTAGATTCCTCTTTCGCTTCCTCTAGCTGCCTTTTAGATTCACTTGCGGCTTGAAGGCCTTCATCAATTTCTTTTCTTCTTTCTTCAAGAACACTTGCCATGCTTGGCCATATGTATCTATAAGTGATGAATACAAATATGCAAAAAGCTATGAGTTCTGCAAAAAAAGTAGCGTTTATATTCATGTTTTACGTGAATAAGAACAATAACCCTACCGCCAAAGAAATGATTGGCAGCGCATCTGTTAAACCTAGAGCAATCAACACCTGAGCAAAAAGCTGTCCTTGCAGCTCTGGCTGTCTGGCGACTGCCTCTATGTACTTAGAGGTAAGAGTTCCAATTCCAACCCCTCCTCCAAGGGCGCCTAAACCAGTAAGCAAGGCTCCTGCTACTAATCTTAATTCTTCCATATTCGTCTCCTAAAGTTGTGGCTAGTGTTTTGTGCTAGCCAAGTTTAAATAAGCGATTGTAAGCATCATGAAGATATACGCCTGCAACGCGACAATTAAAATGTGAAATAGTGCCCAAGCCAGATTCATAATCAAGCCAGGCAAAAACCAAAGTGTTTGAGAAAATGACATAAAGAACTGCCCAAACATAATGGCAATCAAAATGAAAATCATCTCGCCAGCAAACAAGTTGCCGTAAAGCCTTAGTGCTAAAGCGACATGCTTAGACACAAAGCTAATAAATTCTAGAGGTCCCAAGGGGATAATAAATAATTCTTTTAGAAAGCCGCCCAAGCCATGGGTGTTTATGCTGAAATAAGTAACAAGCACCATTACGACTGCAGCCAGAGCTAAGGGTGCGTTCAAATCAGCGGTAGGCAATATCTTAAAGTAGTTTATTCCACTACCCGCCTGACCAAAAAAGTTAGCCATTTCCACGGGCAACAAATCCATTAAGTTCCATGACAAAATCCACAAACAACTTGCAAATGCGAGAGGGGCTACTATTTTTGAAGTTCCGTGATACCCGGAAGACACCGCGCTACCGATAAATTCGTGAACAAATTCAACAAAGTTTTGCAGTTTGCCTGGGGTTCCTTTTTTTGCAGATCTGTTGATAAGCCCAAAGAAACCAAAGACCAGAACGCCCAAAAAAACCGACATAAATATTGTGTCCATGTGAAATGCCCAGAAACCCATCTCGGATACATCGCAGGCTGAGTCTAAGCTTTTTGAAATGTCTTGTTGGTGATGAGCGAAGCCCCAGGAAGATGTTTTTTCACACCAGCCGAAAGTTAAATTTACAAGATGATGACCTATGTAATCAGAGGTTTCGACTAGATTATTTGCTGCTTCTTTAGCCATGTCTTTTAAGGCAGTGCATTATAGTTGTCTGGAGCCAATAAACTCAAGGCTATAAAGGTTTTTTTTTCGTTATAAGGGTGTCTAATTTTTCTTGCGAAAAGGACCAATTATCTTGTCTAGTTGATCGAGATCTCTGTAACTAAAAATTATTTTGCCTGACCCGTTTTTTTTATGTTGAATTGATACCGATGAGGATAGTTCGTTGCTGATCTCCTCCTCTAAGGCGCTTATGTTCGCATCCTTTCTTTTTGGGGTTTTCGTCTTGCCAGAACCTGACAAATAATCTTGCGCTGCCCTTTCTGTTTGTCGAACAGACCAGCCGTTTTTAGCGGCCTGTTTTGCGAAGGAGGCCTGCGGACCTTCTGGCAATGTCAACAATGCTCGTGCGTGACCCATATCAATGCTTGAGCTTTCCAATAGGTTTTGAGCCTCTTTGCATAAATTGTTTAGCCTTAAAATATTTGCTACTCCCGACCTGGATTTCCCAACCGCCGACGCTACGTCTTGCTGACTGATATTAAATTCCTTTTGAAGCCTTAAAAGACCTCTCGCCTCTTCCATTGGATTCAAGTCTTCTCTCTGCAGATTTTCAATTAAACCCATTCTGATAATTTGATCTTCAGATGCATCTTTAAAGATAGCGGGAATGGTCGTAAGGCCGGCTTGCTTGGATGCCCTCCATCTTCTCTCGCCGGCAATGAGTTCGTAAGCGTCTCCCCCCACTTTTCGAACTATTATTGGCTGAATGACTCCTTGCGAGGATATTGATTCGGTTAATTCTTCAAGAGACTCTTGGTTTATGTTTTCTCTCGCCTGATATCTGCTAGGGCTAATTTTATCTATGGCTATTTCTTGGCTTTGTGCTTGCTGAGAAGAAATGGGCTCGTCGCCCAATAGAGCATCCAAGCCTCTCTTTAAAGTTTTTCTATCTTCGCTCATGCAACCATTGAATCTTTCTCAAACTTTGAGATAACTTCCCCGGCAAGTGCAAGATAAGCGACTGTGCCCTTAGCTGTCGGATCATAAAAGAGACCTGGTTTGCCGGAGCTGGGAGCTTCCGCCAGCTTTATGTTTCTTGGGATGACGGTTGAGCAAAGCTCATTGGGGAAGTATTTTTGCAGCTCTTCAGAGACCTCTCTTGTTAACCTGGCTCTAGGGTCGAACATCGTTCTTAAAATGGCGCTGATTTGTATGTTTTCCCCGGTCTTGCTGTTTATATCATTAATGGCCTTGTTCAGAGAAACAAGCCCTTCCATTGCATAGTATTCGCACTGCATGGGAATGATTAGCTTAGAGCTGGCTCTTAGCGCGTTCAATGTAAGAATGCCCAACGATGGGGGGCAATCAATTATCACGTAATCATAACTGCCTTCGAGAGACCTTAGTGCGTTTTTAAGCTGAAGTGAAGCGGCGGGAACCGTGGTCATTTCAATGTCAGCTGAAATTAGATCCTGACATGAAGGCACTAAATCAAAACCAAAATCTGTACAGGGTAATATGGTTTCTTTGATGCATGCGCCTCTGGCCAAAACATCCATTATGGTAAGTTTGTCTTCTGCTTTCTCGTGGCCGGATCCGGTGGTGGCGTTGGCCTGGGAATCAATATCTATAAGGAGGACTTTTCTTTTTGTGGCTGCGAGCGAGGCGGCCAAGTTTACCGCTGTGGTGGTTTTTCCTACCCCGCCTTTTTGGTTAGCTACAACTAAAGTTATCAAGGTTGTATATTATCATTTTTTTGGTGGGTTAAATTCTAAGAAACCTGTTTTTTTTCCTAAAATTTTTGATGCTGCGGAAGGAATGTACTTCCAGTCATTTTTATCTTCACGGATGGCTTGCTGCTCTGAAACCATAAGTAAAATTTTTTGATCTCCACTCATTTTCTTAATCGCCAAGTTTTGGATTTTTTTGGGTTCGGCGAATGCTCTGGAAATTAGAACATCCTCTTTAATGAGATCTAGGTGCTCAAGCCTTTTTTGCAAAACCTTTGTATTTTGAATGCCAAAATGTGCAAGACAGTGTCTCAAGAAAGATGCTTTTTTGTTGGCTGGCTCAAGCAGGCAGCCGTCTTTGTTTCCTAGAATAGAAATTACCAGCCCCGGAAATCCCGCCCCGCTTCCGACGTCTATGTAAGAACTATTTTCTATGTAGGGATATAAGTGGGCTGAATCAATGATGTGATGATATATGTTTTCTAGGGTGGAATTTTTTGAAACAAGATTTGTTGTCTTATTCCAATCAAAAACCTTGAGGGCGAACTCTTTTAGCTCCTTTTCTTTTTCTGGCTTTGAGATTTCTTCCAGCGAGACCTTAAGGCTCTCGGGTGCTTCCGCGTGCATTTTTATCTGCAGTTTCTGTTTCGTTTCTTTTCAGGTAAACCATTAGCGCCGATATTGCTGCTGGCGTGATTCCAGGAATTCTCCAAGCTTGTGCCAATGTTTTGGGTTCAACTTTAGAGAGTTTTTGAGTGATTTCTGCTGACAGGCCTTTTACATTTGAATAGTCAAAATTCGAGGGTATGTGAGCATTTCTGTTTTTTTTCATTTTTTCTATCTCGTCCATCTGTCTTTTGATGTATCCCGAATATCTTTGGTTCGTTTCGATATCAAAAACTATATCGTTGTCTGGGGTCTCAATAGAAAATGCTTTGGCTAAATCTTGAAAATCTAGATCTGGTCTCTTCAGCAAGTCTAAAAAAGAGGTGGCTGACTTTGGCTCTTTAATTTTTAAACTGCTGTATATTTTTTCATCCTCAGGCCGGAGAAATAACTTTGCTAGCTTGTCTTTCTCTTTAATTATTTTGTTTTTCTTTTCAGAAAATATCTTATATCTGCTCTCGGATACCAAGCCGACTTTATAAGCTTTTTCTGTAATTCTTTGGTCAGCATTGTCCTCTCTTAAAATTAATCTATGTTCAGATCTGCTGGTGAACATCCTGTATGGTTCCTTCGTTCCAAGAGTAACAAGATCGTCGATTAAAACTCCCAGATAAGACTCTTCTCTGCTTGGCGTCCAAGGATCTTTTCCTAAAAAAGACAGAGCAGCGTTTGCACCGGCTACAAGCCCTTGGGCTGCAGCTTCTTCATACCCGGTTGTGCCATTGATTTGGCCAGCAAAGTAAAGGTTTTTTATTTTTCTCGTTTCCAGCGTTTCATGCAGTTCTCTGGGGTCAAAAAAATCATATTCGACCGCATATCCATATTGAGTTATTTTGGCGCTTTCAAACCCTTCTATAGATCTAACAAATTTTTCCTGGCAGTCCTTTGGCAGGCTTGTCGAAATTCCGTTTGGATAAATTAATTCAGAATTTAATCCTTCTGGTTCTATAAATATTTGGTGGGACTTTTTGTCTTTAAATCTGAATATTTTGTCTTCGATGGATGGGCAGTATCTTGGCCCAACTCCTTCAATCTTTCCTGAGAACATTGGAGATCTATAAAGGTCGCTTATTATAATTTCGTGAGTTTTTTCGTTTGTTCTGGTTATAAAGCATGGCACTTGCTTGGGGTGAATGCTTTGATCGCTTAAAAAAGAGATCGTGGGTCTAGGGACGTCACCTTTCTGCTCTTCTAAAATTTCCCAATTTATAGAGTCTTTATGAATTCTTGGAGGAGTTCCTGTTTTTAATCTACCAACTGAAAAATCAATGTTTCTTAATTTTTCTGCTAATTTTTTCGAGGAGTTATCTCCAACTCTGCCCCCTTCGTTATTATCCATTCCAGTGAAAAGCTTTCCATTAAGGAAGGTCCCTGTTGTCAAAATTACTTTTTGAGCTTTTAAAATTTTACTTTCGCCAACAGTAACCGAACCGATTTGATTGTTTTGTATACCAAAGTCAGTAACCTCGCCTTCTACAATCTCGAGGTTTTCTAGATTCTTTAATTCTTTTTGAACGGATTTTTTGTATAACCCCCTATCTGCCTGAGCGCGCGTAGCTCTGACAGCCGGCCCTTTGGAAGAATTCAAAACTTTTAGATGTATGGCGGCCCTGTCGGCGCATCTTGCCATTATTCCATCAGCAGCATCTATCTCTTTTACAAGGTGGCTTTTTCCTACTCCGCCAATAGCAGGATTACATGACATTTGACCGATGGTTTCAAATTTATGAGTAATTAGGATGGTTTTAACTCCAATCCTAGCTGCAGCAGCAGCTGCTTCACAGCCTGCGTGACCCCCGCCTATTACAATTATGTCCGCTTTCATTAAAAATATTATATATATGTATTTATATATTAGAGAGTATATGTTTATTGTTGTTAGCCCTGTTAGTAAGTGGAAAAAGTCTTTGGCCCCTCTAAACCCAAGGGACAGAGAAAGTAGAGCCATGTTACTAAACTTGTTTATAAGCTGTGTTTTGCCCTTTTTAAGGTGTTGAGAAAATAACTATAAATAGTTACTAACAGCTTTTTAAAAAGATTTTAATGCAATAAAAAACACTTAAATGACATGATATGAATTATAGTTAGTGCTTACTTACCTATGCAAAAAGCGGAAAATATTTCCCCCAAAAAGTCATCGGCGCTCATCGGAGACTTAATGTCCCCAAGAAAGATATCTGCCAACTTTAGGTGCTCTGCAGCTATATCAACGTTTTTCACATCAATTGGGTCTGGACAAGAGTCTATTTCCATAAAAGCTTTTTTAACCAAGTTTCGGTGTCTTTCTCTAGCTGAAAATAAAGCATCAGATCCGTCGCTCGAAAGTAGCTCATAAATTTTTTCTTCAAGAGCGCTAATATTTTTTTTCTCAAGAGCAGAAACAACAACTCCCTCAAACCCTTTGGGCGGGCTAGATATGTCAGACTTATTGAAGACTTTTAAGATGTTTCCGTTCTTTTTGAGGCTAAAATCCCTGTTTTCAGAATCAACCACCTCCAAGATCAGGTCTGCTCCCTTTATTAACGACCTAGATTTATCTATTCCAAGCTTTTCTATTTCGTCTACTGTTTCGTCGTTTATTCCCGCCGTGTCATAAATATCTACTTGCAGGTCTTTAATTTGTATTTTTTTATATATTGGGTCCCTTGTGGTTCCTTTAATTTCAGTCACAATCGAAGCCTCTTCCCCAGAAAGAATGTTCATAATGCTAGATTTGCCCACGTTTGGAGGCCCGGCGACTACAACTCTGTGTTCAGACATTATCCTTATTCCTTCCTCTATTTTCTGATCAAAATCCTCTAAAAGACGTCTAAAATCTTTGAAAAGAGCATTAATTTGCATAAAATCTATGTTTGTATCTTGATCAGAAAAATCGATAGAAGACTCCACTAGTATTCTTATTTTTCTTAGACTTTCCAAGATTTTATCTACATTTTCACCGAAATTACCAGAAACTGACTTTGATGCCGCCACCATTGCTGCGCTAGAGCTAGCATTTATGAGATCGATAACTGCTTCAGACTGCGCAAGGTCAATCTTGTTGTTAAGAAAGGCCCTTTGAGTAAATTCGCCTGGGTTTGCGCTTCTGGCGCCTAATTCTATGCATTTCTGAATCAAAGCCCTAACTATTAAGGGGTTCCCATGACACGATATCTCGGCCACATCCTCGCCCGTGTATGATGAGGGGCTCTCAAAGCAAGAAATTAGACACTTTTCATTAAACCCCTCTGAAAGGTTTGTCTCTGCAACTTTTGATGTTCCATGATCAAATTCTAGGGAAAAGAGGTCATTAATAATGCTTTTTACCTCCTTTCCGCTAATTCTTACAACAGAAATAGCTCCTCTGCCGGGAGGGGTTGAACAAGCAACTATAGCCTGATCCAAAGAAAATCTCCTCTATGCTGCCTTTTTAGGCCCATGCATAAGCATTTGTAAGGCTGAGACAAGAGAATTTACCAACCAATACAAGACAAGACCAGCCGGGAAAAATGCAAAGAGCACCCCAAATATGATGGGCATAAATTTAAAAATTCTTGCCTGCATTGGATCTACGCCCGCTGGTTGAGGCTGCAAAAGCTGCATCAAATACATTGCCCCCATGTTTAACAAAGGCAATATAAACAATGGGTCCCTTACAGACAAATCAACAATCCAAAACATGAATGGCGCATGTCTTAGCTCAACCGTCTCAATTAGAACCCAATAAAAAGCGAGGAAAAAAGGCATTTGTAGCAGCATTGGAAGGCATCCCAGCGCAGGATTCACCTTTTCTTTTGAATAAAGAGCCATCATCTCCCTAGACATAGCTTGCCTATCGTCCCCATACCTCTCTTGAAGTTCCTTGAGTTTGGGCTGAAGTTGCCTCATTTTCCCCATATTCTTGTATGCAACATAGGACAGAGGCCATAAGAAAATCTTTATGAGGACCGTTACCAGCACAATAGACCATCCCCAGCTGCTAATTGCTTGATTAATAAGGTTCATAACCCAAAAAATAGGCTGACCAATCCAATAAAGGAAGCCGTAATCTATGGCCAAACCTAGCTTTGGATGCATTAAGTCTAAATTTCCCTTAATTTTTGGACCAGAATAGACTGCATACTCGTTTTTTATTGAGGCGCCTGGAGCAACCTTTTTGGTCTCTTCAACAAATCCTACAGAAAAAGAGCCATCATTTTTATTTTTCTTACCTTGAAGCAGGCTGTTGGACGACTGATTGGGTAGTAGGGAGGTTAAGAAATAATGTTGAATCATTGAAATCCAACCCCCGCTGGTTGATGTTCTAAATTCTACTTCTTCGATTTCTGAGAAAGATCTTTTGTCATAGTTTTCACCATCATAAGAAAACGCAGGACCCAAATATGCCCAAGAAGAAGGTTGGGTAAATATGCCCCCAGAACCAGAAATAGTTTTCTCGGATGAGCGGTTTATTTTTGCATATGGCGCGACTGAAACTTCTACGACTTCTCCATTAAAAAATTCTTCATCAAAATTAATTCTGAAGTTTTCCCCCAAACTAATTTTCTTAGAATGAGTGGAGCCATTTGGAAGTCTTCTTACAATCTCAACTGAATCTTTTGATTTAGACAATACAGAAAAATAATTTCCTTCTGGCGCATTAGACATTCCTGAAACAACAAAACCACCATCTAAAAAATAGTTCTCTTTACCACACTTGTTGAAAAGTAAAGTATTAGCCTGGCCATTAATTTCTAAAGGATAATTCAATAATTCTGATTTTATAATCTGTCCGTTGGACAGACTTATTTCAAGCTTCTGATTTTCATTAGAGACTTCGACTGTTTCTTCGGTGCCACATATCAAAGAGGTGATATTGCTTGACTCAGCAAAAGAACTTGACTCATCCACGAAAGAATCAGGCCCGGGGGTTGGATTAGTTGGTAAGTACTCACTATCGTTTAAAGTACTTTCAGAATTTGATTCTTCCTGAGTGGGCGGATTCCAATTGATAAGCAATAAATAACTAAAAATGAAGATTGAAAATACTAAAAAGTATCTTTGAAAATTATCAATCATTCTTTGCTTTCTCCGGAACGGGATCATAACCATATGATCCAAGAGGATGACATTTTGAAATTCTTTTTAAGCTGTAATATGTGCCCTTCATCACGCCATGAATCTCAATACAATTTTTAGCGTACTCAGAACATGTTGGTTGAAATCTGCAAGTGGGTCCAAAGTAAGGACTCATTGATCTTTGATAAACAACAATCAAGAAAACTAATATTTTTTTTAAATCAAATCTTTTCAATTTTTGACTCTAAATCAATGAAATTTTTTTTTACTTTTAATTTATCAAATTCCTCTATTTTATTTTTAACCATTAGGACGGCGTCAAAAGAGTTTAGCTTAGATCTCATTATAATCTCTCTAAATTTTCTTTTAATATAATTTCGATTAACAGCTAATTTAACAAACTTTTTTTGAATAATAATTCCAGTCCTGGTTGAGGAGATTTCGTTTTTTTTCAGAATTACTAGAAAGGGCCCAGATGAGAAGGAAGTGTCTGAATTTTTGAAGACGTTATCAAAATCTTTTTTTCCTACCAGAGCAGGCATTTTCATCTTAAGCAGATAAAACTTTTCTGCCTTTTCTTCTTCTATTGTTTATAACAGCTCTGCCGCCGGCAGAAGACATTCTGGCTCTGAATCCGTGAGTCCTTTTCCTTTTCAGTTTGCTTGGTTGATAGGTTCTTTTCATTACGAGTAAATTAAGATTGAGAATGATATATTAATTAAGTGAATAAATAAAACTCTAATTAATTATATTATTAACAAGTTATTCACAATTTTTCACATGATTATCCTGTGGATAAGTTATAATAAAAATATTAATATCTTTTTATGAATTATCAAGCCTGGGAAGAATGTAGAAAATCGCTTGAACTAGAGCTAAACCAGGATGAATTCTCTACTTGGATAAGTCCATTAGCTTACTCAGAAGAACAAGACGAATTTGGCATGCAAGCTGTAACGCTTTTAGCCCCAAATGATTTCATCAAAGAACATGTTAAACAAAATTATGATTCCATCATAAAACAATATTTATCTAGATCTCTTGATTCTGAAAATTTAAGTTTAAATTATGATTTATTTAATTCTCCTAAACCATTGATTACAAAGGAAAAATCAAAAAAAATTCCTTTTCTAGATGACAAAGAAAATTCACTTTTTGAAAATTTTACATTTGAAACTTTTGTTGAAGGTAAATCGAATAATATAGCTTTAGCTGCGGCAAAACAGGTTGCTGATTCACCCAAAGGTGCATACAACCCTTTATTTATATACGGCGGAGTTGGTTTAGGTAAAACTCATTTAATGCATGCTGTAGGAAATAAACTTAAAGAAAAAGATCCATCTAAAAGAATTGTTTATATTCATTCCGAGAGGTTTGTAAGTGATATGGTTAAATCACTTCAATTAGGTGCAATAAATGAGTTTAAGCAGTTTTATAGAGGCGTAGATGCCTTGCTGATAGATGATATTCAGTTTTTTGCAGGAAAAGAACAGTCTCAAGAAGAACTTTTTCACACTTTTAATGCGTTATTGGAAGGAGGTCAGCAAATGATACTCACTTGCGACAGGTATCCTAAAGAAATAGAGGGATTAGAAGAAAGACTTAAATCCAGGCTAGGCTGGGGTTTACCAGTGATTGTAGAGCCTCCAGAGCTTGAAACTCGAGTAGCAATCTTGCTAAAAAAAGCCGAAGAGCTTAATTTAAATATGCCACAAGACTGTGCTTTCTTTATATCAGAAAGGATCAGATCTAATGTTAGAGAGCTTGAAGGGGCGCTAAAAAGAGTTGGTGCGAATGCAAAATTTGCAAACAAAGAAGTTGATTTGAATTTAATTAAAGAATCTCTGAGAGATTTGCTTGCCATTCAAGCTAGACAAGTCAGTATTGACAATATCCAGAAGACAGTTTCAGATTATTTCAATATAAGGCTCTCTGATCTGTTATCATCAAAACGAAACAGGTCTCTCGCCAGACCTAGACAATTATCGATGAGTTTAGCCAAAGAACTAACAAATCACAGCCTTCCCGAGATAGGAGACGCATTTGGAGGCCGGGATCATACAACGGTTCTTCATGCATGCAAAAAAATAGGAGAATTGAGACAAGGAAATACTGAGTTGGACGAGGATTATAAAAACTTGGTAAGAGTCCTCACCGCTTGATTATGGAATTTAATATAAATAAAAAAGATCTTGTTGAGCCAGCCTTACTGGCCTCAAATGTATCTGAAAAAAGGCAGTCTATTCCTATTCTGTCAAACGTACTAATTTCTGCGGCCAAAAATTCAATAAAAATAACGGCAACTGATTTAGAAATTGAATATAAAACAACAATTGATGGCGTAGAAGTTAAAAAAGAGGGCGAAGTTACAGTTTCTGCTAGAAAACTAGCAGATTTAGTAAGATCAATACCAGAAGATACAAAGCTGAACTTTTGCCTAATTGATAACCAGATAGAAATTAAAGCCTTAAAGTTCCAGGCAGATTTAGCTACATTGCCAGCTAGTGACTTTCCCTCTATTGATTCTGCTGATTTTAGCAGCTCTATTAAGATTTCATCTTCAGCCTTAGCTGACATGATTGGTTCAACATCTGTGGCAATGGCTGCTCAAGATGTAAGATATTACCTAAATGGGTGCCTTTTAGAGACAAAAGGAAACGCATTATGTGTGGTATCAACAGATGGCCATAGGCTGGCTTTTACAAAAACATCAATTGATGGTTTAAAAGAGGATTTTAGGGTTATTGTTCCCAGAAAGGCCGTTATGGAATTGCAAAAAATTATTTCTGCTAACGACGAAGAAATCACGTTAAATGTATCTCAGAATCAAATCAATGTTGTAGGCTCTGTATTTTCCTTCACCTCTAAATTAATCGAGGGCAATTATCCTGATTATGAAAAAGTTTTTCCGGTTGGTGATGAATCTAAGCTTATTGTCGATAAAAATGAATTTAATACTGCTCTGAGCAGAGCTTCAGTTCTTTCAAATGAAAAATACAGAGGAATTAGATTGAGTCTTAATAAAGATTTACTGAAAATTGAGGCAAATAATCCAGAAAAAGAAAGCGCTGAAGAAGAAATAAAAGTTGATTATTCCGGCCCAGAGCTAGAAATTGGTTTCAATATAAGCTATTTACAAGAATCCCTTACAACTATTAAAGATTTATCGGCAGAAATAGTTTTTTTCGGTCAAGAATCAAGTTGCATTGTTAAAAATAAGGAAAATGAAGATCTAATACACGTTATTATGCCTATGAGACTCTAGTCTCATGGGTTTAAAAAAATTAGAGCTATCTTCTTTTAGAGCCCTCTCACAAAAATTTTTCTCCTTTACTGACACAAATCTTATTTCGGGGAAGAACGGTTCTGGAAAAACTACTTTATTGGAAAGTATTTATTTCTCGATAGAAAATAAGTCGTTCAAAACCAACAACATGAGTTCTTTTTATCCATTTGAAGAAGATTTTTTTGCTTTGAAAGCCATATTTGACGACAATTCAAAGCTAGAGCTTTCAAGAAAAAAAACTAAGGCGCTGGTCAGGCAAATCACTCCAAAAGAATCAATATTAAATGATGTTTGTCCATTTTTAATTAACAACTTTGCATTAAATTATTTAGAGTCTTCATCTGAAACCAGAAGAAACTTCTTAGATTTTTATTTGTTTCACGTGGAACAAAATTACAAAAAAAAATACATAGAGTTTCAAAAATCTCTGAGACTAAGGAACAATGCGCTCAGAGAAGCAAACAAGAAAACTTTCAAAATTTGGAACGATCTATTTGTCGAAAAATCAATAGAAATTTCATGCTTAAGAAATAAGCATTTGGAGAAGATAATTCCATTGCTAAAAGTAAATTTTGATAAGGATTTTCCTACGGAAAAAAAGGTAAATTTCTGGGTTGAAAATCTATGGCTGGAAGAAGAAGATTTTAAGAATGAATTGCGCAAAGTTTATCAAAAAGATTCGGAAGTAAAATTTTCAACGGTTGGGCCGCATAGGCTTGATCTTCTCTATGATGTCAACGATATAAAATCAGGGGATATTTTATCCAGAGGAGAACAGAAGCTATTGATTTTATTAACAATATTAGGATTTAATCAACACATACATAATCTCGGAAATAAGCACTCAATATTTTTAGTTGATGACTTGCCTTCTGAGCTAGATGAGGAGAATTTTCTAAAATGCTTGGAGCTGATTTTAGATGCTCCAGGACAGAAGTTTGTGTCCTCAATTGACCCTGATTTTTTAGGTATAAAAGGGCGATTTAATACCCTAATTGCTTTATAATAAAGCATGCCAAAACCGGTAAAAAAATCACCAAAAAAACCTCCCAAAAAAGCTAAAAAAGAAGCCAGTTATGACTCCTCAAATATAACTGTTTTAAAGGGCTTAGAAGCCGTTAAAAAGCGTCCTGGTATGTACATAGGTGATACCGATGATGGGACGGGCCTTCATCACATGATCTACGAAGTACTTGATAACTCAATCGATGAAGCACTTGCTGGCTACTGTGAGAATGTCACAGTGACAGTTCACGATGATTCCAAGGTTACCATCTCAGATGACGGAAGAGGCATACCAGTAGATATCCATAAAGACGAGGGTATTTCAGCAGCTGAGGTCATCATGACAAAGCTTCACGCTGGAGGAAAATTTGATGACAATTCATACAAAGTTTCTGGTGGACTCCATGGTGTTGGTATTTCAGTTGTAAATGCTCTTTCAGAATATCTTTTATTAGAAATTAATAGAGATGGTTTTAGCTATACACAAGAATACAAAGATGGAACCCCAAAATCAAAATTAAAGAAAGGTGGAAAATCAAATAAGACTGGAACCAGTATCACCTTTATTCCATCTTTAGAGACTTTTGGAAAAAATAGAACTTTTGATCATGACACTCTCTTTAAGAGATTAAGAGAATTGTCATTTCTAAATTCTGGACTATCGATAATTCTAAAAGACGAGCGCGACGGAAGATCTAGTAACTTTAAATCAGACGGGGGTCTTCAAGAGTTCGTGACTTTCCTAAATAAAAAGAAGTCGGTAATTAATAAGCCGTTTAGATTTTTGAAAGAAACAAAAGATGGTATGGCTGTAGAGCTAGCTTTGCAGTGGAATGATAGTTATCAAGAAAATACCCTTTGCTACACAAATAACATTTTTCAAAAAGACGGTGGAAGTCACTTAAGTGGATTTAAGACTGCGCTGACCAGAAGTTTAAATAATTTTATGGAAAAGGAAGGTTACTTAAAATCTGGTGACTTAACTCCATCGGGCGAAGATGTCAGGGAAGGTTTAACTGCAGTTATCTCTGTTAAGTTACCAGATCCTAAATTTTCATCTCAAACAAAAGACAAATTGGTTTCATCTGAAATTAAGCCCGTAGTAGAGCAAGAAACTTATAAGCATTTAAATGATTTTCTTTTAGAAAATCCAGGAGAAGCAAAACAGATTGCAACCAAGATAATTGATGCGTCAAGAGCCAGAGAAGCAGCAAGAAAGGCTAGAGAAATGACAAGAAGAAAAGGGGTTCTAGATGGAATAGGCCTCCCTGGTAAATTAGCAGACTGCCAAGAAAAAGATCCTTCTCTAAGCGAGTTATACATTGTAGAAGGAGAGTCAGCAGGTGGTTCAGCCAAGCAAGGAAGAAACAGACATAATCAAGCTATTTATCCGATGAAAGGAAAAATCCTTAATGTTGAAAGAGCAAGAATAGATAAAGTCTTAAACTCCGATGAAATTGTAAATATCATAACCGCGTTGGGTTGCGGTCTTAAAGAAGACTTTGATTTGGAAAAGTTAAGATATCATTCAGTTGTAATAATGACTGATGCTGATGTAGATGGGTCTCATATTAGAACTTTGTTATTAACTTTCTTCTATCGTCACATGCCAGAAGTTTTAGAAGCCGGTCATATTTTTATAGCGCAACCGCCCTTGTATAAAGTTGGTCGGGGTAAATCGGAGGAATATATAAAAAATGATTCCATGTTGAGAAGCTTCCTTGTGAATAAGATTTCCCAAGAAACGATTCTACATCTAACTAAAACAAAAAAAGTAACCGAACAGGATTTCTCTAGCATGCTCGCTTCATATAACTCAATGATGGACTTTGTTGAATCTTCAACCAACAATGCTCCAACCTTATTCATTGAGGCAATTTTAAATTCCAAAGATTATGCTCAGAAAAATATTGCAGGATGGCTGAAAGAAATAAATTCAATCCTAAATAAAATTTCTTCAGATGATATAGAAATCAAAGTTGAATTAGACAATGAAAGCAAATCTAGATTAATAATCTCCCAAACAGAACACGGAAACACATTAGCAACTATATTGCCTCTATCTTTCTTTAAGTCTAAGGGCTATAAATTAATTATGGAATTCAAAAAGAAAATTTATGGAATTAAGCCAAATTCATCTTTTTTCATGAAAGGAGAAGCTAAGAAAAAATTTACAGACAACTTTATTGATTCTTTTGAAGAATTATTTGAGGATTCGAAAAAAGGACTAACCATTCAAAGATACAAAGGTTTAGGAGAGATGAATGCAGACCAGTTATGGGAATCAACCATGAATCCAGATAGTCGATCTTTACTAAAAGTTACAATAGAAGATGCTGAAGCAGCTGATGAAATCTTTTACAACCTAATGGGAGACGATGTTGAGTCCAGGAGAGAATTCATTGAAACTAATGCAGGCCTTGTTAGCAACATAGACATATAAATTCAAATTTCCCTTCCACTTCCCTTTTATAATAATTATTAATACTATTTATTACTGTTACTAATAAATTAATAAAAAAATAGGAGTTTTTTATGTTACAAATTACAAAATTTGAGATGCACAGCGGTGCTGATAGAAATACCTTTGGAAATGCAGCTTATGCAGTATGTAAAACTGCAAAAAGCAGTCCTGGCGTCAATGATGCTAAATATTATTGGGTAAATCCCAATTTAATTGCATTCATTGTTGATGCAGAGTCAGGAGCGTGGGGTTCAGGAGCACAGCCAACTTCAGAAGCAATGAAAGCTTTGTTTGATTTATCTGATATTTCAACGCAAGTTGCTAACGAAACTTGGATGGGCGCTAGAGAAGGAACTGATAACTTCAATTTAGCAAAATAATCTTTGAGTCAGCTATTTGTTAGCTGACTCAATTAAATTTAATTCATTTATAATTCTTTGATGATCAAGATCATTTTTATATTATTTTTAAGTTCATCAAGTTTTCTTTTTGCTTCAGATTTTTCTTCAGAGAGAGGAATGACAAACTTACTCGGTTCAGAAACTTGGGCGAGATGTGCAACGGAGATGTCTAAGAATAATGTAAAGGTTTATGAGCTTTCATACGAAAGAACCTCAACAATGCCCTTGTCTCCATTTGCAGGTGAGTACAAACCAAAATTTTTACCTGAACTGGGTTTCGAAAAATCTAATCACATTTATACGATGGACGTACTCAATGAAAACGTGAATGACGGAAATCAAGGAACCCAAATTGATGCTCTTGGACACTTTGGACATTCAGATAAATTTTGGGATGGAAAAGGCGAGTTGGATCTTTCTGGTGTTCGATACTTCAAAGGTTTAACTGCTAAAGAAGTTAAACCATTTCCAGAATCTCCATTGCAAAAATTAGGAATTGAAACAGTTCCTCCTATCATCACGACGGCTGTTTTGCTAGACGTTAGAAAACATTCATTTGGTGGAAGATCTATGAGAGCTGGTGAATACGTAACCGTAAAACATATTGAGGAAACTTTAAAAAAATCATCGCTGAAAAAAAGAGGAATTTTGCCTGGTGATGTTGTCCTTATTTACACTGGATGGAGTGATCAATATGAGGATCCAGACGAAAATAAAATTTATTATTCTAAGGCACCGGGAATATCTTTTAATGCCGCAAAGTTTTTAGCTGATAAAAAAGTTGTAGGAGTAGGTGTAGATAATTGGGGGGTAGATGCCTTTGGTGATCCAAGCGAAATGGGTAAAGAGGTGTCTCAAAATCCTGATGGCGTTGTTTTACCGGCACACTATTATTTCTTAACTCAGGTTGGCATTCACACTATAGAAAACTTAAAGCTTGATTTACTTGCTAAGGATTCCGTTGATCTTTCATGCGTGATGATTCTCCCACTAAAAACGAAGGGTAGCGCGGCCTCACCAATCAGACCAGTCGCTATAGGATCTTCAAGATCCTAACTTCAATTTCTTTGCTTGAGTAAAAAGTCTTCCAGGCAGTTATTTTCAGGCTCTTGATTGTCCTTTAAAAGATTTCCTTCATCATCTAATAACACTCCATGAAAAACTCTCTGCCCATTAGAAAATAAATCTTCGTACATAGAAATATCCTCATTAAATTCAATATCTTGTAAGAAATACCTATATTTTAGATAAGCAAAAAGATTGCTTAGAAAACTACTCCTTAAAAGCCTATCCATGAAACGCGTTGAACAAAGAGACAAAAAATATCCCTACTCCAAGAGTGCCCACCACGAGCACAATAAGGTCCACGAAAAAAACAGAAATAAGCTTCAACCAAGACTCATTCTGATTTTTAGTTTTATGCAAAGCAGTAACTTTAAAAAAAGAAAAAGCGACAATGAAAACCGCGCTTCCAATAATGAACATACTTAAATTCATTTGGTGAGTTTAAAACAAAAATTTAAACTAAATTTTGTAATGAGTGAAAAGTATTAAACTATAATAAAAAAATGCTTAATTTTCAGAACCAAGATTGCAATACTTCTTTGCAAGGAGGAATAGAAGAATATAGAAGTTATTTAAGAAAAAATAATAGATATGTTCTTGGAGAACAAGTTAGCGATTCAGAAAAGTGGGGTATTCTCTGCCATGATGCAACTCATGTAATTTTTGGATTAGATACAACCTTAGAAGAGGAAGCAATGTTGGATTGCTGGGTATTTTTTGGTGGAAACTATTTTCAAATACTAAAAGATTATTTTTCTGGAAAAATAAATTTCAAAGAAACTACTGAAAAAGTAGAAATTCTTTTAAAAGAAGTTGGTTATACAAAGTACTTTTTTCTCTACTTAAAAGTCATGATTAGAAAGTGGCCAACGATTTTATTTAGATGCTTTAAAATGAAGAAGCGTTGGAATTATTATTTTTCAGAGGAGTTACTGGATAAAAGTATAAAAGAATTAAGAGAAGAATTTCACATCAAGATTCTTACACATTCAGAAAGGAAAATAAAAAAAGTTTCTTGGAACAGAGAGATAAAAGAGTTTTGAATATAAGAGAGATTCAAAAATTCAAGGACCAATTATTGGATGAAATCCAAGATACTTTTTCTGATAAAAAAAATCCTACTCTTTTGGAATATCAAAAACAAACGGAAAATCTAATTACTTTGAAAGAGCTTCTTGAGAGAGAAAAGGAATCAATGCCGCAAGAGAATTTTGATTTAATTTCTGGGCAAGATTTCGTCATCCTTCAAATCGAAAGATGGATAGATGAGAACAATGAAATTATAGACGGTTGGTTCGAAGAATCTGAAAAGCCACTAAAAAAACATTAGCTTTGGATATCATCATTGTTTTGGTTTTTTAATTTTTCTAAACTTATCTTATCTTTTAGGCTCATCATGTATGCAGCGCCAGCCAGAATAAGAACTGCTGCAGCTTCACCAACAATTAATGTAGCTTCCATTTCTTTATTCTGCATAACAATTAATCTGCAAATAGCCGTTATAGCGATAATTATTGGCAAAGTTACTGGAATTCTATTCGTACTGTAAAAAGACCCCACCATGCCTAAAATTTCAGCATAGATGAATAATAAGAATAAATCCGACAGTTCAATGCGTCTATCAATGAACATTTCCCATAAATAAAGGGCTGCTGCGATGCATGTAGCAATTCCGATAAGCGCTAAAAGGATTTTCTCACTTATGAGTGTTGTCCAGTGAATTTTGTCATTTGTAGCCTGACTAAACAGTTTTTTCAGCATATTTCCCCCAAAATGGCACTTTTACACTATTTAAGTCATAAATTTAGCAAAAAGTAGCAAAAAAGGGAGTTTTTTATGAATTTAAGGTTTGAGAACTTTTTTTTAAAGATATTTTTAAGACTTGGACGTTAGATGATAATTTTCAATCATCCATGATTGAAGTTCAGTTGTAAGTTGTCTTATATTTTTACCGGATGTTTCAACTGGATCACCTAAGTAAAAAATAACTTTTCCTGGTTGTATTAAGTAACTGGGCGGCCAACACTCTGCTGAGTTGTGAACTATCGGGATGATGCTGGTATCTGTTTTGGCTGCAACTTCAATACCAGTTCTAGAAAATCTTCCTATTTCTCCTAGTGGCATCCTCGTGCCTTCTGGAAAATATAAAACAGATAATCCAGCTTCAATTTTTTTTATTCCTTCTCTTATAATTTTTTTGGTAGAGCTCAGCTTCATATCTCTTTCTATGTAAATAGGTTCAAGCAATCTAAAACCTAAACCAAAAACTGGAACGCTCAAATTTTCTTTCTTTGTAATCGCTGACATTGGTTGAAACTCATGATGTAACACCAACGTTTCCAATGTGCTTTGGTGATTAGAGACAAAAAGAAATTTGCCATTAAGATAATCTTTGAATCCTTTAAATTCAATTTCAACATTACAAATATATTTCAATGTGAATCTTACTAACCATACCCAGCTTAAAATAATTTTTTGTCGCTTTATTAACGGAGTAAAATATAGGAAAGGTATGCCAATGAAAATTAATCCCAATCCAATAATAAGGAAAAAATAAAAAATACCCGATCTAAGATAAACCATCAAAAGTTATTCTCTATTGCTTCGAATAAATTCTCATAAATTTTTACACCCATCAAACTTTCAGCTGTTCTAATGGTATGCATTCCATAACCGGTAAGAACCAAGACAGGACGACATCCATGCTTTTTTGCAGCAAGTAAATCAGATTCTTTGTCACCAATAAAAAAACAATCCTTGAGTGAAATTCCAAGCTTAGCTTCAGCTTTTTCTAACAAACCTGTTTTGGGTTTTCTACATTCACAATTGTCTTCATTTGCATGCGGACAAAATAGAATTAGCTCAATCTCAGCCCCAATTTTTTTTAGTTCATTTTTCATATGGTCATGAACGTTATTTATCATTTCTTCAGTTGCCGTTTTTTGTGAAACGCAGGCTTGATTTGTAAGAACAACAATTTTTACATTTTTATCTGATAATTTTTTTATTGCTTGAACGCTTTTATGTTCAAATTCAAATTCCTTTGGATCTCTTACATAGTCAAATAGATCAACATTGATGACACCATCACGATCTAAAACAATATATTTACTTGAGTTATCCAAGAATATTTTTACTTAAAAAAATTAGAGAAATAAGTTGTAAGGTCTTGTATTTGGACAGTTTTTTGTTCCATAGTATCTCTATCTCTTATTGTAACTGTGTTCTTATCAAGAGAATCAAAATCAATTGTTATGCACATTGGAGTACCTATTTCATCATGCTTCCTATAACTCTTTCCGATATTTCCTGTATTTTCCAAGAGAACTCTGCCCTTACCTAAAGATTGAAGTTCGTCTTTTACATTTTTAGCTAAGTTCACGAGATCTTCATTATTTTTTTTCAGAGGAATTACTGCGGCCTTTATTGGACTGAGATGAGCTTTAAGAGCTAGAACTATTCTTTCTTTTCCGTCTTCTAATTTCTCAACTTTGTAAGCTTCATTCAAAATAGCCAACACTCCTCTTTCGACACCGGCAGATGGCTCTATAACAAATGGAACAATCCATTCATTTGAATCTTTATCCTGTATCGCCAATCTTGAGTTTGAATCCGAATTTTCTCTTATCTTGCTTTGTATATTTAGTTGATCTTGATTTTTGGAATGTGAGCCTAAATCAAAATCAGTTCTATTTGCTATGCCCTCCAATTCTTCCTCGCCGTGAGGGAATTCATACATTAAATCTACAGTACGTTTTGAATAATGAGATAGTTCATCTTTAGGCACTTCTAAAAATCTAATTTTCTTCTTGGAGACTCCCTGACTCTCCCACCACTTTGATCTTTCCTCAATCCATTTGTCGTGCCAGAGATTATCTTCTCCTGGCTGTACAAAAAATTCCAATTCCATTTGTTCAAATTCACGAACCCTAAAAATAAAATTTCTTGGAGTTATTTCATTCCGAAAAGCTTTTCCAATTTGCGCAATACCAAAAGGTAAAGCTCTTGATGTTGAATCAACTATATTCTTAAAGTTTGTAAAAATCTGTTGCGCAGTTTCTGGTCTGAGATACGCAATGGATCCGTCATCTTCAAGAGGACCCACGTTTGTTTTGAACATCAAGTTAAAAGGTCTGGGGTCAGTCAAGTCTTTGCTGCCACAATTTGGACAAGTATCTTCAATTTGATCTGCTCTCCATCTTGACTTACAACTTCTACAGTCAACCAAAGGATCTGTAAAAGTATCTTCATGACCGGAATAATTTAATACAAGTTGATTTGTTAGGATGGAAGCATCCAAACCTTCAACATCATCTCTTTCATAAACCATGGATTTCCACCATGCGCTCTTTAAATTATTTTTTAATTCAACTCCAAGCGGACCAAAGTCATACGTGCCTTGCAAGCCACCATAGATTTCACTTGATTGAAAAATAAATCCTCTCCTCTTGCATAAAGAGACTAATTCATCCATTGATTTAGCTGACATTTATACGATGATTTGGATTAGATTCAATAAAATAGACTGATTTCTTACTAATTCTACTTGAATGTTGAATATAATGGACTGAAATGTTCATAAAAATACTGTTTTTTTTGGCTAAAATTGTCCCTTTTAGAGCTTTTCAAGCTTTTGGATGGATTTTAGGCTTTTTGATGGTTTTTTCTAACTCTAAAAGCCTTAAAACTAGCTCAACTAATCTCAAACATGTCTTTAAAAGCAAAACTAAAGAAGAGATTGAGGATTTATCTAGACGTAGCGTCAGACAAACATCTTTATCTTTAATCGAAGCTATTTATGTTTGGTCAAATTCAAGGGATTTCTCTAGAAAAATATACCCTCTGATTTCTAGAGTTAATAATGAAAGTAAATTTGATTCATTATTAGGTGAAGACAAAGGCTTGATAATCATCTCAAGCCATATTGGCAATATGGAATTATTAATTTCATGGATGTCATCAAAATCAGAAAATCTTATTATTCCGTTTACAAAAGTAAAAAATAAAATTATTAATAATCTTGTAAAAAGTGGAAGACAAAATTACGGAGCAAGGATGGTTGGGATAGGCTTTAAAAGTACCAAACTTTTGCTCGAACACATCAACAACAAAGGAACGATAGCAATGGCAGTCGATCAGGTCCCGAAAAACAAAAATCGACATACGGCTAATTTTTTTGGCAAAGCTTGCTTCACCAATTCTTTGATTTCAAATATCGCTAAAAGGACTAACTGTAATGTAATTTATTGCAGTTGTACGCTTGGCAAAGATGGATATCAAATCAATATAAGAGAAGTAGGGGAGAAATTTTTTTCCGATGATCTAACTAAGTCCCTTGAGTCAATGAATAAAGTTCTGGAAGACGATATTCTTGCTTCTCCTGAACAATATGCATGGGAGTATAAAAGATTTAAGGGATACATTGATTACGTTTGAATGATAGTAAGTACTTACTTAACTTTTCCAAAAGAAGGGAGTTAGTAAGACAAGAAGCGTATAAATTTCTAATCTTCCTAGTATCATAGAAAATGATAAAGTTATTTTAGAGATATCATTCAAAGAGCTATAGTTTTGAGAAACATCGCCCAGTCCAGGACCTAAATTATTAATTGATGCACCAACTGCAGAAAATGCAGTAATGAAATCTGAGCCGTACAAGAGCATAAACGTTGTAAGAAAAACATACGCCAACATGTACACAGAAAAGAAACCCCAAACCGATTCCGCGATTTCTGGCTGAAGAATTTTCCCACCAATTTTTACTGGAACAACCGATTGTGGATGGGTCAATTTTTTAAGTTCTCTTCCACCTTGTTTGTAGAGAACTAAAACTCTAATCATCTTTATGCCGCCTCCCGTAGAGCCAGCACAAGCTCCGATTGCTCCTAGCATCAAAAGCATAAAAGGAATAAAAGAAGGCCATAGATAGTAATCTGAATTTACGTAACCTGTTGTGGTTGCAAAAGAAACTGTTTGAAAAGCGGTAGTAACAATTAAGTCAAAGTTATTAGCTGATCCGTAAAAAATCATTGCAACAGTTATTAAAAGAAAAGCAGAAAGAATAACGGTGCCATAAAACTTAAATTCTGAATCTTGAAAGTAATACTTAGGGTTTAACTTTGTATAGGCAAGGAAATGAAGGGAAAAATTGGCACCAGAAAGAAACATAAATATTATAGAGACTAAGTAGATTGCATTGCTATCAAAGTAGGCAAAACTTTCGTCATAATTTGAAAATCCACCAATGGCTACCGTTGTAAATGAGTGAGTCACAGCATCAAAGAGGTTCATACCTGAAAAAAAGTAACAAAAACAACAGCTTAGAGTCAAAATTAGGTATATAAACCACAAGGATTTAGCTGTTTCCGCAATTTTGGGCCTCAATTTATTGTCTCCCATCACCCCAGAGCCCTCATTTTTATATAATTGCATACCTCCAACTCCCAGAAGTGGAAAGATTGCAACTGCTAATACAATTATTCCCATTCCCCCAAGCCATTGTAATAGGGCTCTATAGAATAGTAAGGACTTACTATACGATTCCAGGCCAACCAATATTGTAGATCCAGTGGTTGTAAGGGCTGATGTTGTTTCAAAATAGGCATCTACGATAGAGAAATCGTGTGTTGAGCTCAAAAGGAAAGGTAAAGATGCAAAAACGGTGAATAAGACCCAAAAGGCAACAGTTAGGATGAATCCTTCTTTTATTCGAATTGTTTCTTGTTTTTCTTTATAAGTAGCTACCCAAAACGCTATTCCTGTAATAAGAGTTATAAAAAAGGCTCCAGAATAATCAGTGAAATTATTTTCTTCGTAAATGAAGGATATCGCTATTGGAAGCAGCTGAAAAAACGAAAAATACACTAAACCTATGCCTAAAAGGTTTAAAATGGGTCTAACTTTCATTAAATTCTATTTATGAACAAATTATGTCTGTTACTTCTTCAAGATTCTTTTTATCAGCTATAAAAGTAATCAGATGATCGTTTTCATTGATTTTAGTATCATGATGAGCGATTTTGATTGCATTTTCAGAGAAAATAGCCCCAATTACACATCCTTTAGGAAGTTCTATCTGATCAATTTGTTTTCCTACAACTCCTGGGTAGCCATTTCTTGATGTTGCAATTAGCTCAACTGCTTCGCCTTTTCTTTTAAAAGAATATGTTTTCAATTGCGATTCATCAGACAAATTTTCTAAAATCGATCCGATCGTTATTTCTGAGGGATTAATGGTGATATCTATTTGTTCCTTCGATATTAGATCTAAGTATGCATTTTTATTAACCAAGGATAGTGATTTTTTAGCACCCATCTTTTTAGCCAACATAGAAGACATCACATTCGCTTCATCATCATTAGTAACAGAGCAAAAGAAATCAGTTTTTTCAATATTTTCCTCCTCTAGAAGAGCACTATCTGATGAATCGCCATTCAAAACTAAAGAGGAACCTAGTTTTTCTGACAAATAAATGCACCTATCTTTATTGAGTTCAATTATCTTAAGATCAAATTTTCCTTCCAAAGATTCTGCAAGTCTTCTTCCTATTCTTCCTCCTCCAGCAATCATGATTGTTTTCGAAGCTATTTCTTTCATTCGAAGCTCAGATATAACTTTCTTTATATCTCTTGATTCTGTTATGAAGAACACCTCGTCTCCTGTTTCAACTATGTCATCTCCTTTTGGAGCTATAACTTTGTCCTCTCTATAAATTGCTGCAATTCTAGTATCAACCTTGGGAATATGCTGTCTAAGCTCTGCTACTTTGTGACCTGTTATTGGGGCGCCTTCTTTAGCTTTCACTGAAACCATGGATACCTTACCGTTGGCAAAATCCATAATCTGAGTAGCTCCAGGATTTTCAATAAGCCTACAAATTTGCGCAGTTATCAATTCTTCCGGGCTAATAATGACGTCTATACCTTGTTCTCCCTCGACGATTTGTTTCCCCTTACCTTTTAAATATTCGTAGGTACGAATTCTTGCCATTGTTTTCGTATCCTTATTGAGGAGTTTTATCATCTGACAGGCAATAATATTCACCTCATCAGATTCCATCATCGCAACAGCAACATCTATATTTTTAATATCGGCTTGCTCTAAAACTTTAGGATAGGAAGCATTGCCCTCCACAGTTTTTAAGTCTATGTGAGAGGAGGCTTTTTGAAGTCGATCAGCATCTGTATCAACAATGGTAATGTTATGACCATCATTTGTAAGGAGCTCAGATAATTCAGTGCCAACTTGGCCAGCTCCGAGAATTAAAATTTCCAATTTATTTCTTTCTAACTATAACTTTATTGATATTTATACACCTAATATTCAAGAAATAATATCGCCTTCTTTCAAAAGTTTTTGAGCCCCATTATAAAAATCTTTAATGGAAAGTTTATTTTTTCCTGTCCTACAAAGTTCAGTAACTTCCACTGCAAAATCTCCACAACCTATCGCAAGAATATTTTTATTAAATTCAATAATTTCTCCAGGGTCGCCAATTAACTTTTTATTGACCTTTGATTTGCAGAGGTTAATCCCTATACCGTTAATGTCGATAGATATTATTGGGTTAGGGTACATTGCGTTAATAGTCTTACTGATTTTTTTGGCCTTATCAGACCATTCAATCACCGCATCATTTCTTGTAATCTTCGGACAATAAGACGCATCTGTTTCATTTTGTTCTTCCAAACTATCAATTAAATTTGGCCAATCAGAACAAAATTTATTAACTTCTTTTGCCGCTAAAGAAGCCATCTTCGATGTTAAATCAGCAGTGGTGTCGTCTTTTTCTATCTTAATTTCAAACCGTTTAGACATAGGTCCCGAATCAAGTCCTTTCGTCATCTTCATAAAAGTCAGTCCACTTTTTTTATCACCATTCAGAATAGCTCTTTGTATTGGAGCAGCTCCCCTGTATTTTGGTAAAAGAGATGCATGGATATTTACGCTGCCGTACTGAGGTGTTTCCAATAATTCCTCTGTCAAAATATGACCATAAGCCACCACTAAAAGAACATCGCATTGATAATTTTTAAACTCATCGATAAATTCCTCAGATTTAGGTGAATCAGGCTGCATCAAAGTTAAGTTATTCTCTAAGGAAATTTTTTTTACTGGCGAAGGCTTTAATTTTCTGCCTCTGCCTGAAGGTTTATCAACTGACGTTATAACGCATACAACTTGATGATCTTTTTTATCAATAATAGATTGAAGAATTGTAGCGGCAATTTCTGGAGTTCCAGCAAAAGCTATTTTCATTTATCAGGAGGCTAATTTTTCTTTAGCAGATTTCTGGAGTTTTTGTTTTATTCTTTGTCTTTTAATGTTTGATATGTAGTCAACCATGAGGATTCCCTCTAAATGATCCATTTCATGCTGGATGACAACAGCTAGTAAACCTTCAGGCATAAGAGTTTGCTTCTTGCCATCTCTATCCAAGTAGGTGACTTTGATTTTTTCAGGTCTAATTATTTCTTCATAAAAGCCCGGTACAGATAAGCAACCTTCCTCATAGCCGGACTTTTCATCTTTATTGAGAATTTCTACCTCAGGATTGATAAATACTTGAGGATCATCTCTTTCTTCGCTTATATCAATAACCAAGATCCTTTCATGAAAATCCACTTGTGTAGCAGCAAGACCAATACCCTTGCTTTCGTACATGGTGTGAATCATGTTGTCGATTAGTTCTCTATGGACATTAGTAACTTCCTTTACAGGCTTTGCTTTTGTTCTGAGTCTAGGATCAGGAAATTCTAAAATCTTCAATAATTTCATTTTTATAAATTTACTTTACATATATTATATGTGGGTAATTAACAAAAACTAAATATCTTAGAAATTATGACTAATAGCGTAGCAATTGTGATGGGATCAAAGTCTGATATGGCTTTGGCAGAAGCAACAAAAGAAGTATTGGATGGTTATGGAATTGGTTCAGTGATTAAAGTATTGAGCGCTCACAGAACTCCGGAGGCCCTTAAAGAGTTTATAGAAAATACCATCAAGGACGGCACCAAAGTTTTCGTAGGAATTGCTGGGTTGGCAGCACATCTATCAGGAAATATTGCTGCTCATACGACTCTACCTGTCATTGGAATTCCAGGGGATGGCGGACCTTTAAATGGCTTGGATGCTCTTTTCTCAACCGTTCAAATGCCTAGAGGAGTTCCAGTTGCAACTGTAGCCATAGGAAAGGCAGGAGCAGTAAACGCAGGCCATTTAGCTGCCCAAATGCTAGGAACCGGAGATAAGGAGTTGGCTAAAAAAATAGCTGATCAAAGAGAAGAACAAAAAAGAATCTTATTAGAGGATCAATAAAGCAATCTTAAAATGATCTATGCCTATCCATGCGAGGGAGTTTATGGGCTAGGGTGTGATCCTGACTCAAAAAAGGATGTCTTTAAACTTTGCGAGTTAAAAAAAAGATCAATAGACAAAGGCTTAATACTAATAAGTGGAGTTTTTGGGCATTTTGAAAAATATATAAATCACCTTGATAAACAAGATATAGAAAAACTTAAAAAGCCATGGCCTGGCCCTCACACCTGGCTTGTTAGAGCAAATGAAAATGTCCCAGAATGGATTAAAGGAAATTCTGATTTGGTTGCCCTCCGTCATAGTTCTCATCCTGAAGTGATAAAACTGACAAAAAAAATTGGCAAAGTGCTGACTAGCACATCAGCAAATATTTCTGACGACCCACCTGCTATGTCAGCAGACGAAGTAACAAAGATTTTTGGAAATGAGGTAACGCTCATTAAGGGAGAGATAGGCAATTTTGGAGGCGCTACTCCAATACAAAATCTAGAAACTGGGGAGTGGATAAGAAAATGAAGAATTTAAAATTTGGAGTAGTTGGTAATCCCATTAGACATAGTAGATCCCCAGAGATCCATCACCACTTTGCTGATCAGCAAAAAATTAAAATCTCATTTGGAAAATATTTAGTTGATGAGGAAGACTTCGAAAATTTTGTTAAAGATTTTTTTAAATCTGGTGTTGGATTAAGCGTCACATTGCCTTTTAAAAAATTAGCTTTGAAATTTTCAAATGATTCTTCAACAAAAGCGCAAATGATAGGCGCTTCTAATAATTTATATAAGAAGGGAGATATTATTGTCGGAGATAATACAGATTGTATTGGCTTAGCAAAGGATATTAATCAAAATTTAGGATTTGATCTTTACGGCAAGGAGATTTTAATCCTTGGAGCCGGCGGAGCAGCCAAAGGAGCTGCTTTTGGTCTACAGGATCTTAATCCCAAAACCATTTGCATAACGAACAGGACGCTTGAAAAAGCTCAAGAACTAGTTAAAGATTTATCCTTATACAGACAGTCTTCAGGGAAAAATTCTAATCTTATAGCATCGAGTTTTAATTCAATTCAGGATGAATTTCATTCTTTTGACCTTATTATCAACGCAACCTCAATGTCCACCCTTGAAAATGAGAGTTTACCGATAGATCCATCTTTGTATAGTAATTGCGCTCTAGCCTATGATTTAGCTTACTCTCAGACCGATACCCAATTTATGATTGATGCTAAAAACAATGGAGCTCAATCAGTATCAGACGGATGGGGGATGCTCGTTGAACAGGGAGCTGCTTCATTTAAAACTTGGACAGGAAAACTTCCAAAGACCAATAATTTATTGGCTTTGCGTTAGTTTTCCACATACTTTTGAAGTAAAATTACGCAGCCTACCTTAATGAAAGATTACTAAATGGTACTTATTAAAAGAATTTTTGCGGCATTAATTTCCTGTTGCGTATCTCTTCCGCTTTTTGCTGGCTGGGGAGACGTGAATATGACTCCGGGTGTTAATGCCCTCAGCAGAGAAATTTTTGATCTGCACATGACTATTTTCTGGATATGCGTGGTCATTGGAGCATTAGTGCTCGGCTTTATGGTTTATCTCATAGTTGCTTTTAGAAAAAAAGAGGGAGATAAACCAGCTCAGTTTGATGACCATCCAGTTCTAGAAATGACTTGGACCGTATTATTTGCAGTTATTTTGGCGGTCATGGCCATTCCAGCAACCTTTACAATGATTCGTGCATACGATGATGCAGAAGGAGATATCAATATTTTAATCACTGGGCATCAATGGAAGTGGCAGTATGAGTACCTAGAAGACGAAGTAAGTTTTTTCAGTAACCTATCCACAGATTTAGATCAAAGAAACAACATTGCCCCCAAATCAGATAACTATCTTTTGGAAGTTGACGAGCCTTTAGTCATACCAACAAATAAAAGAATCAGATTTTTAATCACAGCTAACGATGTAATCCACTCATGGTGGGTTCCAGATTTTGCAGTAAAGCAAGATGCAATCCCTGGGTTTATAAACACAGCTTGGACACAAGTTGATGAAGAAGGAATTTTCAGAGGTCAATGCACTGAGCTGTGTGGGCAATATCACGGTTACATGCCAGTTGTTGTTAAAGCAGTATCACCTGAAGATTACGAACTTTGGGTAAATGAGAAGAAAGAAGCAAAAATTCAACAAGCACTTCTCACTGAAAAGCTTTGGTCAACAGAAGAACTTTATGAAATTGGAGAAGGTGTTTACCAAACCAATTGTGTAGCTTGTCATCAAGTCAATGGAGAAGGATTACCTCCTGTATTTCCAGCATTAGCAGGAAGCGATCTTGTGCTAAATGATAAAGCTAAACAAATAGAAATTTTAATGGAAGGTGTTCAAGGTGCTGCTATGCAGTCATACGCCGAACAGCTTTCTGAAGTCGACATTGCAGCCGTTATAACCTATACGAGGAAGGCGTGGGGTAACGATGCTAGCGGTGACGGAGAAATCGTAATTCCAAAAGAAATTTTGGATTATAAAAATAACAAACTTTAATATACGGAAGGACTATGAGCGCAGTAATAGATTCGCATTCAGATGATCATCATCACGGCCCAGCAAAAGGTATAACCAGATGGTTATACACTACTAACCATAAAGACATCGGTACGCTTTACCTTTGGTTTAGCTTTTTGATGTTATTTTTAGGTGGTGCCATGGCAATGGTTATCAGAGCTGAGCTATTTGAGCCTGGAAGCCAAATAGTATCTCCAGAATTTTATAATCAAATGCTGACTAATCATGGTCTGATTATGGTTTTTGGAGCGGTCATGCCAGCTTTCGTTGGTTTGGCTAACTGGATTATTCCTATGCAAATCGGTGCTCCAGATATGGCTTTACCGAGAATGAATAACTTAAGTTTTTGGATTCTCCCAGTGGCTTTTGGAATTTTAATCTCCACCTTTTTCATGGAAGGCGGAGGTCCTAACTTTGGTTGGACTTTCTATGCACCTTTATCTACAACTTACGCACCGCCAACAGTAACTTTCTTCATTTTCGCAGTTCACATCATGGGAGCATCTTCCATTATGGGATCCATAAATATCATAACCACAATTCTTAACATGAGAGCACCTGGAATGACTTTCATGAAGATGCCATTGTTTACTTGGACTTGGCTGATCACTGCTTATCTTCTAATTGCTGTAATGCCAGTTCTTGCAGGGGCTGTAACTATGATGCTCATGGATATCCATTTTGGAACCAGTTTCTTCAACGCTGCCGGTGGTGGAGATCCAGTGTTATTCCAACATATCTTTTGGTTCTTTGGTCACCCTGAGGTTTACATAATGATTTTGCCTGCTTTTGGAATCGTATCGCACATCATTGAAACCTTCTCAAGAAAACCAATTTTTGGATACACGTCAATGGTTTATGCAATAGCATCAATCGCTATCCTTTCTTTCATTGTTTGGGCGCATCACATGTTTACAGTTGGAATGCCAATCGCAGGTGAACTTTTCTTCATGTACACAACCATGTTGATTGCAATCCCAACAGGAGTGAAAGTATTCAATTGGTTATCGACTATGTTCAAAGGTTCTATCTCTTTTGAAACTCCGATGCTTTTTTCGATAGCTTTTGTAGCTTTGTTTACTATTGGTGGATTATCAGGGTTGATGCTTGCAATAGCTCCAGCTGACTTTCAGTACCACGATACTTACTTCGTTGTTGCGCATTTTCATTACGTTTTAGTTCCCGGAGCTATTTTTGGAATAATCGCTGGTGTTTATTATTGGCTACCAAAATGGACGGGTAACATGTACGACGAAGTTTTAGGGAAAACTCATTTTTGGATGTCTTTTATTTCGGTTAACATTACTTTCTTCCCCATGCATTTTGTTGGATTAGCAGGTATGCCTAGAAGAATTCCTGATTACGCTCTTCAATTTGCAGATTTTAATATGGTGATTTCTATTGGTGCGTTCATTTTTGGTTTAACGCAACTCCTCTTCTTATTTATTATTCTTAAGAGTATTTTTGCTGGAAAACAGGCTACTTCTGAAGTATGGGAAGGCGCCAAAGGATTGGAGTGGACTGTTGCATCGCCAGCTCCGTATCACACTTTTGAAACTCCACCAGAAGTTAAGTGAAAGCAGCTACTAAAACAAACTTAAAATTAGTAAGTCTTGTTTTAGGTATGTTTTGCTTTGGTTTTGCTTTGGTTCCTATTTACGATGTTTTTTGTGAAATCACTGGGTTAAATGGAAAAGTATCTGGACCTACCATTACCCAATATGATGAAAATTTTGATTCCAGGGAAATCAAAATTCTCTTTGTTACCAAGAATAATGAAAATATGGCTTGGAATTTTACTTCCGAGAAAAGAACAATAGATGCAGAAACGGGAACAGCTTATACAGTTGATTATACTTTTGAAAATCCTACAGATTATCCTATGGTAGCTCAGGCAATACCGAGTGTATCTCCGGGAAAAGGTGCACAATATTTTCATAAAACTGAATGCTTCTGTTTTGAGGAACAACTTCTACAACCTGGAGAAAAGTTAACCATGCCGGTTAGATTTATTATTGATCCTGATCTCCCCGATGATGTTCCTGTGTTAACCCTTGGTTATACTCTTTTTGATATCACTGAATCTCATATAAAATTACAAGCGAGTAATTAATTATGTCTGATCAATCTTCATATTTTGTTCCAGCAAGCAGCAGACTGCCAATTTGGATGGCTTTTGGTTTGATGCTTTTTGTATTAGGCGCTGGTTACACTATTAACGATTTAGACAAACCTGATTCAAATTCATATTGGATCCTAATCGCTGCTTTTGCCGTTATTTTTTCAGTGTTCTTCTTTTGGTTTGGCGAAGTTATAAAAGAAAACGACAAAGGAATGTACAGCGATCAATTGAATAGATCATTTGTCATGGGCATGCAGTGGTTCATATTCAGTGAAGTCATGTTTTTCTTCGCTTTCTTTTTAGCGCTAGGATACGTAAGAATTTTTGCAGTGCCGTGGCTTGGAGGTGAAGGTGAAAAGGCTATCTCGAATATGTTGTGGCCTGGATTCGAAGCGACTTGGCCAGTAATGCAGACCCCGGATCAGTCTTTATTTCAAGGCCCAAAAGAGAATATGAATTTTCCTGGATTTGCAAACGTAGGGCATTGGTTACCGTTTTGGAACACTCTTTGCTTGGTAACTTCAAGCGGAACCATAACGATTGCTGAGCATGCTTTGAAAAAAGGCAATAGAACTTCATTTAAGTTTTGGATGGTTATGACTCTTATTCTTGGATTTACTTTTGTTTATTTACAAGGCCTTGAGTATTACGAAGCCTATGATCACATGGGTCTGACTCTAGGTGCTGGGATTTATGGAACTACTTTCTTTCTTCTTACAGGTTTCCACGGCTTTCATGTTTGTTTAGGAGCAATCATTTTGACAATTATGACCATAAGAGGATTTCGAGGAGCCTTTACTAAGGAAGATCACTTTGGTCTTGCAGCAGGATCCTGGTACTGGCACTTCGTAGATGTAGTATGGATATTATTGGTGTTGGTAGTTTACGTATTCTAACCCCAAGGGCTATTAACAACTATTTGACCACTATAAAGACCGTATGCGAGGGTCAACAAAAGAAGACCCGCAATTACTACCCTTACCCTGAGAGCCATAAAACTTCTGGTCATTGCTCCTTTTTTATCTTTGATCATAAAAGCTGCGCTAGAAAAGAGGCTGATCAGCATAGCAATCATTAAAACGACGATGAGTATTTTTACTAACATTGGAAAATTTAATCCTGGTTGGAAGTTTACAATTTTTACGGCAATTATATTACCAATTTTATTAAGTTTAAGTTTTTGGCAATATCAAAGGGGATTAGAAAAATCTAAGCTTGAAAGTTTTATTAATAATCAGCAATCAAAGCCCCCAACCGAATTTATTTCATTAGAATATGCTACTCCCAGCCAATGGTACATACCCTTTTTTATGCAAGGCAAGTTCAGTCAAAGGACAGTTTTAGTAGACAATGCAATCCATGAAGGAGTTCGTGGTTTTTCTGTTTATCAAGAGTTTTTATCTAATAAAGGATTGTCACTTTTAGTATCTAAAGGATGGTCAAAGTCATTTGATGAATCAAAAAAGACCTTAGACCAGAATTATTTATTGCAGGGAGTTTTCAGACCAATCGAAAAAGCTTTCACGTTAGATAATTCAATTTATGAAAGGGAAGAAAGTGGTCTAGAAATGCAGTCCTTTGATATCGATAGCATTAACTTGAAGTGGAATACAAGCTATCCGGCTGTAGTCTTTGAACTTGATGAATTTTTATTAGATGGATTCACTAGGATTTGGCAACCTGTTTATTTATCTGCCAATAGACATTTTGGCTACGCAATTCAATGGTTAGGCTTGAGTTTGGTTGCTTTGGCAGGTTTTATTTTTGTAGGGTTTAGAAAAAATGATTAAGAAGAACTTTGTTATAGCGATGTTAATTTTCTTGACCCCTATCTTGGTGATTCTATCAAGCACTGTGTGGTACTACTCAGGTGCATCCCTTCCAGAGGGAAGAGTGAACAATGGTCAACTTCTGTCTCCGCCGATTGATGTTGGTGAGCTGGGGGTCACTTATGAGTATCAACCTTTTAACATTGAAACCATCGAAAGAGATTGGATGATCTTCCAGTTTATTAAAGGCGATTGCTCATCAACTTGCGATGATGCAGCTTATGTCGCAAGACAAGCAAACATAGCCTTGAATCGAGAAAGCATCCGAGTATCAAGATTTCTCCTCAGCGAGTCAGATAAAGACTACGATATCTTGGAAAAATATAAGCCTCTTAAACATGCTACATATGTCGAGGGCTCATTGATAGCTAAAGAATTTGAAAGCCAGAATATTAATCCTTTTGAGGAAGGATCTTTGTTTATAGTAGATCCTTTAGGAAATATCATCATGTTTTATGGTCCTAAAGAAGATAAAAATGAAAACTTTAAGCAAATTCTTGAAGACTTAAAAAAACTATTGAGGGTTTCAAAAATTGGATAATTTTAAAAAAATTCAGATTATCAGTCTGATAGGAATATTTTTAGCATTCGTTGTTGTTGGTCTAGGAGCCTGGACAAGGCTTGTTGATGCTGGATTAGGATGTCCTGATTGGCCAGGTTGCTATGGATACGTTTGGATGCCAACTACCGAAGCAGAAATTGAACAAGCAAACATTACTTTCCCAGAGAGACAATTTGAATTGGCAAAAGCTGTTCCAGAAGTAGTGCATAGATATTTTGCTGGCTCACTAGGATTATTGATATTTGGTCTTTTCTTTTTGGCTATCTTTTCAAAAATTAGAGATAGAAGACTAAATAATTTAATTTATGCTGCCACTGTATTGGTCTGTATACAATCTTTGTTCGGTTACTTAACGGTTAGCTTGCAATTATGGCCTCAGGTTGTAACTCTTCATTTATTGGGAGGTTTTTTCACAACCACATTAGTCTTTTTAATTTTCTTAAGATCATCTCAACTCAGGTCTACTTTCAATGTCAGCTTTTCAGTAGTTACTCAAACAAAAACATTACTAAACTGGGCCTTTCCATTTTTAATTGGACAAATAATTTTAGGCGTTTGGTTAAGCTCAAACTACGCAGCTTTGGCCTGTCCAGATTTTCCAACGTGTCACGGTCAATGGTTGCCACCAGCTGATTACTCAAAAGGATTTAATTTTTTTCAACAAATAGGCCCAGACTATTTAGGCGGGCAATTAGATGTTGAATCCAGAGTCGCAATTCACTTTATTCATCGGCTTGGAGCTGTCGCAGTTTCTATAGTATTCCTTTTATTATCCTGGCGTTTTTATAAAGAGAATTATCGAATGACATCATTAGGATTTGCTTCGTTGATCAGCCTTCAATTAGCTTTGGGAGTATCAAATATATACTTTCAGGTTCCTCTTTATGTAGCCATAGCACATAACCTAGGTGCTTTGTTCTTATTGATGTATTTATCCTTTGTTAGGCTAAAATCCTCTACAATAAGCACCGCATGAGCCTTACTATTACAGAATATTTTAAATTAACGAAGCCAGGTGTTTTGTACCTTCTTATGATTACTGCTGGAGCATCTATGGTTCTTGCAACCAATTTCAACTTAAATCTTGTTAAAGCACTTACAGGTTTTATTGGAATAGCTTTCATAGCTGGTTCATCAGCTGCAATAAATCAGATCCTTGATTTCAAGTATGACTCCGTTATGGAAAGAACAGGGAAAAGGCCAATTGTTACAGGAAAAATTAGCATTTTTTCAGCGACTCTTTTTGCTATTTTTCTTCTTTTCATTGGATCAGCTTTGATACTCTACTTCAATAATTTCCTTACTTGGGCTCTTACTTTTGCAACATGGGTTTTTTATGCATTTATTTATACCAAGATTCTAAAATTTTCCGGTGTTCTTAATATAGTAATCGGTGGACTTGCAGGTTCCATGCCACCATTGCTTGGTTGGACAGCCGTTGTAGGAACAATAGATCCTCTACCTTTATTACTAGTGCTCTTAATTTTTATCTGGACGCCGCCTCATTTTTGGGCTTTGGCTATCAATAAAAAAGATGAGTACGCCAAAGCTGGTATACCGATGATGCCAGTAGTGAAAGGTGTTGAGTACACAAAGATTCAAATAGTTTTATATTCAATTTTATTATTGCTTGTATCACTTCTTTTATTTGCTACTGGGCACTTTGGTTATGTTTATCTGATAGGAGCTGTAATTCTTGGCGGAATATTTATACAAAAATCCTGGAAATTAAAGAAAAGTATAGGTGCAGATAATGCCATGAGTTTATTTTTATATTCCATAATTTATTTAACATTAATATTTTTATTGATGATCGTTGACAGGGCGGTGATAACTTATGTCTAGAACATCAAATATTCGCTTAACAGTTCTATCTTGTCTTGTATTGGTCTCGTTGGTGATCGGTGTTTTTGTTTACAGCATTGTGTCACCCAAAGAGCTGACCAAAGATGAATACAAAGAACTCAAATTTTATGAACTCTCAGCGCCAAGGCAGCTAACAGAATTCAGGCTTCAATCCGGGACAGAAGTTTTTAAGCAAACAAACTTGCTTGAGAAATGGCACCTGGTTTTCATGGGTTTTGCTTCATGTCCTGATATGTGTCCAATGACTATGGCAAAAATGAAAAAGACTTCAAATCTTCTTGCTGATAGAAACATTCAATTAAGAGATAAGATCAATTTTATGATTGTTTCTGTTGATCCAGACAGAGATACTCCTGAACTGATCGATAGATACGCTAAATCTTTTGATTCTTCTTTTATAGGTGTAAGCGGGGACATTGGAACTATTTATACTTTAGCAACTCAGCTAACACTTCCATTTGTGCCAGTAGTGGATTCCAAAAGAACAGATTATGATATGGATCACAGCATGAATCTTGCACTATTAAGCCCATCTGGAAGATATTACGGCTTCTTTAAATCTCCTGTTGATCCAAATAACATGGTCACTGTTTTGGAAAGCGTTTTAACTTACAATCGTTAATAAGATAAAGAATTATCTTATAGATTAAAGTTTTTAAATTAACTAAAAACCAAGCATAAAAATTGAGTAACTCATTAGATAGAGAAAACCAACATCCTGGTTATTTTAAATCTCCATGGCCTGTTGAGTGTGGCGGGAACAGAAGACAGAAAGCAGCCAAAGGAGGCCTATTTGCAAAGGGTGCTGAGGCAAAAGTTGAATCGGTTCTATCAGGGAAATGGAATGTAATGGTTGTAAGAAGAGATGAGAATGAGTTCTATCTTGGGGGAACGATGCCATACTTCAACGGACCAAAACCTTTCGGATGGTTGCAAAGAATAGATCCTCTAACTCTTGAGACTATCAGTGAAAGTCCTAATCTACCTTGTGGGGATCATGTGTGGTGCGGAGCCATAGCTGCCCACAAAAACGGTAACATTATCAAGGTTAATGGAAATTTCATGCATGTCTTAAATAGTGATTGCCAAGTTTTAATTGAAAAAAAGCTTCCTATTGATCAGGCTCACAATGGATTATTAGTTTTATCTGATGGAAGCATAGTCACTAAAGACTGCAGACTTGAAAATCAATGTAATTCTTCAATAACTAGGTTAAACCCTAATAATCTTGAGGTTATCGAGACTATTCAGCTTCCTGAAGGCTCTATGGGAAGGATTGCCAGCGATATAACTCCACTGGGTGAATTCATTTACATTCCGGGAATTTCAAGAATATGGCGACTAAGAGTTCATGAAAGAAATTTAGAGATTGATCAAGAGTGGCAACCTCAATACAGACAAGAAAAGGGCATTCAAGGTTTGGCATGGGATGGGTGCATTTCTGATGGGTGCCTTTGGTTAATGGATAACGGAGATATAGATTCAGTAAGACAAATTTACGGTGTTCATCCCAACGGTAGAGTCAAGGAAAATACTCATTTGAGTTGGAGAAGCCCTGCACCATGGACTGGCAAGCAAAGACTTTTAAAGCTTGATCTCACAACATCAGATCTATCCTTCATTGAACCTTTTGAAAGAAATGGCGGAGGTATTATTGCACCGCCGGTGAATGTTCCAGAATTAGAAACTTGCATCGCATGGGATAGTCTTAATGGAGGTCTTGCAGGAATTTCAACAAAAAATGGAAATCTAGATTTATCTTGGAATTTAGACGCAAGACCAACCATGCAACCGGTTGTTTTCCCAGATACAAAAGAACTGGTCATTAATAGTTTTGAAAACGACAAAGATTATTTAATTGTTGTAGATATTCAAACTGGAGAATTACTCAGCAAAGTTGATGTAAACGCAAGACTAGCCAATGGTATGTTTTTATCACCTGGTTTCAATAGAGACATTTTTTATTGTACTACTGGTACTTTTGCAAAGGTCAGTTGGCAATAAAATTAGGTAGCCCCCTTTAGGGTATATGATCTAAATTATTGAACAATTATTTCGCAATCCTTCATTATTGCTGCCTGTCTAATTGCGTTTAGTTGCCCCTTATAGAGAGCTAACTGAGCCGCTTCTTCTTGATTGCCTTTAATCCCTGCAGCCAATATTGGCATAAACACAACTGCTGTAGCTATGTATGCATCGTTATCTTTTTTCTTTTTATCGATAACAGAAGAAATTTCAGGAATTCTGTTTTGAATATTAAGCGCATCTATAGCCAGCTCTTTACATGAATAATCCTTGTATTCAGCAACAGACACAATATCAGCTTGAACAGAAGCAGAGGTAACGCTTTTTACGCCGCAGGCAGAAAGAAAAAAAACCGTTACTAAGAAGATTAGATAGTTATTTAATTTCATCCTTAAATGTTATCAGAAAAAGAAATTATTTATTGAGAACAGATAATGTGATTATATTTAAGCCTTTTACATGGCTTGAGACTATAGAATTGCCAACTTCATAGCAAACCAGAATCATTTTAATAGATTCATCTAGAACACTGACAGAGCTAAAAAGGAAAAAAACTACTTTATTACAAGCTTTGGAGCATTAGTCATCACACTTCTAATCCCTTTATTCATGGATGATTTATCTTTATAGGACTGACTGGTTGCGACAACTTTATTGTTTCCAGACTTTAACCTGAAAGTCCATTTTCCAGATTTAGACTCCTGAGTAATAAAGTTATCTTTAGATTTTGAGTTCTTTGCAACGGATTTTATCCCTTTCATACAGGAAGACCTTGATGTGTAGGCCTGACTTGCACAGATATTCTCTCCATTCTTTGCCCTCAGGCGGAAACGGTATTTTTTTGCTTTATCTAAATAAATTTCAAACATATATTCACTATACTCATTTGTAAGAGAAAGTTTATATTTATTTGATATTTTTAATAAACTCCTAAATAAATACATTAGATTTGTTAAAATTAACTATTAGATTTTCTAATAGGAGGAAATTATGGAATATCAAATTTACGATACCTTAACTGGTTTTTTAACATCTAATGCAATTTATCAAGCTGGTGTATTCTTTTTGCTTTGGGTAGCATTTAGGGCTGCAAATCAAGTGAGAGCTGAAGATGCTAATGCTCTTAACAAAGTTTTAGTGACTCTTTTTAGTTTAGGCATAATCTTCAATGGTCTTAATACCGGCGCGATTCTATTCGCAACCCTTGAAAATTCAGCTTATTCTATGAGTCAACTCGAGGCTATATCGCCAACAGCACAAGCTTTTGTTGACACTTGGGGTACAGGAGAAGTTGCTCAAGGCGGGTTATTCAATAATCCAATCAATACAGGTTGGTGGGCAGTTGTGACTGTTATGTTGATGGGAAGAATTTGGACTAAACAATAGTTTAATTTTTTTATAAAAAGAGAGATATTAAGTCTCTCTTTTTATAGCAATAAATTTTTTATTTATTTATCATGATCACAGTTAAATTTTTATAGGAGAGAAAATATGACTGAATATGAAATTTATGCCCTTTTTAATGGGGCTATGACAAGCACGGCAATATTTGGCGCAGCAAATATATTTTTACTATGGGTTGCATTTAGAGGAGTGCTAAGAATTCAAGATCAAGGAGCAACTGTTTTCCAAAAGGTCTTATCAACTATTTTTTCATTGGGAATAGTTTTTTTGAACTTGCAAACTTTGGCATTTGTAAGAGTGAACTTTGAGAGTACCGCTTTCGATCTCAGTCAGTTACCAGAGCTATCTGACCGTGCGCAGAGATTTGTTGAATTTGTCGGTGCTGAAGAAGTGACTTTTAGTTTAATTCCAAACAATCCAATACTATTCGTTTGGTGGATTGCAGTTCTTGTAATTCTTCTTGGAAGTACTTGGCTTAAACCTAGCGATTAAGTCTCTAGATAAAAATAAAAAAAGGGGGTAATTTCTTACTCCCTTTTTTAATAGTAGGTGATACTATGTCAGCTCAGTTTAATTATTAAGGAGAGAAATATGACTGAAATGGAAATAATTAATCAATTTAATGTTTTTTTAATAAGTAACTCTGTATATCTTGCAGCAGGTGCTTTTCTTATATGGGTCGCCTTCAGAATGGTGGTAAATGTTCAAAGTGATCCTGGCACGCCAATGTTAAACAAAGTTTTAGCAACCTTATTTGGTTTGGGTGTTGTTTATTACAATCTTCAAACAGTAGGTTTCTTATATGCAAACTGGCAAGGCACTGTCAATGCACTAGCAGAGCTTGATAATCTCACAGCTAGTGGCCAGCAATTTGTTGACTCGATTGGTGTGGGGGATTCTTCATTTAGTTTGATACCTGCAGATCCGGTATTCATGGTTTGGTATCTTGTTATTCTTGCAATTATTCTTGGTGGGATTTGGATTAAAAGAAGCTAAACTTTATCTAGAAAAAAGAGGAGCTATAGCTCCTCTTTTTTTTTAAAAACATTTAAAACTCTACAATAACTTTTCCGGTCGCTTTTCTATCTTGAATGAATTTTAAAGCTTCTACTGAATCTTCAATCTTATAAGTGTGTGACACTAAAGGTTTAAATTTTCCATCAGTCACCATCTTAAAACAATCATCAAAATTTTGTTTATTTACCTCAGGCTCCAAGCCTTGGAACTGTCCCCAAAATACTCCGACGATTTGGCATTCTTTTAGTAGTGTTAAGTTCAGAGGCATTTTTGGTATGCCTGCAGTAAATCCTATTACCAGATATCTGCCGTTTCTTGCAATTGCTCTCAAAGAAGGCTCAGCATAATCACCACCAACAATATCATAAATTACATCAATTCCATTGGGAGCAACGGCTTTCAGATTATTTGAAAATTCTTTTTGCTTGTCTTTGTCCATATCTCTGGGATACAAAACTACCTCATCAGCTCCCTCTTGCTTACAGATTTCTAATTTTTCTTCTGATGATGCAGTTGCTATTACTTTTGCACCCATCGCTTTTCCTACGTGGATAGCAGTTATTCCTAGGCCTCCGGCAGCTCCAGAAACCATTAAGGTTTCACCTTCTTGAAGATTGGCTCTTTGTTTAAGGCCGTGAATTGTTGTGCCGTAGTTCATAGGAAATGCAGCTCCTTCGGGGAAGCTCATTGATTCTGGCAGTTTAGTAAGCGAGGCTGCAGATGCAGCAACTTTCTCCGCCATCGCTCCATTTCCGCACATAGCAATAACCCTGTCGCCTTCTTTATAACCTTCAACACCGTTCCCTATCTTACTTATCACACCAGCGACTTCTCCTCCCGGAATGAAAGGAAAGGGAGGTTTGAACTGATATAGGCCTTGGACTATGAGTACTTCAGGAAAGCTGACCCCAGCAGCTTTGACATCAATTAATACTTGGCCATCTAACAATTCTGGCTCTGTAACATCTTCAACCTTATGAATATCAACTGGTCCAAATTCATTACAAACAAAAGCTTTCATAATTCTCTCCAATTTAAATTTATATTTTGCCTTATTCAATTGCAGATAGGTACTCTGCAAGAAAAGAATCAAAGTCTTTTTCTTTTTGAGTTTCTTTTATAGAGAACTCTTCTAATGATTTTTTAGCTTGCTCTTCTAAGTAATCTACATCTCTCTTTGACTTAAGTATCTCTTCTTTATGACTTTTGGCGATCTGATCAGTGTACTCATCCCAAGATAATCCAGATTCTGTGATGTCTTGTAACAGTTTTCCTGAAGGTGTCATGTTTGAATCACTTATTTTAAGTCTTTGAGATTCTAGGGATTTTTTATAAATGTTTCGATATCCCAGATCACCTATTCGATCTTCAAAGTTGGTCATTGCATCGAGAATTTCGATAGCTCTTTCTTTTAATGGTGCTGAGCCTTCTTTGAACTGTAACTCTGTGTTTTCATCTCTACCTGAGAGAACAACTTTCCCCCAATTATTTTGTATTTTAATTATTTCATCAGCATCACACGGCTGATCTTCACATAGCAAACAGTAAAAAAGAAAACTTTCTAGGAAAATGGCTGTTTCATCCGAAATACCGAATGGATCATATATATTATTATCTAAAGCTCTAATCTCAACGTACTCTATGCCGTTTTCTCTGAGTGCATTAATTGGTCTTTCTCCACTTCCAACTAATCTTTTAGGTCTAATTGAGCTGTAATACTCATTTTCAATTTGAATGATAGCAGTATTCAACTGTATGTATTCATCACCAACTTTTGTACCTAGGGTTTTATATCTTGGATGATCAGTTGTTAAGGCTTTTTTTAGATCGACCAAATATTCCTCAAGATTATTGTAGGCAATATTAAGATTATCTTGTGATTTTGATATGTATCCCAATTCTCCCATTCTTAGACAAGTGGCGTTCTCTAGGTAAAGATCATTTGCATTTAATTCTTTAAGACTATGTTCCCTCCCTTTTGCAAAAGCTTTTGGGACTATAGGGCTGCATCCAAAAAGGTAAGTAATTAACCAAGCATTTCTTCGGAAGTTTCTTACCAGACTCAAATATTTTTTATCTTTGAATTCTCTGAGTGACCCACCTTCATTTTTTGCCCATTCTTCAAATAATCGATCGTCAAAAGAAAAATTGTAATGTATACCGGAAACCGTCTGCATCATGCTTCCATATCTATGAGATAAACCAATGCGATAAAGTTTTTTCAGTTTGCCCGAGTTAGAGTGCCCGTATTCTGCAATTGGAATTGCAGATTCATCTTCTATGGACATGGGTATGCTTGCCGGCCAAAAATCATCATCAGTATTTTTTAAGCAAAAGTAAACGATATTTTCCAACTCTTTAAGACAGTTATTAAGGTCCTTATTTGGGCTGGTGACTAACTCGATCAAGGCTTCTGAGAAGTCAGTGGTGATTCTAGGATTGGTCAAAGACGAGCCGTAAGCTTTAGGATGATCTTCAAGAGATATGGAGCAATTCTTTGATCTTAAATTTTCTTTTTCAATGCCTCTCCGAGAGAATTTTATAAAATCAGACAGATTTAATGAGTCTAGATCTTCTAGAGAATTAAGAAATTCGTTAGACATTGCTGGTAAAGATTATACCTTTGGACCAGCTGCTACTACTTCGGATGAGAGATTAAATTTTTCTATGTTAGTTCTAAATTTTTCAGCAAGTTGTTTTGCTTCATTATCGTAATCTGATTTACTTCCCCATGTAGCAGACGGATTTAAAAGTTTTGGATCTACGCCATCAAGATTGACGGGTATTTCAACATTCATGATATCAAGCATTTCTGTAGATGATTCATGGATAGAACCATCCTGTATAGCTTTTATGACACTCCTGGTAACAGGAATATCAAATCTATTACCAACTCCGTATGGACCTCCGGTCCATCCAGAATTAACAATGAATACTTTACTGCCGAAACTCTCAATTCTTTTCATTAAAAGTTCAGCATAAACTCTAGGAGGCCTTGGAAAAAACGGAGAGCCGAAACAGTGAGAAAAGGTTGAATCCAGATCTTTGGTCGAACCAATTTCTGTGGAACCAACTTTTGCTGTATAACCGCTGAGAAAGTGATACGCAGCCGCCTCTTTACTCAGAATAGATACTGGAGGCAGTACCCCAGTTAAATCACAAGTAAGGAAAATAATTGCATTTGGCTCGCCAGCAAAATTATCTTTTAAATGACTGTCTACATGTGAAAGAGGATAGACCGCTCTTGTATTCTCAGTAATAGATTGATTAGCGTAATCAATATCAATGGTATTAGGCTTGAGTACGACATTTTCAACCACTGAGCCTCTTTTAATAGCATCCCAAATGATAGGTTCGTTTTTTTGCGATAGGTTTACTGTTTTTGCATAACATCCGCCTTCGAAATTAAAGACAATTCCCTCACCCCAGCCATGTTCATCATCGCCAATCAACCATCTACTTGGGTCGGCTGATAGAGTTGTTTTGCCTGTCCCAGAAAGACCAAAGAAAAGTGAAACATCGCCGTTCTCTCCAGCATTTGCAGCACAATGCATAGGTAAGACATCGTGTTCAGGTAAGATGAAGTTCAAGACTCCAAACATAGATTTCTTCATTTCGCCTGCATACGCTATTCCAAGAATAAGAACCTTTTTCTCAGTGAAATTGATCATCACTGTTCCATCCGAATTAGTTCCATGGACTTTAGGGTCACAAACAAAGCTTGGAACACATCTAAGATTCCATAAATCTTTTTTCTTAGGGTTAAAGGATTCAGGTCTAATGAGTAAGCTTTGACAGAAGACGTTGTGCCAGGCTAGCTCATTTTCAACTACAACAGGCTGGTAATGCTCAGCACTAGCCCCAACATGAAGATCTGCAGTATAAGTCTCTTTTCCCTTAAGATAGTCTGCTGACTCATTCCAAAGTCGTTCGAACTTCTCTGAATTGATGGGCTGATTGTTCTCACTCCAATCAACAACATCTCTGGTAATTGAATCCTCGACAATAAATCTGTCTTTAGGGCTTCTCCCGGTTCTCTTTCCCGTGGTGACTATTAGGGCACCATTGGATGCAGTGATGCCTTCCTTGTTATTGAGGGCAATTTCTATAAGATTATCAATCGGAATATTATGATTCATTTAGTTCTTCAAAGTTCGGTTGGACATTATGACACTTTATGGAGCAAATTTAATCATCAAATAAGAATTATTCTCAATAATTATAAGACGTGAACGAAAAAATCAACTTTAAAGAAAACGAATTCGGATACATCGAATATAAATCCAAAAATCCTTATGAGTTCTATCAAATATTTAATGAATTAGATGAAGCCGAAACTCAAGATAGTTTTGGTTGGTTAATTTTTCCAGAACAGGGGAAAAAACCCTATCCAGTAGTAGTATGCGCGCATGGAAGCGATAATTGGGCAGGGCACCATCATGAACATATACTCAATTTTCTCAATAATGGAATTGCAGTCTTTAAAGCTCACAGTTTTGATTCAAGAGGGGTTGCTTCTACTGTCGAAGATCAACTCTCTGTGACAACAGCCATGATGATGGTTGATGTGGTAGAACCTTTGAAATTTTTATCAAGGCATCCTGATCTAGACGCAAATAAAATCGCAATTACCGGTTGGAGCTTAGGCGGCATGGTAGCTTTCTATGCTGCGTGGGAACCTATTATGGAGAAGCTTGCACCAAACGGTGAGAGATTTTGTGCTCACCTACCTTTTTATCCTCCAACGTTTTTGAATCCGGATGAACACCGATGGTCAAAAGCTCCAATTTTAAATTTAATTGGTTCAGATGATGACTATACGCCTGGCATTCTTGTTAAAGATATTTGCAAAGAAATGAAGAAAGCTGGTGCGGATGTTGAGGTGTGTGAATTTAAAAAAGGTCATCACTCTTTTGACTCTATTCATCCTGTGACTTTTTGGCCTGAAGCGCTGGCAATAAATGAAAAGTTTGCACAGTTAAAAAACGATGGAAGTATCACTTTTATTACCGATGATGGAAAAGCAATGAGTGCTAACTCATTTGAAGATAGAGTTAAAATATTTGAAACCGGCGAGATAAAGTTTGGCGCTCATTCGGGCGGAGATTGGTCGATAAGAAGAGACGCTATGGATCAAGCACTTTCTTTCATGAAAAAGCACCTGCTCTAGAAATTTTTTCCTTCTTCTAAATAAACCTTTTCTAGACTCTTATAAAGAGAGAGTTTTTCGGGAGTCTTGAATTCAATTCTCTGCCCATAATGCATTGCCTTTGGATTATTCGGATCAAATTTTTGCCATTCACTTCTTGGTTTTCCATATTTTGCAATATCCGTCCAATCCTTAAGCATCGCATCTCTAATTTCATCATCAATTTTTTTCCAAGGCCAAAATGGGACTATGTTATCGAACAGATAAAACAACTCTAAGCCATGCGCGGCATCAAGAGTTTGGGTATCCGATGACGGGCCTTTTTCAAAATAATACAAATAAGCTTCTCCGCCATTGGATGCAAACTGATTAACCATGAAAAAACCATCTCCTCCAAATGCTAAATCGCCCCACAATTCATTGGCAGATCGTTCCTTCGAATATTCAAGACTTTCGCCATATGCTTTTACATCATCAGGTAAAGGAAGGTAAGAGAAGTCACTCATCTCCCAAGTTTGTTTGATCCAATCATTCTCATTAAGTTTTTCACCAAATACGAAAGGAGATAAATTGGTACCCTCATTTGCATTAAATCCAGCAACGTAAATAACATCATTGGTTTTGCCTTCGGTAAAACTTATTTGCGTCGGCGAATCAAAAACCCATTTGTCCTCGATAGGAAACCATCCAGCTTGTTCACTATCGTTTTCCTTTTCAAATTTTTCAGTTTCAAAAAAAAGATCCGCTGGTAGATTTTTAATATCTTCTACAGAAGGATTATCTATTCCAGATATTGAATAAAAAAACTTTTCCCCGAGCGATTCTGCAGAAATTAGATCACCTTTTTGCTCTCTGATATTTCTAGCTCTTCCTACTGTGTAACCGCTTTGAGCTATGGCTTTATGAAAAAGATCTTTTGCAAGTTTTGTTGACACTAAGGTTTCAACGCTTGCTCCTCCGGCGGATTCACCGAAAATAGTTACGTTATCTGGATCGCCCCCAAATAGATGTATATTGGTCTGCACCCATTTTAAGGCTTGGATTTGATCTAAAGTTCCATAATTTCCTGAGACACCCATTTTTGATGTTTCAGATAATAACGGATGTGCAAAAAATCCAAATGGACCTAATCGGTAGTTCATTGTTACCAAGATAACGTCACGTTTTGCAAATCTATCTGTTATGTATAGTCCATCACCGTTACCGAAGTTATAACCACCTCCGTGGAACCAAACCATAACAGGTAAGGAACCGTTATCTATTTTTGAGGGTTTAATGATGTTAATGAATAAGCAATCTTCGGATTGCTGTTTCTCAAAATCTAAACTTGCGAAAAGCCAGGCAGCATTTTCTAGAATGATTTGTTCCCACCGCTTCATTCCAGATTTCGTAAGAAAAACCTCAAAGAACTCACTTAATTCGCCTTCTTCACCTTGAGGTTGCATACACTGCTTTTCCGCTTCCTTTGCCTCTAAAACATCGCTCCAACCCTTATGAGATTTTGGTGGTTCAAATCTATTATCTCCTGTAGGAGGCTCAGCATAAGGTATGCCCAAAAAATAATCGGTTTCGCCTTTTGTAAAACCAACTAAATCCCCTTGAGGAATGCTCAAGATTTCAGTGTCCTTTCCGCTTGAAAAATTACACCCAATAAGAAAAATAGAAAAAATAACAATAAGAAACCGCAAAACCAAACCCCAACTAAATCTAAAAAAGAACTTCTCTTTTCCTGTATCTCCACATTACAAGAGCATAAACAATAAGTTCATTCACAAAAATGATAATGCCTCCTTGTGTGGGCGAACCATCAAAAATGAAACTTATGATTCTTCCAATTAAGAAACATCCAAGAACAATACAAAATAATAGGTAGGCGGTTTTTTTAAGTTTTACATTCCATAAACTCAAAAGAGCAGTAAAACCCATGCACGCAAAAAATGCATACATTGCCCTGAGTTCGTTGTAGCCAATGGAAGAACCTAACTGCATATCCAATAAAGCTGCTATGTAAACAGGGCTGATTAATCCAATTAATCCAAAAATAAGCCATTCCAGGCCAATAACTATCAGGATTATTTTGTCTGTCATAGCGGTCTAAGATATCATTTTTAATGCAAAATATATAAAAGATATGAAAGTTTTTTTAATCATCTTTATTTTGATATCGGTTTCATTATTAAGCAATGAGGATAGCCAGTATGCAAAAACTATAAGAGAGACAGCTAAGTCCATGGGCTATCAGTTAACCGAAGAAGAATTAGAAGCTTGGATAGAAAGATTAAAATCTTATAACTCTAACGACATAGAGAAGTTTGATGAGGATATCAACGCATTCGTAGCCCAAGATCAAATTTCTCCTCCGGCTAAAAATAAGTTTCTTTTTATTGGCAGCTCATCGATAAGACTTTGGAAATCTTTGTCAGAGGATATGGCGCCCTTAGAAGTTATCAATAGGGGTTTTGGTGGAGCCCATATCAAGCATATTAATAGGCATTTTGAATCGATTGTTTTGCCTTACGAACCTAAAGCTATCATATTTTTTTGTGGCACCAACGACATAGCAGCCTATAACCCGGTAGAGAAAGTGAAACTTGATTTTGAAATCTTTTATAACCGCGTGAAGCGTGATTTACCAGACACCAAACTTTTTGTTATCGAAATCCAGCCCTCGCCGAGTCGTTTTTTTCAAAGAAACCTCCAACTTAAATGGAACGATCACATTGAAGACCTTGCTAAAGTTGATCCAAACCTTTTTGTAATCAATGTCTCTGAAACTATGTTTACGGAAGATGGAAAACCTCGAAGAGAGCTTTACATCCCTGATATGTTGCACATGAATCCGAGGGGGTACGCTATTTGGACGGGTAAGGTAAGAGATATATTAAGCGAGAATTATCCAATAGAAATGGGTAAAGAACTTCCCTGCGAGAGATTATTTGGATGTCCAAGAGAATTGTCGCCTATAGATTTAGAACCTGCAATTGAAGAAATTCCTGAAGAATTAAACACTTAAATCGATTCAAAAATTTTAAGGACGGAATAAAGCTGTTATATTAATTGGGAGATGAAAACTCGGAAACCACTTAAAGTGCGGTATTTGCAAAACAAATTTTTTCCAGAATTTAAGTGAGTAAACCAAGACAAATTATATCCATTGGCGGCGGAGGCTTTGGAAGAAATCCTGGTGAAGGGATCGTAGAACGATATATTCTTGAACAGACAAAAAAGAGAAAACCAAATATCTGTTTTATTCCAACAGCCACCGGCGATCTAGAAGCTTACAAGCTCAACTACTACGCAACTTTTGCTAGTTTAAATTGTGTGCCCACACACTTGGATTTTTTCAAACGCACTCCAGATTTAGAAAAGTTAATTTCCTCGCAAGACGCAATCTTTGTAGGTGGCGGGAATACCAAAAGCATGTTGGCAGTATGGCGCGACTGGGGTTTGGATAAAATATTAAAAAAAGCATACCAAAAAGGCACTGTGATGAGCGGAGTTAGTGCTGGAGCCATTTGCTGGTTTGAAAAGGGGATAACTGATTCTTGGGCTGATGAATTAAAAATCATGGACTGTCTAGATTTCGTCTCTGGAGTCTGCTGTCCGCACTACGACGAAGAACCTCAGAGAAGACCAACGGTACACAAAATGCTGAAAAGGAAATTATTTGAAGCATGTTTTGCCATTGATGGCGGTTGCGCTCTGCATTTAATTGATGAAAAACCTTATAAGGCAGTAGTTTTCAATAAAAGAAAGAACGCTTTTGAAGTCACCAAGAAGAATACCAAGATTAATGAGAAACCGTTTTCTAAATTGGCTATTTATTAGTTATATTTGTATTTAAGATTCAAAGGAGAGACAAATGAAAGATATATTTTCTATTAAAGGTAAAGTGGCATTGGTCACGGGGGGCTCAAGGGGTATCGGAAGCATGATCGCAGCAGGCTTCTTATCCTCCGGAGCGAAAGTTTATATCAGTTCTAGAAAAGCAGATGCTTGCGATGAAACTGCAAAAAAACTCAGCGAAGAATACGGGGGTGAGTGCATATCCATTCCCGCAGACGTTTCCAATGTTGAAGGCATAGAAGCTCTAGCTGATGCGATCAAAGCAAAAGAGGACAAACTTGATATTTTAATTAACAACGCCGGAGTTGCTTGGGGAGAACCAATAGACACATATCCTGAAATGGGTTGGGATAAAGTCATGGATACCAACGTAAAAGGCATCTTCTTTTTAACACAAAAACTTCTCCCTTTATTAAGAGAAGCTGGAAAAACTGATCCTTCCAGAGTCATTAACATTGGTTCGATTGATGGATTGAAGAAAGGAGCATTTGAAAATTTTGCATACGGTCCGTCCAAAGCAGCCGTGCATCATTTATCTCGCGTGTTAGCTGCTTTTTTAATTAAAGAAAAGATAATTGTTAATGCCATAGCGCCTGGACCTTATCCAACTTGGATGTTAAGTACTGGAGTGGGCTTCGGCGGCGATACCGATGTGGACTGGAGTCAGGTAGGCGATGCAAATCCAAGCGGCAGAGTTGGCGGTATTGAGGACATCGCTGGACTCGCCATCTTTTTATGCTCCAGAGCAGGAGAATATATCGTTGGCCAAACTATTGCATCGGATGGTGGTGCAGTAGCCGACAGTAACTAATCAGACTCCTCAAGAATGAGGGATTTATTTAACTTCAATTTAATACGACTAACCGTCGTCGGTTTCTTAGTTTTTGTATTTTGTTCAATGTATTTTTATCCCGGCGGGAATATTCACGATGAGTCGCAAGTTGGTTATTCTTTCTCGCATAATTTCTTGAGTGATTTAGGAGCCTATTCAGCCCACAACGGAGAACTTAATTTCTTGTCTTCTGTGTTTTTTGCTTTTTCATTAGGTATTTGTTTTTTTGCTGGAATTGCATTTTTAAATTCTGTGCCGCCTCTTTTTAAAGAGGACGGTATTGATTATTGGATAGCCTTGGCAGGTTCACTCTTTATTTTTTTTGGCATGGCCTTTTTTGCATTGGTTGGTCTAACCCCGCATGATTTGTATTTCGACGAACATGTTTTTTTTGCCCTCAATTCTTTTCGATTGTTGATTCCAGCTACTCTTTTGTATTTATTTTTAATGTTTAAAAACAGAGGCATTGATAAGACTTATGCCTACGTCATTTTATTTTTAATGTTGGCTATTACTGCTTACGTTATTTATGAGATATTCAGTGGTAGTCCGATGGAGAGTGAATCAGAAATGGTAAGACATGCAACGCTGCAAAAAATTATCGTCTTAATTAATATAGTTTGTATGTATTTCATCACGTATGCTTTTGAATCAAAAAAGACTTCGAGTCTTGTTAATTAAAAAATTTGGAGAAAATTATGAGTGCACCACTTAAAATCTACGGAGTTCCAATGTCGCAGGCAGTCAGAACCGTTATTTGGTTACTTCTGAATAAAAAGCTACCGTTTGAATTGGTCGTCACCGTTCCTGGTTCTCCTAAAGCTAACGGTACTCGCGATCCTGAATACATGAAAAAATTCCCAAACGCGACTATTCCCGGTCTTGAAGAGACAGATTCTGGATTTCTCTTGGGTGAGTCTCTTGCGATCATGACATATCTTTGTACCAAGCATGGATGGACAGATTTGTATCCCGACGATCCTGAGCGCAGATCAAAAGTTGATTCCATCTTGCATTATCATCACCGCAGCTTTAAAGAAGCGACGCTCGCTTTTTTTGCCCCTAAAGTTAGGCCTGATTTAGGATTAGCTGAACCGGTCATAGAAATGTCGCGCCGAGTTTTTACCAACGGTCTAAAGGCGATGGAAACTCAATGGCTTGCTAATAACCAATACCTTACCGGCGATTCCCCAACTGTGGCTGACATGGCTGCCTACGTTGAGCTCGGTCAATTAAAAAAGGAATTTACCAATACTTTTGATTATTCAGAATTTTCAAACGTCTCCAGATGGTTGGATGATATGACTAAACTTGATGGCCACGATGATTCTCACTTGGTTTTAAAAGAACTTGGCGATATCAGTCAGGGCGCACCTGAAATGGAAAGGATCATGGGTGCGAACATGAAGGGCATTGAAATAGTAAATAAAAAAATTGCAGAAATGTGATTCGTATTTTTTACGTCGACGCGTTCACTAAGGAACTTTTTAATGGCAACCCAGCTGCAGTTTGTATTCTTGAAGAATGGCCGGGCGATGACGTACTGCAGGCGATAGCTTTTGAAAATAATTTATCCGAGACAGCGTTTGTAAATCTTAAAGATGATCCACTGCAAATTCGATGGTTCACTCCTACGCTTGAAGTAGAGTTATGCGGACATGCAACTTTGGCAACCGCCAGAATCTTATTCGATGAATATTTTCAAAACGAAACTAAGATTAGTTTTCAGTCTAAAAGCGGCGAGTTAATTGCTTTTCAAAAAGACGACATGATCCATCTTGATTTTCCTATCGATCACCCAGCGGTTATCGAGTCAGAATCTCTCATCACAGAAAGTCTGAAGTGCGAGCCCATCGAAATCTTAAAAGGTCGAAGCGATTACCTTGCTATTTTGGCTTCCGAAAATGATATAAAAAATTTACAACCCGATTTCGCAACAATGGCGAAACTAAATTCGAGAGGTCTGGTAGTCTCTGCTGAAAGCGCTGAAGTTGATTTCATCTCGCGTTGTTTTTATCCCCAAACAGGCGTCGATGAAGATCCAGTGACCGGATCTGCTCATTGTATGCTCGCTGCATACTGGAGTAAGAAGTTAAATAAAAATAAGTTAAACGCCTATCAAGCTTCACCACGAGGTGGCTACTTGCAGTGTGAAATTTCCAACAAGAGAATTATCCTTGGAGGATTATCAAAACGTTATTTGGAGGGAACAATTAATCTTAATTAATTTTTATTTTCTAGATTGATTGCCTGCGTCAGCTAGAGTCATAGCTTCTATTAATTCTTTGTTAGTTTTTTCTCTTTCTTCCATCCTCAAGATATCCTCTTCATCAACACCTAAATCCTCGAGTACTTCTCGGTTGTGCATACCTAGACTTGGAGCGTGTGATTTAGGGAATTCATTTTGATCGATAAAATTAAAAGGAGGTTTCGGCATACGCATTTTGCCAGCAACTGGATGCTCAACCTCAACTAACGATTCTTGTTGAATGACTTGAGGATCTTCATGAATTTCATCAAGGGAATTAACAATGGCCACAGGCACCCCAGCTTTATCCAATTCATCACAAAGAAATTCTGCATCGATATCGGTGAGCAGATCTTGCACGTCTTCAAGTAAAGACTCTAAGTTCTCTACTCTTGCATCAGTGGTCAAATATTTTTCATTGGTGTGCAAATCAGAATTACAAAGTTCACAGAATTTTTGAAAGTCTGCGTCTTGTAAAAGAATGACGCTTAAATATCTTGTTTTAGTTTTGAAAATTGGAAAAGCATCGAAGAGGTCAGGTAAATATTTGACACCATCTCCCAAGAGAGTTTTGGACCACATGACATCAGGCCAAATGTAATAAAGCGCTGAATCCAGCATTGATATCGGTAGATACTGTCCTTTGCCGGTTCTTTCTCTTTGTACCAATGCGGTGCTGATAGCTTGAGCGGCTGTCAGGCCGGTAACTTTGTCAAAAACTATGGTTTTAAAGAACTCAGGCTGCTCTGAATTTTGCGCAGCAGCCGAACCGGCTGTAGCTTGAATTAACGGATCATAGACTCTTCTATTTATGTAAGGACCGGATTGCCCGTAACCGGAAATAGAGGTGTAAATAATATTTGGATTGGTTTTTTTTAGAGTTTCGTAATCGATACCCAATTTTTTCACAACTCCTGGACGATAGTTTTCTATCAACACATCGGCTGTATCTAAAAGTTTTTTTAAAACATCAAAATCCTTCGGTTCTTTGAAATCTAAAACGATGCAACGTTTATTTCTGTTGATCACCGAGAACATTGCTGCCATGCCGTCACGTGAGCTACCCATCACTCTGGCTAAATCACCAATTAGTGGCGGTTCAACTTTTATGACATCAGCACCTTGATCTGCCATCATCATGCCCGCAAAAGGCCCTGAAACTGTCGAAGTTAATTCGACCACTCTATATCCATCTAACGGTCCAGACATATATCTCCCTAATCTGTACTTTAAATTTAACTTAAATGATTTAAGAAGTTAATAAAGAAATGGCCTCTCTTGCAATCATAATCAGAAGAAAAGCTCCTCCAATTCCAAAAATGGTAGCTCGCCATTTAACTTTATTATGAGTCAGTTGATAAACCGAGTGGATGGCTCGAAATAAAACGTACCCCCATGCAAGAACTAAATGAGTTAAGTCTGAGTTTCCCATTAAAAATATGTAGATCACGACTGCATAAAATAAAGTAGGTTGCTCAAATAGATGATTATAGTTTTCAGTAATGAACCTATTTCGAGGAGTCATGTACTTTCTGATTTCATCAGAGTGTCTTGCTACCTCGTTAGGCAATCTATTTGGATTTTTTGATCGATTTGAAAGAGCTTGAATTCGAGAGATATATAAGAGCATCATTACTATAGCTGTAACGAATATCATGCCAAACATGGGATATAGAATTTCCATATTTTGTATACCTCTTAATTAATGATTTACAAACAGTTTACTATAAGGAAAAAATATCTAGAATTAACGTTATGGAATCTGTAACAGCTGAATTTTTCTACCGAAAGCCTTTAAAAGATGGAGAGGCCAAGCCGGCCTTTGGTTTAAGTGAACCAGACCCGGATAGACCTGATCACAAAGGATTTTTCAAAGAAGTTAAAAATGCTCGTGAAGAACAGCATTCTCTAAGTGAATCTGGCTTTATTCTTTTAGATCATAAATCGTCAGTTGAAAATTTTTATAGTGACAAAGAAGTCACTGAGGTTTATTACGACGAGATGGCTAATCTGGTTAAAAAACAAACCGGTGCTAGCCAAGTATTTATCGTGTCTCACATCACTAGAAATGAAGCAGAGGCTGCTGAGGGTAAAAGATTAGGAGCACACCGATTGGTTCATAACGATTTCACACCTAATTTCAAACAAACCATTCAGCCGCTTCTTGATGAGAGCAATTCAAATCCCAACAGGATTACCGTATTCAATTTATGGAGACGCTTTGATGAAGACGGAGTCGATGCTCCTTTTGCGTTATGCGATTCTAGAACGGTCTCTGAAAAAGAACTCATACCTACTGATCTCTTTAATTATGGAAAAGAAGAAGAAAAAAGCGATACCCATGCTGACGAGAACGGTTTTACTGTTGAAATTTATCAATCCATGAATAGCGATGAACATCAATGGTATTTCTATCCAAAAATGCATCGTGATGAAGTCGTTATGTTCAAAACATATGATTCAAATGAGAAGCCATTCATGCCAACGCTGCACAGTGCCTTTGATGATGCGGTAAATGGCAGAGAAGATGCATCTCCTAGGGAAAGTATAGAAGTAAGAGCTATCTGCTTTTACGATTAATTTTGACTGAGTTTAATGATCCTTTAATTCTGGCTTCCGGGCAGAAGATTAAAAATAGGTTTTGCAAAGCAGCCATGACCGAAAGGGTTGCTGGACCAGATAATTTTGCTTGTGAGCGACATCACAAGATTTATGAAAAATGGGCAAAAAGCGGTTCAGGAATTTTACTTACCGGAAACGTACAAATTGATAGATCCTGCATGGAAGGTCCTGCCAATGTCTGTATAGAAGAGCACTCCTATCAGAATCAGATGCCAGCACTGAAAAAATGGGCAGAGGTATCTGAGACAGATGGTTCAAAGCTTTGGATGCAAATAAGTCATGCCGGTAGACAAACTCCGGGAGAATTAAACAAGGAACCTTTAGCGCCGTCTTCAACGGCTTTAAAAATACCTGGAAGAAATTTTGGTACGCCGAAAGCAATGACCGAAGATGAAATTTTGGATGTGATAAAAAGATTTGCTTTTGTTGCAAAAATTGCCCGCGAAGCAAATTTTTCTGGCATTCAGCTGCATTCAGCTCACGGCTATTTGTTGTCGGAGTTTTTATCCCCTGATATCAATCAAAGAACAGATGCTTGGGGTGATTCACTAGAGAATAGAGCAAGAATTCATTTGGAAATTATCAAAGCCTGTAGAGAGGCAGTTGGCGATGACTTTCCAATATCCATGAAAATGAATTCAGCAGATTTCCAAAAGGGAGGTTTTTCTCATGAGGAGTCCATTCAAGTTGCGAAAATGGTCAGCGATGCAGGTTTAGATTTATTGGAAATTTCTGGCGGCACGTATGAAAAACCAAGTCTTCTCGGTTATGACAATGTTGGCATGAATCCAAAAAGGATGGAAAAAAGAAAAGAGAGCACCATTGCTAGAGAGGCTTACTTTTTAGAATACGCAGATGACATCAAAAAAGCTATTTCCATCCCTTTAATGGTCACAGGTGGATTTAGATCTAGAACAGGAATCAATGCTGCTCTTGCAAATAATGCCTGCGAGGTCATTGGAATTGGGAGGCCTTTATGCGCAGATCCATATTCGCTTCAAAAAATGATCGACGGTGAAATTGACCAACTACCTGATTACGAAAAAACTCTTTCTGTTGGCCCTGGTTGGTTGTCCTCAAGAAGCCCATTCCGTTTAATTCAAGCAATAAATGCTCTTAGCTCGCAAGCTTGGTTTTACCTCCAAATTAATAAAATGGGTAACGGCGAAGATCCTGATCTAGCAAAAAGGCCTTTCGCTGCTTTTCGAGAAATTGCAAAAATTGACTCAGCAGCTTTTAAAAAATTCTCTGAGACTTAATGAAGATTCTTGCTTTAGGTGGAAGTGGAGGCATGGGACGGTTTGCTGTTCATTCTCTTATTAAGCATCCTCAAGTAGAAAGTATTTTAGTTGCAGATTTAAATGAATCCGCAGCAAAGAAATTTGCCTCCACTCTTTCTGAAAAAACTTCTGGCATCGGCATCGATGTTACTGATAAAGAGGCTTTGGAGAGAGCAATGAACGGTGTTGACGTTGTCATAAATACAACTGGACCTTTTTTCAAACTTGCTGTGCCTATATTGGAAGCAGCTATTGAGACCAAAACGCATTACCTAGACATATGCGATGACTGGGAACCTACTGAAAAAATGTTTCTCTTAAACGATAAAGCGAAAGCTGCTGGAATAACTGCCATCATTGGTTTAGGTGCAAGCCCAGGGATTACCAACATGCTTGGATTAATCGCTATGAAAGAACTCGATCAAGTTTCTAAGGTTTATACCGGATGGGATATGTCATCAGCACAACCCGAAGAGGAATCTTCTCAAAAAGGAGTTAATGCAGCCATGGTTCATGGCATTGAACAAATAATTGGCAAAGTTAAAGTCTTTAGCTCTGGAGCATACAAAATGGTTCGCCCGCTTGAAAAGGTCACAGTTGACTATCCTCAGCTCGGGACCTACAAAGCAAATATCTTTGGACATCCTGAGGCAATAAGCTTTCCGCATCATTATCCAGAAATAAAAGAATCCTTAAACCTAATGCACAGCAACGATGATTCCTTAGTCAGTATGCTGAAAATCATTAGGTTTTTTATAGAAATAAAATTTTTGTCCAAGAACATGGCAGCAAAAGTTTTAACTTGGTTAGAGGGAACGCAATCTCCTGACTACGATAAAGCAGGTGTCGAATCGTTACCGTCTGTCTATGGTTATGCAGAGGGGATCAAGAATGAAAAGAAAATCTCAGTAGCAGCAACTTTTCATACCGAGGCTAGCGTTGATGACTTATCCATGGGAGAAGCAACAGCATATCCTTTATCTTGTGGAGTGAAAATGATTTTAGACGGATTGGTCCTAGACACAGGAGTCCATGCCCCAGAGTCAGGTATTATTGATCCAGAACTTTTTTTTAGCTATCTTTCAAAGGAGATAGATGGTTCAGAATCTATTATCCCTTTGATAACTACAAAAAGTATTTCTTAAATATGGAGTCAAGAGAATTTAAACCGTTCGGATCAGTAAGTGCCTTAACCCTTGGAGGTGGTGGCATTGGCAATGTTTGGGGAGAGACTTCCAAAGATGAGAGCATCGCATCTGTTCATCTGGCTTTAGAGTCGGGAATCGATCACCTAGATGTTGCTCCAATGTATGGAAAAGGAGAGGCTGAAAGAGTTGTGGGTGAGGCTATAAAAGAGAGAAGCAGAGATAGCTTTAGGTTAACGACAAAATGCGCGCTCGGCAGTATGCCTGATGAGGAAGTCTATGACCGCTTCAATACATCATTGATACGGAGTTTAGATACCATGGGAACTGATTACGTTGACCTCTTTCTTCTTCATTCCCAGCTAATAGAGAATGATCATGAATCTCAAAAACCCGATTCATCTTTTGTTGCCACTGGAAACCTAACAACCTTAAAAAGCTTTTACGATGCCGTTGTGCCAGCGATGGAGACCTTAAAAAAAGAAGGTAAGATCTTGAATTGGGGTATTGGTCCTGGTCAAGAGGAGGCTGTGTGCGATGTGATCAATTCTACAACTCCTCCGGATGCAATTCAGTGTGGAGTAAATGTTTTGAATTCATTAGGAGCAATCGGGTACGCCAGCATAAAGCCAAATCCAAAATTGGTTCTAGACGAAAGCAAGAAAAAAGACATTCCCATTTTGGCTATTCGAGCTGTTCAAGCTGGTGCACTGACCTCAAAAATGGATCGAGAGCCGCATCCAAGCGGGTTTGATCATCCTGATTTTGCTGATTATGAAAAAGCTCAACCGTTTCGTGAGCTTGCTGAAGATTGGGGAGAATCTCCTGCTTCTCTTGCTCACAGATATGCTTTAAGTATTGATAAAGTAGGTTCTGTCATTTTAGGCATTAAAAATAGAGAGGAATTGATCGAGTGCTTAGAGGCAGAAAAAAAAGGTAGACTTGATACAGAGCAAATTTACACTCTAGAAAATTTATTTAATTAGAATGAAAAAAGGATATAAAAAACCTAATCTCGAATCTAAATATTATCATGAGCTTTTTGAAAGCCTTCCTCCCCTTGTAGGTAAAACCATAGTCATTACAGGAACTACCTCTGGTACCGGATACACCGCAGCTGAAGCATGCGGCAAACTAGGCGCAAAAGTTGTTCTTTTAAATAGACCTTCAGAAAGGGCTAAAAACTCATTTGAAAAATTAAAAGAGACAACTTCCAATGGATCTTTTCATGCGATAGATTGCGACTTGCAAAGTTTTGCTGCAGTGCGGGAATGTATCCCCAAAATTAATGAGCTTTGTTCAGAGGGCATTGATGTGCTCTGCAATAATGCCGGAGTGATGGCGCTCGAAGACATGCCAACTGGCGATGGGTACGATATTCAAATGCAAACCAATCACCTTTCACACTTTTTATTAACGAAACTTTTATGGCCGCTGCTCGAAAAAGCTGCAAATGAAAAAAGCGAAGCAAGAGTAGTCAACCACTCTAGCGGAGCAAGACATTCTGTAAAAAAACTTGAACCACAATTTTTAGAGCAAAAAGGCGGATCTCTAGGAGGAAATGGTAAAAGTATGTTTTTTGGCGGTGGTAGATGGATACGTTACGGGCAAACAAAATTGGCAAACGCAGCTTATACTGCAGCTATGCATGAAAAATTGAAAAATAGTGGTTCAAAGATTAAAGCTATCGTTGCACACCCTGGTCTTGCTGAGACTGATCTTCAAAATACCACAGTTAAAGAGGGGGGTTTAGGCAGATGGTTTACCGCACAATTTATGAAATTTGGTCAGTCTCAAGAGGATGGAACTATGGGCATTTTGCGAGGCATAGCTGACCCTTCAATTGAATCAGGAACATTCATTGGTCCTAAAGGCATGAAAGGACCGGCCACTACCTTTAAATTAGAGGCGAAATACGACAATCCTGAAACTAGGGAGATGATTTGGAAAAAAAGTTGTGCAGCAATTGATGAAAACTTTTCTATCTAATTTGTCCTAAAATTTGATTCAACTTCTTACTTTTAAATTTCCTCGTACAAATGTACTATTGCGATCGTGAAAGCAAAAAATTTTGATTTAGAAGCATTAGATAGGGATTATCTATTCCATCCAATTACAAATCTTAAAAGTCATATAACCCAAGATGTGCTCATTTTGGAAAGAGGTGAAGGTATCTATATCTTCGATAAAGATGGAAAAAAATACATTGATGGTCTTGCCGGTCTTTGGTGTACTTCACTTGGTCATGGTGTCACCGAACTGGCAGATGCAGCTAAGGAACAGATGTCCAAGCTTGGGTACTCAACTTTATTTGCTTCAAAATCTCATGAACCTGCAATTCTTTTGGCTGAAAAATTGATTGAAATGTCTCCTTTTTCATCAGGAAAAGTTTTTTTTGGTCTCTCAGGCTCTGATTCTAACGATACACAATATAAATTATTCACTTACGCAAATAATAAGCTGGGGAAAGAGAAAAAGAAGAAAATGATCGCGAGAAAAAAAGGGTATCACGGAGTTACTGTTACCAGCGCTAGTATGACTGGATTGCCAAACCAACATAAATTATTTGATCTGCCACAAGAAAATTTTATTCACACTGAAACCCCACACTATTTTAAAGAAGGCAAAGAAGGAGAGACTGAAGAAGACTATGTAAGGCGCTTATCAGAGACTTTAGAAAAAACGATACTTGATGAAGGGCCGGAATCTATTGCTGCAATGATCGCTGAGCCTTTGATGGGGGCTGGCGGAGTAATACTCCCGCCAAAAGGTTATTTCCCTGCTATTCAAGATGTTTTAGATAAATTCGATATCCCTTTAATTGTCGATGAAGTGGTCACTGCTTTCGGAAGAACAGGAAATGCATTTGGTTCTGAAACATATGAAATAAAACCAACTTCGATGACCATAGCCAAAGCACTCTCATCTGGCTATATTCCAATTAGTGCAGTTATTGTGAACGACGAATTATTTGAGCCCATCAAAGAAGCTAGCGGAGACATAGGAGTTTTTGGTCACGGCTATACTTATTCTGGGCACCCCGTTTCTTGTGCGGTTGCTCTTAAAACGTTAGAAATTTATGAGCGAGATAAGGTTTTTCAACACGCAAAAAAAGTAGGCGAATACTTTCAAAATTCTATAAAAGAAATCCTCGAGGAAGACTACGTTGGTGAAGTCAGAGGAATTGGTTTGATTGCTGGTATTGAATTGTACAAAGATCCTTTAAACAAGATCGCTTTTGAAGAAGCAGGCAAAGCCGGCAAAATTTTAAGCGATACCTGTCAAAAGAATGGTCTTATTGTGAGGCCCATACTGGACACCGTTGCTCTCTGTCCGCCCTTGATTATTTCTGAAAAGGAAGTTGATGAGCTTACAGACAAACTAAAAAAGTCTTTGCAAGAAGCAAAAGATGAGATAATGAAAGTTCATTAATATGATGGTAGGAGTCATAAATGGATTGTGGATGTGGAAGAAGTCCAATTGGTAAATGCATAGGTTGGCATAAGCTATCTGAAGAGGAATATTTAGAAGCTAAAAAAAATTATCAAGAAAAAGAAAAAGCTGAAGACTAATTAATTAGAAAATCAGTCGCGTCTTTGTTCCTAATGATGGGAGAATATTTCCAGATGACCGAAAGTCTTTACTAATCTTTCGAACTTGAGTTAATTAAAGGCAAAGTTACTTGGCTTAACTCTCAACTACAAATATTGCGTAAGTTTGTAAAAACTTGAAAAAAAATATTAAAGTAAAGATACATTTAAAAATATTTAGGAGAGATATGAAAAAATTCTTAATTCTAATTTCGATTTTATCAAGTTCCTTTTTTAACTTCGGAAATGAGTGTGTAACTTCTAAATGGGGACCTAACGATCAGATAGGATCGGCAAACCTAATATCGAATCAAAACACTTTAGAGGCATTAAAACTCGTCAAACAAGGAAAATCTCACGGACTTGGAGTAGTTATTGAGCCAGGCATGCCGGCTTTTCCTCCAAGATACACTCAGCTACAAGTTGTTCAACCTGATCAGCATTTTGGTCGAGTCGCAATTGGGGATTACGGATGGGACATGTCGGCAAATGACGATGTACTGCAGATGTGGCTAGGTACTGGTTCACAAATTGATAGTTTGGGACACCTTGGAGAAAGCCAGGAATTTTATAATTGTACTCCCGGCAAGGAATTTGCATTCATTAATGGCATGACAAAATTTGGTATTGAAAAAATCCCCCCTTTGGTTGGGAGAGGAGTACTTTTAGATATGACTTCTTTAAAAAATGTGAAATTTATGAAGGGCGGAGAACCAATAACAGTCGACGATATTAAAAGAGCTGCAAAAAAACAGAATATTAAGTTTAAAGATGGCGACATTATAATTTTCCATACTGGATGGACAGACGCAAAGCTTAAACAAAATCCGCAAGAATGGGTCTCTACTGAGCCAGGCATAACTAATGACGCAGCAAGATATCTTGCATCCTTAAATCCTATGGCAGTTGGATCTGATACTTGGGGTGTAGGAGCTGTTCCACCTATTGAGGGCGATAAAGTTTTTTATGATCATGTAACTCTTATCAAAGAAAATGGGATTTATATTCTTGAGACCATGAATACAGGAAGATTGGCAAGCGAAGGCGTTAGTGAATTTTTATTTGTCTTAGGCCAGGCAAAATTAAAAGGAGCAGTTCAAATGATTATTAATCCTGTAGCTCTTTGGTGATTGTTTTTATAAAGTCAATTTCACTTTGATTATAAGGAGAGCCATTAATCCTGAAAATATCGTGAAACCAAATATCTGGTTCTGGAAGAGGTTCTCCTTCTCTTACAAAATCTCCTTTATCTTTCAGTTCTTTGAATTTTAAGATAGTTTCCCAGCCAAAATGCGTCTGACTTTTGCCTGCAACAAGACCCCAGTTATATGCTCCAATGTTGTGCTCTTTAAAGATAGGCAAGGTAAATTCAAATGTCGTACCAAATTCCCTTGCCATGTATTCAGTGCATATAAGAGGTCTACCAATTTCTTTTAGTTCTTCAATGATAGGAATTACCTTTTGGTGTTCATAGACATGGAAAGTAATGACATCTGATTTTTCTTTATTGGTCTGAATATTTTTATCGCCAATCGTGCCATCAAGGCAGGCAGTTAAGGGCTGTGATGGACGAACTTCAAAGGCCCAATCCCAAACTTTACCTAAAAGAATATTAGATTCGTCACCAATACCAAATTGACCGGGTTCGTTGTATAGATCCCATAATAAGATTCTTTCATCGTCTCGAAAATCATCGAGGATTTCTTGAGTAAATAATTTTAGTCTTGCTTCTTCTTCCTTATTACCCTTTGCAATTTCTCTGACAATTTCGTGTCCAGGGCTTTGTTTCCAGCCAGAATTATGAACTCCTCTGACTGGTAGAGGTTGTTTGCCAAGTTTGGGAAAAGGTCTGTGACAATCATCAAACAGGACCAAGATGGGTTTTATATTTAAATCTTCGCATAGGGCTAGAATTTCATTAAGTCGTTTTTTAAAATTTTCTTTATCCTGCCAAAGCAAATCATGTAGATAAATTCGTAAACTGTTGAAGCCAATGTCACTTGCCCAACCGATTTCTCTTTGATTTGTTTCTAAATCAAAGCTTTCGTTTTGAAACATCTCTAACTGATTGATAGCTGTACTTGGTAAATAGTTACAACCTACTAACCACTCATGTATTGAGTACCATTCGTTAATGTCTTTTTTATTCCACACTACGAATTATTTAAAAATATTTTCTGTATATTTGAGGAATGTTTCTTATAGTCTGAAACGATAGAAGAGAGAAATTCATGTTTTTTCTCATACGGCATAGAAAAGATATCGACACCTTCAGTACTTTCTACAAAAGCTTTGTTTGGATCTTTCCCAGCAAGCAGTGAGTGGAGGGAACCTAGGAAGTTCCATCGATAAGTTTCTCTAATATTCTCAAACCGATCTAAAAGTTCTAGAGGCTCTCCCTCTAGCTCACCTTCTTTTATGGCTTTTTTGATCATGTTATCGGTAACACCTTTTGTATTTTCATCCCATAGCTTCATTAAAAACGTAGGATTTTCCGCGACCCATTCAAGGATAGGAGACCCGTAAAAGGCATGAAATTGAAAGTAATTCCTAATGAAAATCTGCTTAAGAAAACTAGTTTCATGACTTGTTAGATCGATTACAAAATCTTGAATACTGATGATCACTTCTTTTGTTATTTCTTCAAATAGATCTGTGATATCTGAAAAATGATTATAAAAAGTACCGTAGCCTAATTTGGCTTCTTTAGTAACTTTAGTAACGTCTATGTTTTTATAACCATCACTTTCGATGAGTACTGCTGCAGCTTTGATTAACTTAGATCTGTTGGTTGCCTTTCTAGTTTGCATGTTGTCATCTTACATAAAAATGACAAAAAAATGACTTTATGTCGATTTATTTTTTTCTGCTAGAGCCTTGATGAATTTAGGGCCGATTCCACAACAGCCACCTATTATGGATGCTCCAAGATTTCGCCATTCCTCTGCAAATTCTAAAAACTTTTCAACTGACAAATCTCTTACTGATACCTGAACATCGTTATCAAGGGTCCAACCATCAGGAACATTAAAGACATTTGGATAGCCGCCTATTGGTTTTTGAGTTAATTCTTTCAATTCTTTAAACCCCTCAGTAATCGCATAGGGATCTGTACAGTTAAACAAATATGCCTCAGGCTCTATCGAAGCAGAAGCTTTGAAAGCTTCCTTGATGGACTCTCCGCTCCGCAGTTTATTTTTTTGATCTTCTTTAAGAGACCATGCAATCCAAACAGGCTTTTCATTCTCAAGATTGTGTAAAGCTTGCATGACATGTTGCATCTCTTTGGTCGATGACATAGTTTCACAAATAAAAATATCAACATACGGAGTAAGCTCTTTTACGAGAGTTTCATAAATTGGAACAGCTTCTTCTGAATCTATGACAAGATCCGGTCGGTAGCTTTCTTCCAATGGAGGCAAGGAACCAGCAACAATAACTTCTTTTTTGGAATCTTGAACAGCTTCTCTTGCAAGTTCACCAGCAAGACGAATAAGAGCCGGCATTTTATCTACAGCATTTTTTTTAGACAGATAACTTGGAATGGTTGAGTAGGTATTGGTGATTATTAGGTCAGCACCTGAATTGATGTATTCCAAATGAACTTCTTTAACCAGCTCTGGCGCATCTATTAGGTACTGAGCAGACCAAAGACCTGAAATCAAATCGGATCTTCTGGCCAGAAGTTCATTTCCCATACTTCCGTCCATTAAAATCATAATTCTTTAACTTTAATTGTTATCTAAAGCCGTGTCGTCGGTAGAAAATAAAGCAGCTTGTTCAGGCCTAATGGAACTTATCCAGATGGGTGTGGACCAAGCACGTTCTTGAATGAACATAGGTAAATCTTTTCTGATTGTTGAGCCTGTTTTTATAGCATCCCAGGTTGACCATCGACAGGTTGGATTCTCCAATACTCTGACGTAATAAAAGTTTTTTTGAGTTGGATCATAATTCTCATCGGTCCAAATAGTTTTTAATTCAGCGGCACCTTTATCCATAGAGAAGGCACAAGTTTCTATATCAACTTTAGCTCCATTATCGGGGCAACGGTTAGTCTTGGGATCAACTTTCAGGCCGTTTGAGCAAATCACATCGATGACTTCTTCGTTTGGCATAGCATCGAACTCATCTATGGTTCCTTTGATGATTTGAATTCTTTGTAGTGGAGCACCGTTTTTATCCCTCTGCGCCCAAACAATAAAGGAAGGCTTTTCAACTGAACTATAAGCAAGATCACCACCCATGCTCACGCCTTTTTCATATGCCATAGAAATGATTTCTTCATCACTTAGATCCAGGTCATCTAGGCCAAAGCCTCCAAAGAATCTTAATTTAATTCTTGTACCGGAAGTTGCGTAAGTTTCCTTTCTTCTAAAGCCAGCAAAAATAGACTCTCTGGTATTTTCTTCAGCCCAAACTGCAGCAATCCCAGACGCTCCCCACCGGGAGTAGAAAGTATCCAAGAAATATTCTTCGTCTTGTTCAACGAATCGATAGAGACCTTGGGTGTTTACCGATGAAGTAATCTGATCAATGTCTTCCTTTGCAAGGGTGGTTGATCCTCTAAGGAAAGTTTCACCGTCAAGCAGACCCACTTTTGACCAATAGTTTGATTCATCGTACGAGGAAGCAGCTGTGTGCGTATCACTGGCTCCCACTAAACCAAATTTATAGGGATTACCTTTACCCTCCCATTCTGCAAGCATTCCACGGAGATAAGCATCTCTGACGTAACCCCCGTATGGAATAGAATAAATGTTTTGTCCAATTCTAGAAGGAAAGATTTCAAAATTAGCCCACTCGTCATTAGGCGAGAGAAGAGGATGAGTTTCTGAAGTTCCTTTAACCTGAGTCACTTCTACAAGAGGCTCATTCCGCATCCTAAATTCTGCGTACTCTTTATCAACAACATCTCCGTTCCATTTTTCATCTTCAAACATCTGACCATTCGAGCCGTTACTGTTATGCGGTATTGCTATGCTATCGATGCCTTTTTCATCTCTCAGCATATCCATCCAAGTCCATAAATCTTCAGGATTTATCGAATCAATTCGTGAAAATGGCCTGGTCGGCACTTTCGAACCTTCAAAAATTACGTTCCTGTGAAGATTTTCTGAATTCGCCATTGAAGATGTGAATTCATAAGCAATAAAAGTTGTTAATTTTCCTGGTTCATAATTTTCTTCAGCTGAGCGAGCCACATCCGCCCATGCTGCAAGATGCGTTCCATGATCGTACATATCGCTTGCTAGAGATAAATTATTCGTTCGCCATGCGTTGAAAGCACCAATCAGATCATAATTTGTCAGAGTTCTGACCATATTTCTAAAAGCACCAACCCTTTGCGGTATTGAGTCTAGATTTACATTTTCAATAGCATTAAGATCATGAAAGTGATCTGCACCAGGAAGCCTAGAAGCTTTAGATCCAACTTCAGCCCAACCGGGGACCATGCCCATGAAAAAACCATGATCAGTAACTGCAAAGAAATCTAAAGGTTCTTGTAATTGTTGGTCAAATCCTAATGGATGCTTAATAGACTCACCACGGGCAAATCGATAAGCATCGTCTGGAGTAGCGGTCGTGCCAAAAATATAGGCATCAAAAGAATGCTTGGTATGAACGTGGAGATCACCAAAAAAAACGTCCCTATCTTCACTGTAAGCAGGCCTGGCATTCTCTCTTTTACTTAAGTCTGCCTCTTCTGAAAAGTCTTTTGTCTGTTTGAGTGAGTCTGAACAACCAATGAAAATGATTGTTAGTGATATCAGTAAAACTTTAAACATCTTTTCCCCTTAAAAATCTTGCAGATAGTCTTTAATTCTCTAATAAATTAGCACAAGAATGAGAGGAAAAATATGACATATTTAATGTCAAAAGTGAATAAATTATTAGGGTTGAAAATAATTCAAATCTCAATTGAGATTTTGCCAAAATGTTTATTATCCATTTGAAATTGAAACGCTTCTCCTAACTTCTCTAATTTAAAAGTATCGCTAATTATTGGCCTGATATCAGTCCCATTAAGGAAGTCAACCATATCTCTTTGAGATTTTTGGCTGCCCATGGATATTCCTGAAGTTCGAAGTTGCTTAGCGAAAAGTCTTGGCAATAGTATTTCACTGGTATTGCCGTCTAAGATTCCTATGATGGAAATATGGCCGCCTAATTTGGCACATCGAATTGATTCATTAAAAGAATCTCCTCCTGCAACTTCAACGACATGATCTACCCCTTCATTCGCCGTTAACTTCAAGACTTCTTTTCCCCACTGAGGATGTTCTTTGTAATTAACTACTTCATCAGCGCCTAGGGATTTTAATTTTTCAGCTTTTTCATCAGAAGAGGTCGTCGCAATTACATTTGCTCCATGAGCCTTAGCTAATTGAAGAGCAAAAATGGAAACACCGCCTGACCCTTGGACCAAAATTGTTTCGTTTGGTTGAAGGTTTCCTTCTTCCATTATTGCTCGCCAAGCAGTGAGTCCTGCGCAAGGTAATGTAGCTGCTTCTTGCAAAGACCAATCATTAGGAATCGGAGTCAATGCATTAGCTTTAATGGTCATGTACTCACTTCCATAACCGTCTTCGTTATCTCCAATGAAGCTAAAGTATTCATATTTTGGTGGACCATCTATCCATCTCGGGAAACTCACGCTCATCACTTGATCTCCGGTTTTCCATTCATTGACCGACTCTCCGATTTCTTCAACGGTACAGCCAGCATCACCAAGAGGTACTCTCTTATCTTCAGTAGGAATAAAACCAATAGCGACAAGAAGGTCGTGATAATTTAGGCTGCTGTGCGAAACTTTCAAAAGAACCTCATCGCTCAAAGGCTTTGGTTTTTCTGCATCTACAAATTTAAGTTTATCTAGCCCGCCAGGTTTTTCTATTTCTATTCTTTTCATATTTAATATTCCCAAAAAAGCATAAAAAAAAGCTTTTTTAATAACTTTGAGTTACATCTATATAAATTCAATATTATTTTGCCTGCATTTCACAAAATTGCACTCTTTTCGATCATTTTGAGATTATCCATTACATATAATGCTCCTGTTATTTAAGACATATTAACTAAAAACAGGAGTATAAAAGATGATTAATTTCCAAGTTTTCACCGGAAGCGTAGGATTAGCTTTCTGCTTGGGATTTTTGATTTACATTGGCAGCCTAGGATTGGCAAGTTTTAGCCTAGTTTAATCAAACTAATTATAAGAACATTTCCCCCTAGACCCTTCAGTTCTCCCAATACATACCTGAAGGGTCTAATCTTAAACAGAACATTATGGATTACGAAACCTTTCAAAAACTCAGAAACCTATTGATCATGTTGTTCTTTACAACAGGTTTCTCTATCGGATACTTTATATCTCAAGTTATCATATAGCGTGACTAACCGCTGCGCTAACTGCAAAAAGAAACTTCCTCTGCATTTTTTTGAAAAGGACCGCCACGGTCTGATGGGATTAAAAAGTGTTTGCAGGCCTTGTTTCTCTTCTCTATCTGCTAAGACGAGCAACTAAGCTGCTGGTTTTGGTGTTCCTTTGGAGCAGGCTTACAATATTTCTCCATCGACTTGCCCAGATCATCAAAAGGGTTGCTTAACACTTTAACCAATTGATCTATTTTCTCTGATTTTCCTTCCTCTGCATCTTCAATAGCTGATTGTGCTAGATAGTTTCTGAGAATATATTTTGGATTATTTTTATTCATCAATAATAATGATTGCTCAATGTTGTTTTCATCTTTGCCTAATCTAGCTTTATAGGAAGCAAGCCAAGAGGAAAAGTTACCAGATAATTTTAAATCGTCTGAAGAAGTGATGATCATAGATAGATCCCTGAAGGTATTAGTATAGTCAAGTTTTTCTGTTTCCATAATCGCAAACAGCCCAAGAAGAAGATCGTAGTCGCTATCCAGAGCGCTTTTAAAACCAAGTTTCTTTCGATATTTTTCAATCAAGGAATCGTAAAAATAATCATTAAATTTATTCAGAATATCTCTTAACTCAGTCTCACTGAAAAGGTCAATCAAAGCGGAGGCAAGAGCATAGCAATTCCATTCCGCAATGCTTGGCTGATTTGAAAAGCTATAGCGTCCTTGTGAATCGGTATGGTTGCAAATGTAGTTAGGGTTATAAGTTTCCATGAAAGCGTACGGACCGTAATCAAAAGTCTCACCGAGAATGGACATATTATCGGTATTCATAACTCCATGATTGAATCCAACACTTTGCCAAGCTGAAACCATATGAGCTGTTTTTTTCACTGTTGCATCAAAGAATAATAAGTATTTATCAGAATCTTGTTTTGTATCTGGGTAGTAGCAGTCAATTACATGATCAAGTAATGTTTTTACGCCATCTGCAATTTTATTGTGATGAAAATATTCAAAGTGTCCAAATCTGATATGAGTCTTAGCAGTTCTAACAATCATTGCTCCACGTTCAGTTTCTTCACGCATCACAAGTTCATTGCTGCCGAAAAGCATTAAAGATCTTGAGCTTGGAATACCTAACCCAAACATGGCTTCGCCGCACAAATGTTCTCTTACCGATGAGCGGATAACAGCTCTACCATCACCAAACCTTGAATAAGGAGTTTTTCCCGCACCTTTAATATGAAGATCAACAAGTCCTTCAGACGAATCAATTTGGCCAAAGAGGATTCCCCGGCCGTCGCCAAGCTGATTGACCCAATTACCAAACTGATGGCCCCCGTATACCATTGCTAGGGGAGAGGATTTTATGAAATTTTTGCTTCCGTTAAAAATTTGCATTAATTCTTCTGGATCGTCTTGAATGCCTAAACTTTTTGCTAAGTCATAATTAAAGTGAAGCAAAAAAGGTTGATCAAATGAAGACCAACTTTGCTTCGTATAAAAATTACTTGGCAATTTGGAAAAAGGATTAGTAAATTTTATGTTTTCAAACATCTTTTATTCCAAGAATGATAAAGCATTCAAGTGCAAAGCTTGCCAGGCCGATCTTTCTGCCATCACAGCAAACATTTCATCGCCGCGGTCTGTTCTCTCAACAATCATTGCAGATAATACAGCCATCAAAAAGCCTACAAACGAAGCACGTCGATAATCATCCCATGCTTGTTCAAAACTATAACAATCACTAACCCCAAGTAAATCGTAATAACCCTTGACTAAACCCTCCTCCTTCTTAGCTCTTTCGTTAGGTTCTCGAAAACTTGTTGATATGCAATAAGCTACGTCGTTTAAAGGCAAGCCGACTGCTGCAGTTTGCCAATCTAGAAGGACTGCTCTGTTATTTTTATCTGTGAAGAGCAGATTATCTAGCCTCAAATCACCCTGAACCAATGTCATCGGTCCTTCTCTAACATCAGCATACTTGTCGTAATTGGTTAATAAAGTATCGCCCATCTCAAAAATATCTTTTGAAATTCTTCCACGGTATCTGTTCTTCCACTCAGGATAGACGGCTGGCAAAAGTTCAGCGGCGAATTTTTTTCTTTCTTCGCTGATGCCATAGGTAAGCCAAGGATAAGTTAAAAGTGTTTCATCGTTCCAATAACTTTTGTGAAGTGCTGCAGCTTCTTTTAAAACCATCGCAATCTCATCGGCGGTGCAACCTTCCATTTGAGGAATTTGTTTGGCAGGGTACATATCCTCGAGCAGTAAGATGCCATCGTTTGTTTCTGAATCGTAATCTGCAAAGTAAGGTTCAGGTACTCGTGCAGAACATCTTGCAGATAAGTGTTTATAGAATGATACTTCTATTTCATATAAATGAAGATTTCTTGCAGTTTCTCTACTTGAAGAATCCTCTGCAGGACATTTGGCAATTAAAGAAGCAGGAGAATCTTTTGCATTAATCCAGTTTAGGTTGATTCGATAACAATCTCCTACCTGGCCTGAACCTACTGGCTCAAAGTCAAAACTATCTAGATCTAATTCTTCTTTATTAAACAAATTCGAAATAAATTCTTTTGTTAGCTGATTTGGATGATCCAACATTTTAAATATCTTGAATTATTGATTTAATGGGTTCGTATGAAAATTCATCAACATTACAATTGAAATAGAGTGATAAATTCTCAAAAATAAAACTTTCGTTCAACCTTTTTTTAGTATCATCCCGTTCCTTTTTATTCAACCAAAAGTTACTCCAAATGAAATCAAATCTTTCATTTCCTAAAAATATTAATCTATTGCCATCAGTAATTTCTACGTTATAGCGATGTGAATTCGAAAAAATTGCAGGATTTGCATTATCTACAGTTGAGAGAATCGCTAAAGCTAAATCAAGATCGTTATCGTCTTTGAAATTGCAAGACACGAACATTGAATAATGAGGCGGAAGACCTAGCCACTCTACATCTGGCTCTTTCGATGAAACTATTTCAGTTACTTCTTCAATTTCCTCATCACAAGCTAAAACTTTATTAAATCTGTAGTTCCACCTCTCCTCATAAAGCTCTTGCCAGATCAACTTAAATTCATCTCTTGTTTCAGAGTCACTCCATGTCTCGCTCCAAATAAGAGTTTCCGTTCTATTCTTCTGAAACAAAGATGACCTAACCGATGGATTTTTTAACTCTTCCATCACCTCATTCCATCCTCTCAACAATACTTCAAGATTTTTTTTAGAAAAATCTTCTCCTTTAGTGCAGGTTTTATAGACATTTATCCCGCTTTTTTGAAGAAATACGTCTTCCATCGTATCGATATCTATAACTACTCTATCCTCATTTTCAGTAAGTTCATTCTGACAGCTAAGTAAAAAAAGAATTATCAAAATTGCTGAAAAAATTAACGATTTGTTAGTTTTCATATTAGTTTCATTTTAGCATTCCATAACAATAGATTTTTTACTATAGTTAAGGGCCGTAAAAAATTTTTTAGGAGAGATTTATGAAATTTTTACAACTTACGGCAATTCTGGTCTTATCCAGTTTTACATTTGCCCAGAATGCACCCGAAGGTGCTTTTTCCTCGCTTCATGTTCAAGCTGACGATCCTCAAGAATACATAGATTATTTAAAGGAAAATACTGAAGCCTTTGAAGCAATTGGTTCTGATATGGCTGGAGTCTGCGTCACAAGAACAGGTAACAGTTATACTGGAGAAATGTTTGTTTGGAATGGTTTTAGTTCAATGGCTGAGGCTATGAAAGGAGGAGATTCTTATGATCCTGCTTCTGCGCCTAGAGCCTTACAAAAACTGAGGGAAGTTAAGTATTCAACTTTCTGGAAACCGCTAAAGGACTTTCCAATTCGTCCCTCTTCTTTTGAAAGGTTAAATAGAATTAAGATAGCAAGAGAAAATTTACCAGAATACCTAGCTACTTCAATTGCTTTTGAAAAGGCAATTAAAGCTGATGGGATTGATTTTAATCTTGGAATTTTTCAACCTTTTGGTGGTGGTTATTCCGAACAAGAATTCCATATTAGAGGTTCACATCCTAATTCTGAAGAAGCTGGTGCAATTATTGATAAAGCTTACGAAGGAACTAGCTGGATGCCGATTTATTTAAAACTACTTTCACTGGCAGATGAAGTAGTTACTGATACGTATGAGTCGTGTCAGGTTATTTATACTGCCGAATAATTTTAGGAGAAATTATGAAAATTTTATTGAATATTTTAGTAGCTATATTTGCTACTAGTACCTTATGGTCTCAGGAAGGACCTCCAGAAGGTGGGTTTACTACTTTTCATGTAAAAGCTGAAGATCCTTACGAATATATCGATTATTTGAAGGAAAATCCTCAGTTCTTAGCAGCAGGTGGTGGAGATGTAAGTGGATATTGCATGACTGTTTCCGGTCATGATTATCCTGGTGAAATGTTTATTTGGAATGGATTTGCTTCGCTAGAAGATATGATGGCCAATGCCACTACTTATAATCCTTATGCTGCTCCAACAGCTCTAAAAAACATGAGAAAAATAAAGTATACATCTTTCTGGAAAACCTTAACTCCTTTCGAGTTAACGCCAGGATTTGAAAGAGTTACCAGGGTGTCTATTAAACCTGAAAACGTTGTGGCTTTTTTACAGTCTACAGAAGTTCTTGAGGCTGCTATGAAGGCTGCAGGTGAAGATTTCCAATTAGCTGTTTTTGCGCCTATTGGCGGTGGTCCTGAAGGTAACACCTTAATGGTCAGAGGATTTGCAAAAGATGGTAAATCAATGGGAGCTATGTTTGATAAAGGTTATGCCGGGGCATCTTGGAGTCAAGCTTTTGTGGCTATGCAATCTTTGGTTGATTCTTTTGAAAGAGACTCTATTGAAGAATGCGAAATTCTTTACACGGCTGAGTAAAATATGAAAAATTTTTTACTACTTATGATGAGTATCACTGCAGTCAATCTTTTTGCGGATGGTCATGATTCTCCACCGATGACAGCGCATTATGGATTTTCAACTTCTAATCCTGCTGCCGTGGTGGAATCTTTACAAACATTCATGGCCTCCGACTGCGCCAAAGAAATGCCAGCTCGAGTTACTTTGTTCGAGCCTCATTTTAATGGTGATAACGGAGCCTCGCACATTCTCACTTTTAATTATCAAAATGGAAAAGGCATGGATAATGTGCGCCAAACATTTCAAACTTGTGCAGCAGCTCAAAAATTTCTTGCCGATGGAGTTGGAGTTATTAGTCAAGAATATCAGGCTTTGTCCACTCCAATCTATGCCGGAGGAACTGCACCTGAAGCAAATGTTTACATGCTTTGGCAAATGAAGGTGACCGATGAAGCTAAGTATGCTGCAGCCTACAAGAAGATGATGGAAGCACAAACAGAAGACGGCTTAGCTTCTGGAAGCTACGGCGTGAATAGAATTATGGCAGGAGGAGTCGATGGAATGACTCACTTTGCTTATATTTTTGGATCGTCAATGGCTGAAATGACTGAAGCTTTGAGCGTAAGTCAAGCAAGTGATAACTTTAAGAGATTTGCTAGAGAAGTAGAATCAATTAGAGAAATTATCACAGTCGATGCTGGATACACTTTAATTCAATATTAAAGTTGGAAAAAAAAGGAAGGCATTAGCCTTCCTTTTTTATCCTCAAACAGCTAACGAACTATCCTTCCAGTAAATAAAGTCGACCCATTGCAATCGTAGGTATCTCTTACTTTGTTACTTTCTGCTGAGCCTCTAACATTATCGTACCAACCGTCTACAGCTTCACCCCAATTTGTAAATGAAGGATTTGTGAACAGTCTTACAAAATCAAATGGAAATTCAGCTGCATTTGTCCCTGAAGCTGGCCTGATAAGAACAGAGCTAGATTTAGAACCTTTTGAATGAGCTAATTTAAGTTCTGCATTAGATGCTAGGTAGGCGTCACTAAGATTTTTTCCATCTCTTAAATTACAAGTGTAATAAGAAGCACTGAAATTTTGACCTTCGAAATCATCACGATCGGTAACCGCTTCCATCCACCATTGATAAGTCAAAATCTGAGTATCGCAAAACATTGGCCAAGCGTCTCTGGATTTTTCGCCGGCATCTGAAAGCCACCAATCCATTGCTTTACCTGCTTGTGCATTATCTTGCCAAGTGTTTACCCACAAAACATCGTATTCAGAAATATTAGTTTTAAAAAACGGCATCAACATTGCTGAACCCATTTCAATCCCTGCTTTATCTAACTCCTCATTAAAAAGCTCTACATATTCTTCAAGAGATTCCATACCTTTTCCAGGTAAGAATTTACATTGGCTATATCCTGCCGTTAGCGGATCTGGCACTTCCTGTGCAAAAAGACTAATTGGTAATCCAATTAATGTCACAAATAGTATTATTTTTTTCATGTTGTATCTCCTATAACAAAGATAAGATTAGCATGGGAAAAAGCATTTTTATTCAAGAATTGAGTATTAAGATTAAACTTTTCAAAACGCAAATATGTTAAAAACAAAAATTATTTTGGGATATCTAGGGTTTATTCCTTTCGCCGCATTCACTATCCTGCCTTGGATCTTAGGAGAAAATTGGCTGAGGCC
>JAOIOC010000029.1 GCA_028140145.1 SAR86 cluster bacterium | reverse complement strand
CAGACAACGTCGGAGATAATGTTGGAGATGTTGCTGGCATGGGTTCTGATATTTTTGAATCTTATTGCGGAGCCATGATTGCATCAATCGCAATTGCTGCGACAATCGACAATACTGGAATGATGGCGCTACCTTTAGCTTTAGCTTCCCTTGGACTATTGGCATCTATACTTGGAATTATAATTGTTAGAGTATTTTCCAAAGCAGATCCTGGAACAGCATTAAGAACGGGAACTATAGGATCAGCGATTCTTTTTATAATTGCAGCTTACTTTTTAATTCAAATGATTTTGACTGAAAATGCAGTAAATACTTGGTTGGCAGTATTAGCTGGCGCAGTAGGTGGAGTCATCATTGGATTGATTACAGAATATTACACAGGATCAAAACCAGTTGAGAAAATTGCTAAATCTGGTGAAACAGGTCCTGCTACAGTCATGATTACGGGACTTTCTGTTGGCATGCAATCTGTAGTTCTTCCTATTCTTGTACTTGCTACAATAATTCTGGTTTCTACCTCACTTGTTGGTCTGTATGGTGTAGGCATAGCCGCAGTTGGAATGCTTGCTACGGTTGGAATAACAATGGCTATTGATGCTTACGGTCCCGTTGCCGATAATGCCGGGGGTATTGCAGAAATGTCTGGTATGGGAAGTGAAACCAGAGAAATAACGGATTCTTTAGATGAATTAGGTAATTCCACAGCTGCAATTGGTAAAGGCTTTGCCATAGGTGCAGCTGCATTAGCAGCTCTCGCAATCATTGCTGCTTTTGTTGAGACAGTTGCTCACAATAGAGGTAGCTTTGAATTACTTCTCTCAGATCCCAGAGTTCTTGTAGGCATGTTCATAGGAATTTCCATTCCTTTTCTCATCTCCTCTATCACCATGACAGCCGTTGGAGATGCCGCTTTCGATATGATCAATGAGATAAGAAGACAATTCAGAGAAATCCCTGGCTTATTAGAAGGAAATGCAGAACCAGACACTGCTAAGTGTGTTGATATCGCAACTTCTGCTGCATTAAAACGAATGCTTCTACCGGGAGTAATTGCTGTAAGTGCTCCAGCTGTTGTTGGTTTTGGTCTTGGTCCTGAATCTCTTGGAGGAATGTTAGGAGGAGGTTTGATAGGTTGTGTATCCATGGCTTTGATGATGGCTAATGCTGGTGGAGCTTGGGATAACGCAAAAAAATTCATTGAAAAAGGTAACCTAGGAGGAAAAGGAACAGACACTCACTCTGCAGCTGTAGTTGGTGATACTGTTGGAGATCCATTCAAAGATACTTCAGGACCTTCGATGAATATCTTAATCAATGTCATGGCAATTGTTAGCTTGGTGATTTCCCCTCTTTTATAGTTACTACTGGGCTTTTATATATACTTGATCCTGACCGATCCATCGATCAATAAGTTTCTCTAATTTGGTAGATTCCAAGTTAGAGATCTTTTCGGTGAGGGACTGACTTAATTTGAGAAGTTGAGCATCTCTGGATATATCTGAGATTTTAAAATCAATTCCTCCTGATTGTTTCAAGCCTAACAATTCTCCCGCTCCTCTCAATTCCAAATCTATTTCAGAAATATCAAATCCGTTTGAGTATTTTTTCATTGCTTCGAGCCTCTTTTGAGCATTTTCACTAACCGGATCTTGATAAAGTAAAGCACAGTAAGAATCCATATCCGGTCCTCTACCAACTCTTCCTCTTAATTGATGAAGTTGAGATAAACCTAATCTCTCTGCATTTTCTATTATCATCAGACTTGCGTTAGGAACATCCATACCTACCTCAATTACGGTTGTACACACCAATATATCAATTAATCCATTTCTGAAGTCTATGATGTTTTTCTCTTTTTCTTCGTTGCTGAGTTTGCTGTGGACTAATTCTGATCTCAGCTCAGGAGCATTTTCTCTAATCCATTCGAGGCTAGTTTCTGCTGATTGCACATCAAAAGAATCATTGTCTTCAATCATAGTACAAAGCCAATATACTTGATTACCATCTTTGCAAACCTTTTGAAGCCTATTTACTATCTCCAACCTCTTGTCATTGGATAAAACTACTGTTTTAACTGGATTTCTCCCTGGAGGCAGTTCGTCAATGATAGATAAATCCAGGTCTGAGAAGATGGTCATAGCTAATGTTCTAGGAATTGGCGTCGCTGTCATGAATAACTGATGAGGCATTTCTTCAGATTGTGATTTTGATGCCAGATCAAATCTTTGCTTAACACCAAATCTTTGTTGCTCATCAACCACAATGAGAGCCAGACTCTTAAATTCAATATTTTTTTGAAAAACTGTATGAGTTCCAATAAGAATATCAATCTCACCATTTATAAGTTTTTTTTCAATCTTTTCTTTATCGCTTTTTTTTGTTTTTCCTAAGAGAAGCTCGATAGAAATATTTTTATCTTTGAACCAATTAACAAAGTTTTCAAAATGCTGTTTAGCTAGGACTTCGGTGGGGCACATTAAAACAGACTGTTTGTTATTTTGTGTGCATATGTTCATTGCCGCAGCGGCCACTATGGTTTTTCCTGAGCCAACATCTCCTTGAATGAGTCTTCTCATAGGCTTTTTCTCTTGAAAATTCATCATGATTTCTTGCACGACCTTTTGTTGTGCCTTTGTTGGATAGAAAGGGATATTTAAATCAAAAGACTCCAGATTTAATTTTTGACTTGAAAGGTCAAAAGATTTCATTTTATTTATCCTTTCAGATGAAATATTTATAGCTACTTGATTGGCGGCAAATTCTTCTACTATCAATCTCTTTTGCGCAGGATGCTTAAAAGTCCTGAGCTGATTAAGATCATCATCAATTGAAGGCATATGTATCTTAGAAATAGCTTCTCTTCCTTTAGGAAAATCAATCTTTTTGCTTTCAAAGAAATCATCTGCGTCTTTCATACAGATATCATCTAAATTTAGTTCACTTAATGCTTGTCTTATTATTGTTTTTAGTCTGAATTGGGTCAGACCAGAGATAGTTCGATAAACTGGAGTATAGGTATTATCTAAATTAGGCCTCTCAGATAGTAAAAATACCTTATAGCTAGGATGAAACATCTCTATTTTAGATCCGCTAATTTTCACATTTCCGTAGGCTCGAACTATTTTGCCTTTTTCAAAAGCTATTGCCTGAGCTTGTGAAAAATAAAACATTCTTATGTTAAGAAAACCAGTTCCGTCAGTTATCTTTGCTAAAAAAGATCTTCTTCCAGGAAAAAAAATTTTACTTTCTACAATCTCGCCCTCGACATGAGCAGTTTGATTTTGGTCTAAATCTTTTATTTCATTTAATTGTGTTTTATTTTCATACCTTATCGGCAAATGAAAAATCAGATCCTCTATTGTAAAAATATTCAGGGAGTTTAATTGCGTTTCAATTTTTGGACCAACGCCTTTAATTTTTCTTAGGGCATCCGTTAGCGATAAAGACACTATTCTTTATAGGCTACAGATTCAATTTCTATTGAGGAGTTTTTTGGCAAAGCAGAAACTTCATATGCGGCTCTTGCAGGGTAGGGCTTTTCCAGAACCTTTTGCATAATTTCATTTACTTTTTGAAAATTAGATAAATCTGTAAGCAAAACATTGAATTTAATAACATCATTAATGGAGCAATCAGCTTCTTCACAGATTGCTGAAATATTTCTGAAAACTTGAATTGTTTCTTCCTCAAATCCCTCAACCAGTTCCATCGTGGTTGGATCCAAACCTATTTGTCCCGATATAAAAAGAAACTTATCTGCTAATACTGCCTGAGAATAGGTTCCTATTGCTTTGGGAGCATCATCAGTATGTATTACTTTTTTCATCCTCTTATCTTATTTTCAACTTTCTATCTTCTGATGAATGGACTCTGTTAACTGATATTACATTTTTTGTTTTCTTTAAAGCTTTCATAATATTTGCTAAATCATCCCTTCCGGACACTTCTATAATTAAGAAAAGTTGAACTTGATTACCAACCGGGGCTTCGCCTCTTATTCCTTCAATGTTTTTATTCATCTCAGAAATAGCTGAAGAAATTTCTGCCAAGATACCTGGCCTGTCTTGAGTCGTTACCACAAGTTCTGCTGAGAAGTTTCCATCAATATTATCTTCCCACTGCACAGGTGCGCACAGGGCAGGATCATCTTTAATAGGCAAAATGTTTTTACATCTTTCTTGATGAATAACCATGCCTCTTCCCGCAGTGAAATGAGCTACAACTGGATCTCCTGGTATTGGTTTACAACAGGGTCCATAGTTAACTAGCAGTCCTTCTGAGCCAGAAATTTGTAAATTACTCGACTCAATTAAGCTGGGCGAATCAAAATCAATTGCCTGCATAATTTGATTAGCTACAAAATTACTTGGTCTTATCCCCAGGCCTATTTGCTGCAAAAGGTCATTAAGCGAATTAACTTTCAAAGAATCTAGAAGTTTAGACATCCTTGATTTAGGAATACTCCTTAATTTTAAGTTATGTTGCGCAAGGGAATTTTCTAAAAGTTTCTTGCCAAATTTTCTTGCCTCTGAAGATCTTAAATTTTTTAATTGATGCCTGATGGCACTTCTTGCTCTTGATGTAACTACCATTTCAAGCCACGATGGCTGTGCTTGAGGTATATCATCAGTGATAATCTCAACGGTTTGTCCACTCTCAAGAGGAACACTTAAAGGTGCAAGATTTTTATTAATTCTGCATCCTCTGCAATGAAGACCGATGTCAGAATGAACCATAAAAGCAAAATCAATAGGAGTCGATCCTTTTGGTAATTCGATAATTCTTCCCTTGGGAGTGAAGACATAAATTTCGTTAGGAACTAATCCAGTTTTTATGATTTCAACAAAGTCTCTGGAGTTCTCTGTATTTTTTTGGATTTCTACTAAATTATTTACCCATCTTCTTGCTCTTGCTTGAACAGGACTATCTTTTTCTTCTCCAGACTTATATAACCAATGTGCAGCAATTCCAAATTCTGCTAACTCATCCATTTCATTTGTTCGTATCTGTATTTCAACAGGCAAGCCATCAAAAGTTATGACCCCAGTGTGCAAGGACTGATATGAATTAGATTTAGGAATAGCAATATAGTCTTTAAATCTTCCCTCAATTGGACTAAAAGCATTATGCAAAACTCCAAGTGCTTTATAACAATCCATTGCAGACTCAACTGTTATCTTAAAAGCATATACATCCAAAACCTCAGAAAGAGGTTTTCCTTGTTTCCGCATTTTTTTGAATATTCCATAAAGATGTTTCTGTCTTCCCACGACATCTCCAGTCAAATTATTCTCTTTCAATTTTTCTTTTATAGATTTTTCAATTTTAGATAAGATTTTTTTCCTTCCTTTAGTCGCTGTATCTATTGCTTTTCTGAGAATAGTAGCCCTATGAGGATTCAGAACTTCAAATGCTCTATCTTCCAATTCTCTATATATTTGATGCATACCTATTCTATGAGCGATGGGCGCATAAATTTCAATTGTTTCTTTAGAAATCCTTTTTTGTTTAGCTATGGCAAGATGATTCAACGTTCGCATGTTATGAAGTCTATCTGCCAGTTTGACAACAATTACTCTGATATCTTGCGACATTGCTAGAACCATTTTCTGAAAATACTCAGCTTGTTCATCTTCTTTACCGCTAATTTTTATTTTGTCGAGTTTGCTTACTCCATCAACTAGATTAGCCACGTCTTTATTAAATTCTTTTGATAGAAAAGACTTTGGAATTCCTGAATCTTCGATTACATCGTGAAGCATTGCAGCAGAGAGACTATCTCCATCCATTTTGAATTTTGCCAATATCTCTGCTACAGCTACAGGATGAGTTACATAAGGATCCCCGCTGACACGATATTGACCAGAATGAGCATTGGCTGCAAAAAAGAAGGCTTTCTTAACTTGCTCCAATTGATCTGAGTCCATATAAGTCTTCAGACTTTTTGTTAAATCTTTCATAGAAGATACTTCAGTAGCCATAGCACTGAAATTCTAACAAAATTGGAGAAAAATGGAGATTAAGTCTCTGAATCAGAAGTAAGTTGTTCAGAGAGCTCTTCTTCAAAAATATCGAAATTAAACTCTTGAATGTTATCTTGAGTAACTGTTCCAGCTGCGATCTCTCTGAGAGCAACAACAGTTGCTTTATCATCGCCGCTATCGATAGTTGGCTCTCTGCCATCAAGAGCTATTTGTCTGGCTCTTTTTGCAGCAAGCTTAACCATTTCAAAACGATTTGGAATTCTTTTTAAGCAATCTTCTACAGTAATTCTAGCCATACTAACCTCAGAGTGATGAGGATTCTACTTAATTTATAGTTCTTATTCCAGCAATTTCTTTACATGAGAAGATGTTATTCTCCTCACAAAGTCCTTAGGATCACATCGGTCAAGAATTATAGACTTAAGATCTTTAAGAGCCGTCTCAAATTTGTCATTAAGAATGAGAAAATCGTAAATTTCGGAGTTAGATATCTCATTTTTTGCTTCATTAATTCTTTTTTTAATAATTTCACTCTCATCGAGATTTCTATCGATGAGCCTCTTTTTTAAATCATCTATAGATGGCGGTAATAAAAAGATTAAATAACAGGGTATTTTGCTTTTGACCTGCTTCGCACCTTGCCAATCCAATTCAAGAATAACCGTCTTGTCTTGACTGACTAATGTGTTAACTGT
>JAOIOC010000028.1 GCA_028140145.1 SAR86 cluster bacterium | reverse complement strand
AACTTAAATAACTTTAAAATCATACAATTTTTATGCCTAATAAATATAGTTTTGCTGAAAAGAAAAGAATAAGAAATAGTTTTGAAAAAATTTCAAGCGTCATGGATTTTCCTGACATTCTTGAAGTTCAAACAAATTCTTATAAGGAATTTTTACAATCTCACCTCTCACCAGATGAAAGGCAAAAGCAGGGTCTTCATGGAGTATTTCACTCTATTTTTCCTATAATCAGTGTTTCGGGTAATGCAAAAATCGAATATCTGGGATACGAGCTTGATGAACCAGAGTTTGATGTAAGCGAATGTATTGCCAGAGGCACTACATATGAATCAACCATGAGAATCATATGTAGAATTTCTTTCCTTGATAAAACTACCGGAGAGGAAATTCTAAAATCAGCTCGAGAAGAGAAGGTCTACATGGGGACCATACCTCTAATGACAACTTATGGAACATTCGTCATAAATGGTGTTGAAAGAGTTGTAGTTTCTCAATTGCACAGATCCCCTGGGTTAATTTTCGATCATGACAAAGGTAAAACGCATTCTTCAGGAAAATTGCTTTACGCTTCAAGAGTAATTCCTTATAGAGGATCCTGGCTTGATTTTGAATTTGATCATAAAGATCTTGTTTACATAAGAATAGACAGAAGAAGAAAGCTTTTAGCTTCAATTTTGCTTAAGGCTTTAGGAATGGCTAATCAAGAGATATTAGAAACGTTTTATGAATCAGAAACCTACTCTGTAACCCCACAAGGATTCTCTCTTAAAATCAACTCTAGAAGACTAATGGGAAGGATATCACCAGTTGAAATAAAGGATAAAGATGGTAAAGAAACTATCGTTGAAAAAGGCCAAAGAATTACTGCAAGACACATCAGGCTTATCGATTCCAATAAAATTAAAACAATATCTTTGGATTCTGAAGGCTTGAATGGATTAATTACAGCTGAAGATATCATTAATAAAGAAACAGGGGAGCTTTTAATATCCTGTAATTCTGTTATCGATGAAACAATTGTTAAAGCTATCCAAGAGCAGAAACTTAAAGAAATTAAAGTTCTATACATTAATGAGCTTGAATCAGGGCCTTACATTTCAGAAACTTTGAGGTCTGATACTACTAATTCACAATTAGATGCTTTAGCTGAGATCTACAGAATGATGAGACCAGGAGAGCCACCAACTAAAGAAGCAGCAACAAATCTTTTTGAAAACTTATTTTTTAATCCAGAGAAATATGATCTTTCTGATGTTGGAAGAATGAAATTCAACCGTCGTCTAGGAAGGGAAGACCTTCAAGGACCTGGAATATTAAGTAAAGAAGACATCATTGATGTGACAAAAACTCTTGTTGATATAAGGAATGGAAAGCAAGACTGTGACGATATAGATCATTTAGGAAACAGAAGAATAAGATCAGTTGGCGAAATGGTATCGAACCAAGTCAGAGTTGGTCTTTTAAGAGTAGAAAGAGCTGTCAGAGAAAGATTGAATGTAGCTGAAGCTGAGGGCTTTGGGCCAGCAGATCTAATAAACGCAAAGCCTGTAACTGCTGCAATAAATGAATTTTTTGGTTCAAGTCAACTGTCACAATTCATGGATCAGAATAATCCACTCGCGGCAATTACTCACAAAAGAAGAGTTTCTGCACTTGGTCCAGGGGGCTTAACAAGAGAAAGAGCTGGCTTTGAAGTTAGAGACGTTCACCCAAGTCATTACGGAAGAGTTTGTCCAATAGAAACCCCAGAAGGACCTAATATTGGACTAATAAATTCTTTATCTGTTTTTGCTAAGGTCAATGACTTTGGATTTATTGAAACGCCATATAGACAAGTAATTAATGGCAAAGTAACTGAAGACATTAAGTACATTTCTGCAATAGAAGAAGGCGAATTTGTTATTGCGCAAGCAAGTGCATTGCTTGATAAAAATAATAAATTTGTAGACGAACTCGTTCCTGTTCGATTTAAAAATGAATTTGAACTTATGTCAGCTGATAGAGTTGAGCTAATGGATGTATCTCCGCAGCAGGTAGTATCTATCGCTGCATCACTAATACCTTTCCTAGAGCATGACGACGCTAACAGGGCTTTAATGGGCTCCAACATGATGAGACAGGCAGTTCCTACCTTGAAGACAGAGGCTCCTCTTGTTGGAACTGGAATGGAAAGATTGATTGCAAAAGATTCAGGAGATTGTGTAATCGCAGAAAACAAAGGGACTGTTGAAAAGGTTGATTCTGGAAGAATAGTGGTCAGAAAAGATATGAAAGAAATCTCTTCAACTAATTCAGCTGTAGATATATACAACCTTACGAAGTATATAAGGTCTAATCAAAATACTTGCATGAATCAAAAACCAATAGTTAAGGTTGGAGATAAAGTTGCTAAAGGCGATATATTGGCTGATGGCTCTTCAATTGATTTAGGAGAGTTAGCGCTTGGTCAAAATATCAAGATTGCTTTCATGCCATGGCATGGATACAACTTTGAGGACTCAATCCTTATTTCAGACAAACTTGTTAAAGAAGACAAGCTTACAAGTATTCATATTCAGGAACTTACTTGTACAGCAAGAGATACAAAATTAGGTCCAGATGAAATAACGGCTGATATTCCTAATGTAGGAGAATCCGCACTAGGGAAACTTGATGAGTGTGGAGTTGTTCATATTGGAGCACAAGTTAAGGCGGGTGATATTTTAGTAGGAAAAGTTACTCCAAAAGGAGAAACTCAACTTTCTCCTGAAGAAAAACTTCTTAGAGCAATCTTTGGAGAAAAAGCAGCAGATGTAAAAGATACCTCTCTAAGAGTTCCAAGCGGTGCAGATGGCACAGTAATCGATGTTCAAATTTATACAAGAGAGGGATTAGAAAAAAATCCTAGAGCTTCTGTAATTGAATCTGTCTCTTTAGCGGAGATCCAAAAAGATCTTGATGAAGAACTGGAGATCGTTACAAATGCGACCATCAACTCTTTAAGATCTGTTTTGACAGGTCAAAAAGTCATATCTGGAAGAGGCATATCCAAAGGGGAAACAATATCTAAAGAGTTTCTAGATAACCTTGCTTCCGATGAGTGGTTCAAATTGAGAATGCAAAGCGAAGATATTAATGATCAGTTAAAAGATTCCAAAGATAATTTGAAAGCATATGAAAAAATGCTCAAAAATAGATTTGAAGCTAAGAAGAAAAAAATTGTTTCCGGAGATGATTTACCTCCAGGAGTTCAACAAGTAATTAAAGTTTATCTTGCGATTAAAAGGAGAATCCAACCAGGGGATAAATTAGCGGGCAGGCATGGTAATAAAGGAGTCATATCCGTCATTATGCCTGTCGAAGATATGCCATATGATGAAAATGGCGAGCCAGTTGATTTAGTATTGAATCCATTGGGAGTGCCATCAAGAATGAACGTTGGACAACTTCTTGAAGTTCATCTGGGATCAGCTGCAAAAGGTCTTGGAGATGAAATATCTAAGATGCTCGAAAATTATAAGGATTTAAAAGCCCTAAGATCATTCATAGATAAAATTTATGTTAATTCAGGGATGAATCAGGACATTAGTTCTCTTAACGATAGTGAATTCTTAGAGCTTTGCCACAATCTTAAAAACGGTGTTCCTATGGCAACCCCAGTTTTCGATGGAGCTAAAGAGGCAGAAATTAAAGAGATGTTGAAGTTAGCCAACCTTCCTGAAACTGGACAAACTACTTTGTACGATGGAAGAACAGGGGATAAATTTGATCGCCCGGTCACTGTTGGGTACATGTATATGCTCAAGCTTAATCATCTTATCGAAGATAAAATGCATGCACGTTCCACAGGGTCTTACAGCTTAGTTACTCAGCAACCGCTTGGAGGAAAAGCACAATTCGGTGGACAAAGACTCGGAGAGATGGAAGTTTGGGCTCTTGAAGCTTATGGTGCGTCTCATACTCTTCAAGAAATGCTCACTGTTAAGTCTGATGATGTCTATGGAAGAACAAAAATCTATAAAAATATAGTCGATGGTTCTTATGAAATGGAAGCTGGAATTCCAGAATCCTATAATGTTTTAACAAAAGAAATTCGATCTTTAGCGATTGATATTGATTTCGAGGAGGTTTGATCTAATGAAAGATTTATTAAAATTATTCAACCAAGGCGAACAAGATGATTTCAATGCTATCAAAGCAGGTTTGGCTTCACCCCAACAAATAAGATCATGGTCTTTTGGGGAAGTAAAAAAACCAGAAACAATAAACTACAGAACATTCAAGCCTGAAAGAGACGGCCTTTTTTGCGCAAAGATTTTTGGTCCTATAAAGGATTACGAATGCATTTGCGGCAAATACAAAAGGATGAAGCATAGGGGAGTAGTTTGTGAAAAATGTGGAGTTGAAGTCACACTTGCTAAAGTTAGAAGAGAAAGAATGGGTCACATTGAACTGGCTGCACCCGTTGCCCACATTTGGTTTCTAAAATCTCTACCTTCAAGAATTGCTCTACTTTTAGATATGACGCTAAGAGAATTAGAAAGAATTCTATATTTTGAATCTTTTGTAGTTACTGATCCAGGAATGACAGATCTTGAAAGCTGTCAGATTTTAGATGAAGAAGAGTATTACGAGGCTCTTGAAAATTATGGTGAAGAATTCAGGGCAGGAATGGGAGCAGAAGCAGTTAAGACACTGCTAATTGATATGGATTTAGAAGAGGAAATTGCTTTGATTGAACAACAAATGACAGAAACCAAGTCTGAAGCAAAAATAAAAAAACTTTCTAAAAGAATGAAAATCATAAAGTCATTCAGTAATTCTTCCAATAAGCCTGAATGGATGATCCTCGATGTCTTGCCTGTATTGCCCCCAGACTTAAGACCTTTGGTTCCTCTTGAAGGAGGAAGATTTGCTACTTCAGATCTCAACGACTTATACAGAAGAGTGATAAACAGAAACAATAGGCTTAAAAGACTAATGGAACTCAATGCTCCTGAAATTATAGTCAGAAATGAAAAAAGAATGCTCCAAGAATCAGTTGACGCTCTTTTAGATAATGGAAGAAGAGGAAGAGCTATAACTGGTTCGAACAAAAGACCTCTCAAATCTTTAGCTGACATGATAAAAGGTAAGCAAGGAAGATTTAGACAAAACCTTTTAGGAAAAAGGGTTGATTACTCTGGCCGTTCAGTGATCGTGGTCGGACCTACTTTAAAATTGCATCAATGTGGTCTACCTAAAAAAATGGCTCTTGAACTTTTCAAACCATTTGTCTTTGGGAAGCTTCAAAATCTTGAGCTAGCAACTACCATCAAAGGTGCAAAAAGGATGGTTGAGAGAGAAGAGCCTGTTGTTTGGGATATTTTAGCCGACGTTATAAAGGAACATCCTATTCTTTTAAATAGAGCTCCAACACTCCATAGATTGGGAATCCAAGCTTTTGAACCATTACTTATTGAAGGTAAAGCCATCCAATTACATCCTCTAGTTTGTAAAGCTTACAACGCAGATTTCGATGGGGATCAAATGGCTGTTCACGTTCCGCTAACTTTAGAAGCTCAACTTGAATGCCGTGCCTTGCTTATGGCGAGTAACAATATTCTTTCACCTTCAAATGGTAGGCCAATCATAGATCCGTCCCAAGATGTTGTGTTAGGTATTTACTACATGACAAGAGAAAAAATTAATGCAAAAGGTGAGGGATCGATATTTGCAGATGTTAAAGAAGTATCCAGAGCTTTTGAAACAGATGCAGTTGAACTTCAGGCAAAGGTTAAAGTAAGGATCAAAGATAAAGAAGGCCAAACTGAACTTAAAGATACTACAGTTGGAAGAGCATTACTTTATCAAATCTCCCCAGATGGATTAACTTTTGAACATTTTAATAAGACCTTAACCAGCAAAGGCATTTCCGATCTGATAAACACTTGCTACAGAGATTGTGGTTTGAAAGATACTGTAATTTTTGCAGATCAACTCATGTATCAAGGTTATGAATACTCAACTAAATCTGGCTCTTCAATTTGTGTTGATGATTGTTTAATCCCGGAGGATAAGGCCGAAATCATTGAAAAATCTGAACAAGAGGTAAAGGATATAGAGGCTCAATACTCATCTGGTTTAGTGACTCAAGGTGAAAAATACAATAAGGTCATTGATATTTGGTCCCGTGCTAATGAAAAAGTAGCAAACTCTTTAATGGATACTATCTCAAAAGAAAAAGTTAAAAACAAAGATGGAGAAGAGGTTGATCAAGATTCCTTTAACTCTGTTTATATGTACTTGGATTCTGGTGCAAGAAGCTCACCCGCACAAGTAAGACAGCTTGCAGGAATGAGAGGTCTTATGGCCAAGCCAGACGGTTCAATTATTGAAACTCCTATAACTGCCAATTTCAGGGAAGGATTGACAGTATTGCAATATTTCACCTCTACTCATGGAGCAAGAAAAGGACTGGCAGATACCGCTCTGAAAACTGCTAATTCTGGTTACTTAACTAGAAGATTAGTTGATGTGGCACAAGATTTAGTGGTGAGAGAAGTTGATTGTGAGACTAAAAAAGGTATTGAAATTAAATCAATTATCGAAGGAGGTGAAACTGTACTTGAGCTTAAAGATAGAGTTTTAGGTAGAGTCACAGCAAAAGAAGTTTCTTCAGCAGACGGAGCATTTAAGTTGGCTGCAAATACTGTTATCGATGAGGCTATTGCACAAGAATTAGGAAATCATTCTATCGATTCAATCTTTGTAAGATCTCCTATAACTTGCGAAACAGCATACGGAATATGCTCCATGTGTTATGGAAGAGACTTGGGAAGAGGGAATCTTGTTGACCCTGGAGAAGCTGTAGGAATTGTAGCTGCTCAATCAATAGGTGAGCCAGGCACACAGCTAACAATGAGAACTTTCCACATTGGAGGTGCTGCCTCGAGGTCTTCTGAAGAAGATAAAGTTCAAATTAAATACGATGGGAGCGTTAAATACACAAATCTTAATTCACTTGTAAATAAAGAAAAGAAAAATGTTTGTATATCAAGATCAGCTGAGATTTCGGTATCGGATGAAAATGGTCAGGAAAAAGAAAGATACAAGGTTCCTTATGGAGCTATTATTTCTGTTAATGATGGAGATCAAGCTAAGGCAGGAGATATTATTGCATCTTGGGATCCTCATACGAGACCTATAATTTCTGAAGTTGAAGGTAAAGTTAAATTATCTGATATGGAAGAAGGCATTACAGTCAAGACAATACAGGATGATTTAACTGGATTGAGTAGCACTCAAGTTTTGGATGTTTCTGAAAGATCTTCATCAGGTAAAGAGCTAAGTCCATCTGTAAGCATTATGGATGAAAAAGGAAAAGAAGTTACTTTACCTGGAGGAAAGCATGCTGCTGTATATTCTCTCGAAGGTAACTCTATTCTTGGCTTGACAAATAACTCAAAAATAAAAGTTGGTGATGTTATTGCTCGTATTCCTAAAGAATCATCTAAAACTAGAGATATAACTGGTGGTTTACCAAGAGTTGCAGATTTATTTGAAGCTAGAAAACCTAAAGAGGAAGCAATTCTAGCCGATATGTCTGGGGTGGTTTCTTGGGGTAAGGAAACTAAAGGAAAAAGAAGATTAGTCATAACAAAAATGGATGGTAAGGAGGAAGTAACTTCAGAGACGCTTATTCCCAAAACAAGAAATATTAATGTTTTCGAAGGAGAGATGGTTAGTAAAGGAGATGTAGTAAGCGATGGACCTTTAAGCCCTCACGATATTCTTGCCCTGAAAGGTGTTGAAGAGCTCACTGATTATGTTGTGAATGAAATACAAGATGTTTATAGACTCCAAGGAGTTGAGATATCTGATAAACACATAGAAGTAATTTTGAGACAAATGCTAAGAAAAGTTGAAATCACTGATCCTGGCGATTCTGACTTTATTTTAGGTGAACAAGCCGAACTATCTGCAGTTGCTGAAAAAAATAAAACTCTTTCTGAAGATGGAAAAGCTGTAATTGAATTTGACAGAATTCTTCTTGGAATTACTAAGGCTTCATTAGCTAC
>JAOIOC010000027.1 GCA_028140145.1 SAR86 cluster bacterium | reverse complement strand
ACTTCTATAGAAGATGAAGAAATGGATATCGAAGAGGGAGAAGTAGATGCTGATGAAGATTCATGGATTGAAAATAGATCAAAATTAGAAGAACTTCTTAAAAAAGTTGGGGAACAAGAATACAAAGTTTACACGAAAGATTTTGATGAAGAAGTTAAAGCGGAGGAGTTATGCGACTCTGAAGAATTAGCTAGATTAAGAGGAAGATTGGATCAATTAATGGAATCCAGTAAAAATGCCATAGCGAAATTAGCTAATAGACTGCAAAGATTATTATTAGCTCAACAGAATAGATCTTGGGAATTTGATAAGGAGGAAGGTCAGCTAGATCCAAGCAAACTTCACAAAATTATCGTAGATCCTCTCACCCCACTAAGTTTTAAAATTGAAAAGGACTCAGAGTTTAAAGATACTCTTGTTTCTATTTTGGTTGATAGCTCTGGATCTATGAGAGGAAGATCAATGACTACTGCAGCAATCTGTGCAGATATCATTGGCAGCACTCTTGATCGATGCAATATAAAAACAGAGATTCTTGGATTTACAACTAAACACTGGAAAGGTGGAGACTCCAGAAAGTTATGGTTAGAGCAAGGCAAAATACCTAATCCAGGGCGCTTAAATGACTTGAGACACATAATCTTCAAACCTGCAGATCAAGCTTGGAGACGGGGACGAAAAAATCTAGGACTGATGCTCAGAGAGGGACTTTTAAAAGAAAATGTAGATGGAGAAGCATTGATGTGGGCTCAAAACAGACTAAATAAAAGACCTGAGCAAAGAAAAATATTAATGGTTATTTCAGATGGAGCCCCTGTTGATGACAGTACGCTTTCGACAAACTCTACCAATTATCTTGATACTCATCTACGAGATGTTATAAAAAAAGTAGAAACCGCATCTGAAACAGAGCTTATTGCGATCGGTATCGGACATGATGTTACAAGATACTATAAAAAAGCAGTCACCATTCACAGAGCAGAAGAATTAGGAGGTGCTATGCTTGATCAATTAACCTCACTATTTGAAACCTGATTAAATTGACCCTCGGCATTCAAAATGCTTTAATAAATTTTTAAAAAAGGTACACATATGGAAATTGTTAAAAGAAACGGACCACCTGAAGATTTAATATATTTTGATGATGAATTGCCTCTAGAAGAGAAGCATGTTGAAGATGTAATAGAAATCTTTAATACCCCTCTAACCGGAGCATACAACTGGGATTACACAGTAGCAGAAAATAGAATTAAAAGACTTTATGAATTAGGTAAAGAACTAAATTGGAACGGTTCTATTGATTTAGATTGGAGTTACAATCATCCTAAAGATAAGCCTTTAGTTGGTGGAGAATTGTTCGAGCCACCTCATGAGCAATTAGATGCTTGGAAAAATCTATCTGATGAAGAAAAAATAGAATTTGATAGACACGAAACAGCTGAACTCCTATGTCAGTTTTTGCATGGAGAACAGGGTGCGTTATTAGTTGCCTCACAAATTGCAAGTTGTGCACCAACATACAATGCAAAACTTTATGCTGCTTCACAAACTTTTGATGAAGCAAGACACGTTGAAGTTTTCAACAGATATCTTCAGGAAAAAATAGGTTTTCATTATCCTGTTAATGCAAACCTAAAAGCTTTGCTTGATAAAATTTTGACTGATGAAAGATGGGACCTTAAGTTTATTGGTATGCAAGTAATTATTGAAGGTCTTGCCTTGGCCGCATTTACTAACTTAAAACTAGATACTAATTGCGTACTTCTCAAACAACTACTTCATTATGTAATCAGAGATGAAGCCAGACATGTCACCTTCGGGATTAATTATCTAGAAGAATATATAAAAACTTTAAGTCCAGAAGAAGTAGAAGACAGAGCGCAGTTTGCATACGAAGCATGTGTCATTTCAAGAGATAGAATTATTAACACCACTGCTATGCAGAAATTTTTGAAAATGTCTCCTGAGGAAGCTAGGCAATTTACTTTAGAATCAGGAGCCATGGAAACTTTTAGAAACTTCTTATTCTCAAGAGTCATGCCTAATTTATCAAAAATTGGTCTTTTGACAGACTCCATCAGACCAAAATATGAAGAATTAGGTCTACTTGAATATGAAAATGCTCCTAGTGATTTTGAAATTGATTGGGCTGAGATAACAAAACCTCTCGAAAGCTCAGAGCAAATCGTCAAAGAATCAAACGAGCAAGCTAAGGCTGTAGCAGAAATGCTAAACCAAGCTTAAGTTTTATTTAATTTTTAATCTTAAATAGAAAGTCAGGTTAGCCTGACTTTCTGCTTTTATGTTATTGAGATTCTCAACAAGAAATAATTTAAGTCCGAATTCGGAAAAATCATTGATTGGAGATGAATAATTTGCTGAAAAAACTCTTTCTCTATGTGCAGGCGCCAAGTTAACTTTTACTGTACCTACCGTGGAATTACCAAAATAGTCTCTTCCAGATATAAATTCAAGGTCAGCTGTACCTTTTTCTATAGATAAAGGAACTAAATAGTCCAATCTAAAACGATCTTTTTTATTGAAAATATCTTTACCAAGAATGCTTAGGTTTGTTGATGTAAGAAATGATGAATCCGATCTAATATTGATAAAAGAGAAATTTTCATAAGGTTCAGCCCTCATGCCCGTCAATGATATGAAGGCTGAGAAATTCTCATTAATAAAAAAATCTGAATTGATAGTTAATATTGAAGAATAGGAATTTTTTGAGGAACTTTGTCCATTTAAAAACATCATCCCAAGATAAGAAGAATCTTCCTCAAGGCGTCCCAACTTGATGGATGTTTTATTATTTTTTGAGAAAATATTTAACTGAGTTGAAAAATACTTCGAATAAGCCTTATCTTGATCAGTCCAGGGATTCCAACCTTGGAAACCTTTGGAAAAACTAAAACCGTAACCAAATCTTTTGTCTTTGAATGAGTATTTTATGCTTGGCCCATTGGATACAAAATTTTTAATTGGATCGTAAGAAGTACTTAGTGATGAATAATAATTCTTCTGATTTAAAGATAAATTTAAAGAATTATTGGGATCTAAAGAAAGAGCATAAGAAAAACCACTTTTCTGAGTAGTTTGATTAGATAAAAAATCATAATTCTCTACTGTGGAAAATAACTGTAAATATTCATTTCCTGATGTAGGTAATTGCGAGTTGGGAAATCTAGGTAAATAACTATTCTCTGGATTATTATTTCTTACGAGTTGACTTGCATTAATTGAAAAGGGGGCTCCAAGCTCGTCAAAATAAGTTAAGAATAGTTTATCGCCTAAGTTATTTAGACTTCCAAATAATGGCGAACTCAAAAAAATGTTGGCCTGAGAAAAAGTGGTTACTTGGTTTGTTATGGGAGAAATAAAATAGGTTTGTCCAATCGGTTCTATAGCTTTTTTTAAATCAAGAAGACCTTGACCGTAAATATCAGAATTTGAGTAAACTCCTTCTTTATTTGCTGTTACATAAATACGTTGAAGTATTTCTTGCCCTGTCAATTGACCCCTAAATTTTTCTGTTAATAATGCTACTGCACCGCTGACGAAAGGAGCTGCAAAAGAAGTTCCTGAACCTGTTCCATAGTTATCATTTTCAGGATATTCAGTCGTAACATAGGCCCCGGTAATATTCTCGCCCGGAGCAGCAACACAAAAATCTTTTGCTAAGCCACAACGATTAGAGTGATCTGCAATTAGACCTTCTTCGTTAACTGAAACAACCGCAACAGAGGTATCCTGGAGCTCTTCGATAAAATAGACCATTCCTGGAAAAATTTCTGGACTGGAGTTATCAACTTGTTGTTCTGAATATCCTCCTGCATTACCTGCACTCCATACAAAAATAGTTTTATTAATTTTATTCTGTTGTGCAATGGTTTCTATTACAGTAGGAAAAGATGCTCTAACTGCAGACTCCTCATAATCTGCAATGTTTCCTTGCATTCCATAACTATTATTCACTGCCGTAACATATCTAGATGTAAAGTCTTTATAAAAAGAGGCATATGCCTGATCAAGACCACTGTAATCCTCTGCATTTTCTTCAGTGACTTCTACAGGTTCATAATCTTCATCAGGTTCTGCAAGAGGAATAGCAATAAAATGAATTTGGGCATTATAGGCAACTCCCTGAATATCATTAGGATTATTGCTTTCATCTCTGTCTCCTGCTGCAATTGATGCAACAAAAGTTCCATGAGTTTTATCATCCGCTGTGGGTGCTCTATACCCCGAAAAATTTGAATAATCTAAAACACTATCAGTTGTAATTTTGTTCTGCGAATCAAGCTCGACATGATTTGTTTCAATTCCACTATCCATTATTCCAATGGTTGTTCCAGCACCAGAAAGACTATTTGCATATGGCTCTGCAGCATTAATCATGGCAAGCCCGTATTGATTTATATACTCAACCGAACTTGTAAATTTTGTCATCAACTCTACGTAAGATGCAGTTGAGTCTGAACTACTAGAGTCTTGAGAAGATTGTGTTTGACTTGAATTTGATTGAGAGTTCTGAGGAGGAACGTCATTGTTTGGAGAAGAAGGCTGTGTTGAACCACCCTTCCCTCCGCCACCACAGTTAGCCAATGCGATTGCAAAAAAACAAATTGTAATAATTTGCTTAAAATTCTTCATGTATGATGTAAACAAAAAAAGTTCGATGAAAGTAGGAATTGATTTTGGTATTAGTTTCACAGATTTATCTATTCTAGATGAATCTGAACCAAAGTTTATATCTTTCGATTCTAAAAAGTTATCAGTTTCTAATATTTCAAAACAAATTCATAAATTAGTTAATTTTGATGATGTCGAATTTATAGGTGTGACAGGGGGAAAGCACTATGATTTACCTTCAAAGATTGATGGAATTGAGTTATCGCACGCAAATGAAATAGATGCCATCAGTAAAGGTACAAATTACTTGGCTAAAAATGATAAAAAAAAGTTAATTATCAGCTCCGGATCTGGTACGGCATTCGTCTTAAGTGACGGAAATATTATATCTCATGCAGGGGGAACAGGCGTTGGAGGAGGAACTATAGTTGGTTTGTGTAATCTAATTAATGATGAAAATAATCCTGATGTAATCAATAAACTTGCGAATCGAGGCAAGGTAGAAAAGGTAGATTTATTACTTAATGAAGTTGTATCAGGACCAATAGGCGAATTACCCAAAGATGCAACCGCTGTAAATTTTGGAAAAGTAAGATATAAAAATAAATCAACTAAAGCAGACAAAGCAGCTGCAATAATGAATTTAGTCGGACAAACTGTTGCGAGAATGGCTTCTGCAACTGCAGTAGCATTCAACTGCGAGAATGTTTACGTAGTTGGGAGAACGCCTCAATATGATTTATACAAGAGCGTTCTAAAAAGGTGGATTTCTTTTGCTGGATTAACGGCTGATTTCCCAAATAATGGAGAGTTTGCAAGCTCTTTAGGGACTCTTATTGATTAATGAATTATCTCTTATGGATCTAAATTCGTTGTTTTCGTACCAATTAGGGAATTCTCTGGAATTTGCTAAATCCTTTGTCATTGAATAGAAGATATCTATATCTTCAGCTATTCCATCATAATTCCAATCTTCGTATACTTCATCTGCTACCTGATGATAGAGATTGCTAGTATATTCTGCTGCATACTTCATGCCTTTTTCCAAACCACCATCAACAAGGTCGTATCCCGGGTCTGCATACAAAACAGGGATTCCTTTTTTTGCAAAACTTATGTGATCCGATCGATAGAAAAATCCTTTTTCAGGGAATAAGTCTGGCGTAATGACTTTTGAATATTTCTTTAGATGTTTTTTGAGAAAATCTTCTAATTCAGAGGCTCCATAACCAATAACTAACATGTCTTTTGTTTTACCAATTGCGGGTATTCCATCAAAATTCATTCCTGCAACAATTTGAGAATAATCAAATGGAAAATTCTCTGCTAAATAGGCTGAACCTAATAATCCCGATTCTTCAGCAGTTAAACCAAGAAACATTACAGACCTTTCTGTATCTTCATTTTTTAATCTTTCAGCTACGCTCATAATCAAGGCAGTTCCGGTAGCATTATCAACTGCTCCATTATAGATTTGGTCTCCATCTAAGGAAGAATCCTTACCTAGATGATCCCAATGAGCCATCAACATTATGAATTCATCAGGATAAGTCTTCCCTCTTTTTATACCCACCACATTATGAGAATTTGCATATTTAATTTGATTGTTAATTTTTGCACTGATCTGAAAGCCTTCCAACTCGATAGCTTTAAAGTCTTTCTTCAAAGCAGCGCTTTTCATGTCTTCATAGGAAGATCCAATAAGAGAGAAAATTTTCTCTGAAGTCTCTTTGGTGATCCATCCTTCAATCTTTGCTCTATGGACATTCTTTGATTCTGAATATAAATCCAATTGAGGCCCTGTGTTGCTTGTCTCTACAACGTTCCATCCGTATGCAGCAGGAGCAGTTTCATGAATGATGAGCATCCCTGTGGCTCCTTTTTTTGCAACTTCTTCAAATTTATAGGTCCATCTACCGTAGTAAGTCATGGCTTTTCCTTTAAATATATTTTCATTTTCCAGCTCAAAACCTGGATCATTGATTAAAGCTACAACTACTTTTCCCTTTAAATCGACTCCTTCGTAGTCATTCCAATCGTATTCAGGAGCATCAACGCCGTAGCCTATAAAAACCATTTTTTGATTTTTTAGTTCAACTTCATTGACTTGCCTTTTTGTCCAAAAAACATAATCAGCTCCAAAGTCTATATCTAACTTCTTATCGTTATGAGAAATAGAAAAAGTAGATGAATTTTTAAGTGTAATTTCAGTTAATTTGACATCGCTAAGATAACTGCCGTTCAAACCTTCAAGGCCAAATTCTGAAAACTTTTCCGATATAAAGTTCTTAGTTTTAATTCCTCCGGGTGTGCCTGGAGCTCTGCCCTCAAAATCGTCTGAAGATAATGTTTCTACATACTCGATAAAATTATCCATATATTCTGAAGAAACAGATGGAGTTTGAGTACAAGAAAATAAGAAAAGGAAAATAAGTAATGTAAAGATTCTCATATTGAGAATATAAACGAAAAGCTCGACGATGTCCTACTCTCGCGTAACAAAAGCTACACTACCATCGGCGCTAAGTGGTTTCACTTCTGAGTTCGGAATGGAATCAGGTGGGACACACTTGCTATTGTCATCGAGCAAAATTCGTTTTTTCGTATTGAATTCCAAATATTCTGGCTTAGTTTAGAAAAATTTCTAAATAACTAAAAATATACGGTTAAGCCTCACGAGCAATTAGTACAAGTTAGCTCAATGCCTCACAGCACTTACACACCTTGCCTATCAACGTCCTAGTCTTGAACGGCTCTTTAGGAACCCGAAGGTTCAGGGAGATCTTATCTTGAGGGGGGCTTCCCACTTAGATGCTTTCAGCGGTTATCCTGTCCGAACATAGCTACCGGGCAATGCCACTGGCGTGACAACCCGAACACCAGAGGTTCGTTCACTCCGGTCCTCTCGTACTAGGAGCAACTCCTCTCAAATCTCCAACGCGCACGGCAGATAGGGACCGAACTGTCTCACGACGTTCTAAACCCAGCTCGCGTACCACTTTAAATGGCGAACAGCCATACCCTTGGGACCTGCTCCAGCCCCAGGATGTGATGAGCCGACATCGAGGTGCCAAACACCCCCGTCGATGTGAACTCTTGGGGGGTATAAGCCTGTTATCCCCGGCGTACCTTTTATCCGTTGAGCGACGGTCCTTCCATACAGAACCGCCGGATCACTATGACCTACTTTCGTATCTGCTCGACTTGTCAGTCTCGCAGTTAAGCATCCTTATGCCATTGCACTCATTGCATGATGTCTGACCATGCTGAGGATACCTTCGCACTCCTCCGTTACTCTTTGGGAGGAGACCGCCCCAGTCAAACTACCCACCACACACTGTCCTTGATCCGGATAACGGATCTAAGTTAGAACCTCAAATGTATAAGGGTGGTATTTCAAGGACGACTCCACCAAAGCTAGCGCTTTGGTTTCAAAGTCTCCCACCTATCCTACACATATAAATTCAAAGTCCAGTGTGAAGCTATAGTAAAGGTGCACGGGGTCTTTCCGTCTAGCCGCGCGTATACGGCATCTTCACCGCAAATTCAATTTCACTGAGTCCTGGGTCGAGACAGTGTGGCCATCGTTACGCCATTCGTGCAGGTCGGAACTTACCCGACAAGGAATTTCGCTACCTTAGGACCGTTATAGTTACGGCCGCCGTTCACCGGGGCTTCGATCACAAGCTTCGTCCGAGGACTAACCTGATCAATTAACCTTCCGGCACCGGGCAGGCGTCACACCCTATACTTCCACTTACGTGTTTGCAGAGTGCTATGTTTTTAGTAAACAGTCGCAGCCACCTGGTATCTTCGACCTCTTTCCGCTTAGAAAGCAAGTTTCATCACGTAATAGAGGCGTACCTTCTCCCGAAGTTACGGTACCATTTTGCCTAGTTCCTTAACCCAAGTTCTCTCAATCGCCTTAGTATTCTCTACCTGATCACCTGTGTCGGTTTAGAGTACGGTTCCTTGCAATTTAAGCTTAGAAGTTTTTCCTGGAAGTAAAGCATCAATCACTTCTTTTTCATAAATGAAAAATCGTCATCAGTTCTCAGCATAAAGCATCCCGGATTTACCTAAGATACATGCCTAAGACCTTAAACAGGGACAACCATCGCCCTGCTGACCTAGCCTGCTCCGTCACTCCATCGCAATTACAAAAAGTACAGGAATATTAACCTGTTTACCATCGACTACGGCTTTCGCCCTCGCCTTAGGGGCCGACTTACCCTGTCCCGATTAGCGTTGGACAGGAAACCTTGATCATTCGGCGGAGAGGTTTTTCACCTCTCTCTCGTTACTCATGTCAGCATTCTCACTTCTGATACCTCCAAAGAACCTCTCGGTCCTTCTTCATTGGCGTACAGAACGCTCCTCTACCATAGATGTTAACATCTATCCGCAGCTTCGGTTTATGGTTTAGCCCCGTTAAATCTTCCGCGCAGGCCGACTCGACTAGTGAGCTGTTACGCTATCTTTAAAGGATGGCTGCTTCTAAGCCAACCTCCTAGCTGTTTGTGCCTTCCCACATCGTTTCCCACTTAACCATAATTTGGGACCTTAGCTGGCGGTCTGGGTTGTTTCCCTTTCGACTACGGACGTTAGCACCCGCAGTCTGTCTCCCGTGCTCATACTTCTTGGTATTCGGAGTTTGCGTCGGTTTGGTAAGTCGGGATGACCCCCTAGCCGAGACAGTGCTCTACCCCCAAGAGTAATACACGAGGCGCTACCTAAATAGCTTTCGAGGAGAACCAGATATCTCCGAGCTTGATTAGCCTTTCACTCCGATCCACAGCTCATCCCCTCATTTTTCAACATAAGTGGGTTCGGGCCTCCAGTGAGTGTTACCTCACCTTCACCCTGGCCATGGATAGATCGCCCGGTTTCGGGTCTACTCCCTGCGACTCAACGCCCTATTAAGACTCGGTTTCCCTATGCCTACCTATTAAAGTTAAGCTTGCCACAGACAGTAACTCGCTGACCCATTATACAAAAGGTACGCCGTCACTCCGTATATCCGAAGATATACTTAGAGCTCCGACAGCTTGTATGCATACGATTTCAGGTTCTATTTCACTCCCCTCTCCGGGGTTCTTTTCGCCTTTCCCTCACGGTACTGGTTCACTATCGGTCAGCTGAGAGTATTTAGCCTTGGAGGATGGTCCCCCCATGTTCAGTCAAGATTCCACGTGTCCCGACCTACTCGATTTCACTTTGAAGAAGAATTCAAATACAGGACTATCACCTTCTATGGTAGAGCTTCCCAACTCTTTCTTCTTTCTTCAACAAAGCTTAAGGGCTGTTCCGCTTTCGCTCGCCGCTACTAACAGAA